>OZ260079.1:6107237-6412599 GCA_965284365.1 Phragmitibacter sp.
TCCCGCATCATCGCGTTTTAGCAGCGCCTCAGCCAGAACCGGAAGTGCCAGAGGTGTCCGAAACTCCTGAATGATCTGTAGCAAATCCGCGCGCAACTCGGGCGATTTTTCAGAACGGTAGACCGCCATAAGATTTCGGACAATGTCCTGATCCATATCAATAAGACCAAAAAAAGCAGCCTCAAAGTCGCCTGCACGCAGCTTTGCCATATAATGGTCAACGACCTCCTTAAGTTGCATATTTTGCTTGGATTGCATGAACCATCTAACTAAGCACAAAATCAACTGGCTTCGTCACAGCAAAATGGCCATTTGGCTGTCACCCTAAATTGATCACTGCCGTCCAGGGTTGACTGGACAGAGCTTCGAGCTTCCGCTGGAAAGCTGCAACGCCTCTGATCTCCAAAAACTCCTCCAGATATAAAGGCAAGTTCGCGGGGCAGCCTGACGCGCTTAGCACAAAGGCGAGCACCCCTCCGTCATTCCGTTCGCCATTCTCATAAAATTCGACTGCCCAATAGCCATCGCAGATCGAAGCATCCCACGGCACGAAATCGCGATACAGCGCTTCTGGCAATACCGAAAAGATCTCACCATGAAGGCCCCTCATGAAATCACCACAGGGGAACATAACGTGCGTCCATTGACCTTTTCCAGCGCGGCGCTGTAGCAGCGCTTCTTCGACCGGGACTTTACTCATTTCACACACCATCTCATAACGTTCATCCTCACTCGGACCGGCGTCATCGGAAATAACGCGGTATACGGTAAAGAGATCGATGATTGTCACCTCCAGGATTGCAGCTACGTCACGAATGAACGCGGGCGGCGCCATCCAAGTGCGGTCCACGGGTGTGAAGTAGATGGAGGTGTATAATCCCATGGTCGTTGTTGCTAGCACGTCATGCGCCTTAAGCTGCCAGGCAACCCTCAACGAAATGCCCGATGCGGATTGCCCTGCGCGCTCACCAAATTCACGTCAAAGGCTGCACCCTCACTATTCGCCACAACGGGAACCTCGAATACACTAAAGGCCAGGCTTTCCACCCGGCAGTGTGGGATGCGATAGGGCCGCTCGAACACCCGTTGCCCATCTGGACCAGTCATCGTCACGCTTAAGACAACGTCCGTCACATAGTAGTTGGATCCATTGTAGAGATCCACGAGGAGCACTCCAGGCCGGACCTGATGGTTCCTCGAACTCGACGGATACTTCACCTCAATCTTCAACAGTGAATCCTGATCCAGGCGAGTCGACGTCAGTGCAACATAGCTCCGGGACCATACACGATCATACTCCTTCCTCAAAAACGTCCCGATAACCGTGAAGACGACCGCAATCACCAAATACCAGATCCAGCTTCTCATGACTCACCAGCAAACCTTAATTATGACTCAATGCCTTTCACCATTATAAAGCACGCCGACTAACCTTACCGGCTCCCGACGTCCCTTACAAACTCTGCGAACGCCCGCTCACGATTTTCACCACCATCTTCGTTTCCGGTGCGCTTGCTTCATTGGTCGGATTTGCCATCCTGATTTTAAAATACTCTTTACCTTTGGCCGCTACGTCCGAGCGTATATACTCGCTCGCTTCATCCAGGAATTTACCCCCCGCATCAAAGAATTCAGCCTCAATGACCACGCTGGTGAACTTGTAGCCGCCATTGTTGGTGATCAGCCCCGTGATCTCCACGAACCGGCCGTTTATCTTCTTCTGCACTTCCGAGATGACGAGGTCTTTCATTGCGTCCCCTTTGAACCAATAGATCTGGGCCAAAGGCAGAAATCCGATCAGCATCAGGGGGATAATAAACCAGAATTGCTTCTTTCCGGGCTCGATTTTGAGGTTCGATACTTCGGCGCCACAGTTGGAGCACTTCATTTTTGCGATCATAATGTTTAAAAGAGGCTGGTACCGACGGGCATTTGAATTGAATTATCCAAGTGTTAGCAGAGTTGCGACGGCTTCCAAGGAATTCGTTTTTTTCGATTAATATGTCCTGGGGTAGAAATTAGCGCGGGTCAGTGCAACTGCTATTGGCCTGAACGCTATTTCCTATGCTGCTTACTCTCGCTCTTTGCCGGTTCTGGAGTCTCACTCACCACCACCTTCATCCAGCGGCTCTCCGAGGCGGCGAATGATGGAGTGGAACAGGGAACCAATCCCCACTATGGTGAACCGCACCGTACAGGCGGCCCGTGGGGGCAGAGTGGCAGGGTCATTGCGCCGCTGGCGATATAACAACCGCCACTTCGTGGACACGGTGCGATACACACTGGTTCGTCTCATCCTGTATTATGAAGTCACCAAGAAAGCCATCCGGCCGCACAAAGCCCATGGCTGCCATGGAAGATTTCGTTCAGGTTCGCGGAGCCCGCGTTCACAATCTGAAGAATGTGTCCGTGGATATTCCAAGGAACCAATTGGTGGTGTTCACGGGCGTATCGGGCTCGGGCAAATCCTCGCTGGCTTTCGGGACCCTGTATGCGGAAGCCCAACGTCGCTACCTCGAATCAGTGGCCCCGTACGCTCGCCGCCTGTTTCACCAATTGGATGTTCCGGATGTCGATTCCATAGACGGCCTGCCTCCGGCCGTGGCATTGCAGCAGCAGCGGGGTGCACCCAGCACACGGTCCCTCGTGGGCACTGTCACAACATTATCCAATCTTCTGCGGATGTTGTACTCCCGCGCGGGTGACTACCCGCCCGGGCAGCCCTTGCTCTACGCGGATTCGTTTTCAGCCAATACACCTGAGGGCGCCTGCCCACAGTGTCACGGTCTTGGGAAGGTGTTCGACGTGACGGAAAAATCGATGGTGCCCGATGACACGCTCACCATTCGAGAAAGGGCCATCGCCGCATGGCCGCCCGCCTGGCATGGTCAAAACCTGAGGGATATTGTGACCACCTTGGGATTTGATATCGACAAACCCTGGCGTGAGTTGTCAGAGAAAGATCGCCATTGGTTGTTGTTTACAGATGAGCAGCCCGTTGTGCCTGTCTACGCCAACTGGAATCGCGAACAGATTCGAGAAGCCATTCGCCGCAAGACTGAGCCCAGCTATATGGGCACATTTACGGGCGCGCGCCGCTACGTCCTGGAGACCTTCGCCAAGACGGAAAGCGCTTCCATGAAGAAGCGTGTCTCACGGTACATGGTAAGCAGCCCATGCACGCTCTGCCAGGGAAAGCGACTACGCAAAGAAGCTCTATCAGTGACATTTGCCGGATTCGACCTGGCGGAACTATCGGACATGCCCCTGAAACGGGTGGCGGAGCTCGTAGCACCGTATGCGCAGGCTAAAGCCTCGGGCTGGGCCAAGATGGCCACCCTTCATCCCGAAAAAGCAATCGTCACGCAGCGCATCTGTCTGGACCTGGAGGCGCGGCTGGACATCCTGCTCGACCTGGGACTGGGCTATTTGTCCCTGGACCGCAGCACCCCCACCCTTTCGCCCGGCGAACTACAGAGACTGCGGCTTGCCACCCAGGTCCGCTCCAATCTCTTTGGGGTGGTTTACGTGTTGGACGAGCCCTCGGCGGGCCTCCATCCGGCGGACACGGAGGCTTTATTGGCGGCACTGGACAAGTTAAAATTCGGCGGGAATTCGTTGTTCGTTGTCGAACATGAACTCGATGTGGTGCGACAGGCAGACTGGATTGTCGATGTGGGCCCGGGCGCCGGTGAGGGTGGAGGCGAAGTGCTTTATAGCGGTCCCCTCGAGGGTCTGAGGAATATTCCTGGCTCCTCTACCAGCGCTTACCTCTTCCACACGCGCGCTCCTCCCAAAAGACCACGGCGCAAACCCGAAGCCTGGCTGTGCCTTGAAGGAGTAACGCGGAACAATCTACAGGATCTCGAAGTTTCCTTCCCTCTAGGCGTTTTCACGACGGTGACCGGAGTTTCTGGTTCAGGCAAATCGAGCCTGGTGAGTCAGGTAGTCGTCCAGCTAGTGGTGCAACACCTTGGGCAAAAACTCGAATCTGATGAGGAGGACTCCCCGGACCAGGCCGAGTCCCTGCCCCTTGGAGGCAAAATTGTAAAAGGCGCCGACGTGATAAAACGCCTGGTGCAGGTTGATCAAAAACCCATCGGACGTACTCCGCGTTCGAATCTAGCCACCTACACCGGGCTCTTTGACCATGTCCGAAGCCTGTTTTCTGAGTGTGCAGCCGCTAAAAAGCATGGCTACACGGCAGGACACTTTTCGTTCAACGTGGCCAAAGGCCGCTGCGAGAAATGTCAGGGCGAAGGTTTCGTTTTTGTAGAACTTCTCTTTTTGCCCGGTGTGTATGCGCCGTGCCCCGACTGCCATGGAGCCCGCTACAACCCCAAAACCCTCCAGATCAAGTTTCAGGGAAAGAACATTGCTGAAGTCCTGGGGATGACGGTGGACACGGCTCTGGAGTTCTTTGCTGACCAGTCCTCAGTGGCCCGTTCACTGAACGTCTTGAAGCAGGTAGGCCTGGGCTACCTGCGTCTTGGTCAGGCTGCGACCGAACTATCTGGCGGCGAGGCTCAGCGAATAAAGCTTGCGACTGAACTGCAGAGAGTGAGCCGAGGGCACACGCTTTACATCCTCGATGAACCGACGACGGGGCTACACCCTTCGGACGTCGATCGACTCCTGGAGCAACTGCAAAGCCTGGTCGACGCGGGCCACACGGTGCTGGTGATCGAGCATGACATGGAGGTAGCAGCGGCAAGCGATTGGCTCATCGACATGGGTCCCGGGGCTGGTGAGGAAGGCGGTTCTATCGTTGCCTCGGGAAGGCCGGAAGAAGTCGCCCGGGTGAAACGAAGTGTAACGGCACGTTATCTCGCAGAGACCCTGCGATCATCTGCGTAACGTATTGCCAAGAGTGACGGCATGCAGCATAACTTGCAGGCGAGCAAAAACTGGTCGAAGCGCTGAAGGAGAGAATACGGTCCCGCCCAACCAAATTCATCGTCATCGCAAAACTTATTGATGATGGGTATTCCCCCACTCCATCACCATCCGCGCGCCATTCCATCTACTCACCCATGCTTCTTGGAACGTTGCACAAACTGAGCAATCAATCCCGCGAACAACCCAATGGCTCCGCCGAGATAGCTGAAGTTGTGCATATATCCGACTGCGAGGAAGTTTTTCGGGAACTCCAAATCGCGAGGGATAAACCAAAGGTGTTGATAGTCTTCCACCTGATGACTGGCGAAGAACCATCCGTAGACAAGACCACCCAGACCGATCAGCAGCGCCACCAGAGCGACAACGCCGAAAGACCGAAGGGATCTAAAAAACATGGCGGAAGGAGATTGATGGAGAAAGCCCAGCGCTCCGACGAACAGCCCGATCGGCAGACCCATCCACCAACTGGCGAGAAACCCGATGTACGCCGCTTTCACACGGTCCGGTAATGCTGAATCCTCCAGGCCAAACTGAATGTATTTGAACTTGGTAAAGTACTCGGTGGATACTGTGAAACTGATCTGGTCGTGCACGGCCCCGTAAGCGCCGGCAATCAGCATGGCACAAAAGATTAAGACAAAGTAAATGAGGAGGCGCATAGCTCTCCGGTAGTGGCCTTGGCTAAAAATTCACTCGAAAAATTCCAGACCAAATTTCGCCGGCGACCTTACTGCACCTTCTCCAGGTAAGGCTTCTTCGCCTTATACAGCGGCAGGCGCTTCGTGTATTGGCCTTTCTCGGTAGGATCGTTGGCTGCCTTGATGGCTTCTTCCTGATGGCGCACGGCGAGGTCGAACTGGCCATTGGCGGCATACGCGGCTGCGAGCGTGTCCAGCACACGGGCCTTGGGCGATTCCGAAAGATCTACCGCGGCCAAAGCATACCTGATGGCCTTTTGGGGATTGCGAATCTTGTCATCGGGTGAGGTGGCCAGGATCCAGGCAGTGTTGCTATGCGCATCGGGGTAGGTGGCATCGAGCGCGATGGACTTTTCGTAGTTCACCAGTGCCTCCGGAATCTTGCCGGCGTGGTCGTAGGCATAGGCGATGTTGTAGTAGATGTAGGCCAGCCGTTTGTCTTTGGCGTCACCAGTTATCTCGATCGCCAGCTTGAGTGCGGTATCGTAGTCCTTCAGGGCTTCATCCAGCTTGCCGAGATAGGAATAGGCGCTCGCACGATTTCCATAAGTGGCGGGATCATCAGCTCCTTCTTTGATTGCCCGGGTGAAATGTTCGACCGCCCTGGCATAATTTCCCGACATGTAAGCTGCCTCACCGGCATCGAAAGCATCCGCCGTTTCTTTCTCCTTGGGTTCAGCCTGGGCGCAGAGCGTGAAAGGCAGGGATAGAAGTAGGAACTGGAGCAGGAGCGGGGCAAAGAGACGAGACATCACGATATAGGAATTAATTGACCGACGGTCATGAAATGCGCTTCCGTGTGGGAGTCAATGGCAGTTTCAATGGTAGTTACCCTCATCGCAAAGTTCAGGGTTTTGCAAGGCGAGTGTTTTGCAAAGGTAGAGGCGCCAGAAAAGTTCAGGCGAGGCTGCGCCTCGCGCACGGGTGCGGCGTGGCAAGCCCCGACTCGAGAAGGCTGGAGCAAGCTCCAGCACTCCAAGGTGCTCGGTCTTCGCCTCGCACTACTGTGTCAATTCCAGGGTGGGAACCTCCACTGGCAACCGTCATGTCGTCAAACCGGAAGGTGATGGGATAGATCATCGGCTTCATGTACTAGATCCAGACTGGTACAAACGCGATGACGCGTGATGGTACTCGTTCAAATTCTCGACTTATAATGTCGCCGCAGCCAAGCGCAAAGCCCATCTAATCCAGTCATCAGCACGCGCTCGTTAATATTGGACTGATCGAGCTTGTCACGAATTTCCCATTTTAGTGCTTCTGGAATAACTATCTTGACTGCATCAACAGAGCCAGCGACGTGCGGCAATTTAAGCCATGCATCAAAAGACATTTGACTGTCACTTATCACGGAAAAATACGCAAATTGATTCACTATCCGCTCATCTATTGATGGAGGCTCAAAGAATACGGCTATCTTATAGTGAGCCGCCGAGCGGCTGTCGAGATCGTCCAAGCCTTTAATAGTCGACGAAAGTGCATCAACTGAAAAGATTCGCGCGCCCAGCTTGTCCAAGCTTTCTGTTTCCGACGCCTGTAGCAAATCGTGCACTTGAGAATAATTGACTTTCCATATTGCCGCATCTTTGCCCTCATGTGAATCCAAATCGAACGTAGCGAAATGCAGCGCGGCTAAAGGGGAGTACGTCCAGTCCAAGAGTCGCGTAGGTAATCCGTGGTGCTGGGCGACACTCAACCAATGCCAATCCGTGTTCTTCTCTACTACGCTCTTGTGAGCATACTTCTGAAATTGCTTCAGTAGATTACGCTCCATATTAGGATAGGGCTTTCCGAGCCTTGCCAGACTTGTGGATAGAGAGAACGCGGATTCTGAAACCCCTCGGTATGCGAAAGAGGATCGAAACCGCTTTATTGCTGGGTTCCACGTGTCAGAAAACAACTGTTCATTAAGTTCACTCCAATTACTGACGCGAAGTTCGATCATGTGAATGGTTTCTCTCTAGCTAATTGCAAATAACCAGCCGACTTGATTGTGGATGTTCGCTGCAAACGAAAGGATTTGCCTTGCAATCGAAAAACACCGGAAGATTCTTTTTGTGCATCCTTATGTAATTTGCAATAAAATTGTGGGCAGTGATCCAATTTTTCATTCCTTCCGAGCATACGTGGCTGTCCTATGTGGGGAGCCTCTCACTCCTCCAACTCCTCCAACTCCTTCGTAACTTCAGCTTCACCTTTTCCATGGTCGATGGCTGAACAAACCAATCCATCAGCCCGCAGTCGCCGCAGATGCGCAGCTTCAAATCGCGCGGCGCGAATATGCCCAGCGGCAGGATGGCGCCCAGGTAACCGCGCAAAGAAACATTCCGCGAGTAAAACGCGTGGCCACCGCAATCGCGACACGTTGGTTTGGTATTCATAGGTGATTGCTCCCCCTGATGCCCGGCTTGTTATGGTTTGGAATCTGTTGAGCCGCAGCTGCTATCTGACTTTACTCGAGAGGAAATTCGATCCGCGAGAATCGCTCCTGCGAAAAGGAAAACGAATCCAAAAATGCGGATCAGATCGTTTGTGGGAAGGCCTGTGAACTGATGATGCAGGATGGAAGCGATCAACAAGCCCCCACCAAAACCGGTCACAATGCCCGCCCAATACAAAGGACTTTTCCGAGCATTAGTTTGATTCGACTGGGGAGTGTTCATGGTAGTTTTTCTGGTCGCACATTCATTAGATAAATTGATTGGCAGAGCCAGCTGCACTCTAAGATAGCAACCCCACCCCACCACCCTCCACCATCGGCAGCAAGCGTGAATCCTCCAAGGCCGCGACGCGATGCCCCATGCCTGACAGGTAATCCGCGTTCGTCGCGAAAGCCAGGAACGCCTCCGCGCTGCTCTGCCGCACGATCATCACCGCATCCCAGCGTTCCTCACTGGGCTCTATCAAATACTGACCTCCCGTGCCGAAGAAGGTGATCTCCCCTCCCGACTCTCGTAGATACGGGAGCGTATGATCGATGTACAACTGGTAAGCTTCCGCTCCTGAGATGGGCCCAGACGGAGCCAGTTCAGGAGTCGCCGCATAGTCAGCAACTGCGCGGAACCTCAGCAGGTTCAGCATGGAAATCGGACCTTTGATTCCCTGGCTGAAGAAGACGCGTCTCGATTCCTGCGTCGGCTCGAGATAGGTTTGCTTGGGCTGTGTCATGGCGAAAGTTAGTTGGCGGATCGCCCGCCCACCCATCCAATTTACCGAAAGCGGAAGGCTTCAAATAGCTTATCAAAGGCTTTGGCATCCTCATCGGATTGTCCGTCGGTCGTGGTGGCGTTGAGTGCCAACATCACACGGTCATTGCAGAGGTAACGCGTCCGAATGGTCAGTGACCTATTGCGCGGGGATTTGCAGGTGAATTCAATGATCGTCTGTTCGCTCGTAGAGAGGTTCGCGCGTGAAAGGATTTCCGCATTCTGCACATTCGCAGTGCAGCGCTGAATCTCTGCATTGACGACGGTTTCGCGTTCTTCACTTGTCCCCTTGGGCAGACTCAGCGCATAATAGGAGATGAACATAGCCGAGCGGCCCAAGTCTGCGCCGAAAGTGGAGACAGCGCCGCTCTGCCCCATGACTCGTATTTCAGCCGTGTGATTCATCAGCTCGTTAAAAGCACTGAAGGAGATTTCAGACGGTTTGGCCGCTTCTCCTGTTGCTGTGGGTGCGAACACAAAACTGGCGAACGTCGGCTGGGCATTGGTTGGCCGATTATCCTTGGCTGCTGCAGCCCTTAGCTCTGCCGCAAACTTCTGGCTGGTCTGGTCGATGAAAGCCGGGGGCAAATCGACCGACGCTGCGTCATTTGATCCCGAAAGCAGATCGATGATTTTTTCCACCTGAATGTCTTCCTGCTTTGCATCCCGCTGATCTGGGGCTCGCAGAAGCACAAGATAGATGGGGGGCGGTGTGTCTGCTGCACGCGTGCAGGCCGCCGCGGCCAGGGAGATGATGCCGATGGCGAGGAGTGTAAAATCCAGGCGGAACATTTTCATGAGTGAAGACATGTTTGCGCTGGGTAGCTGCGTTTGTCTAGAGGACGGTCCTCGCTAAGCCCCACGATCTTCCTCTTAACACATCGTAGGCTAGGCACTGCGAAGCTCAGTAGGATAGCATATTTAAGGGATAACCAGCATCATCGAAGACAACAAAAGCTCTGAACCCAAGCTCAAAGTAAAAAATGCATTCTCCATTGCTGTGGATATGATGCGAGCAGGATGCCTTGATCCATTCGTCGCGGTGGGCTTTCAGTTCGAAGAGACGATTTTCAGGCGGAGTCATCAGCGATTCTCTCGTTCGTTCCGCCAGTGCGTGGTCAGGATCAACTGGTGTGGGCTGGCTCGTCGTTGAACAGGAGTTCAGACAAATGGCTATCATAACAGCAAGTGAAGGTAGATGGGGAAACATGGGATACTATGGGGAGGAGCGAACTTCCATCTTTTGAATCAACCCATCCTTTATCGTGAAACGATGGCCCACGCGATCATCGGCAAGGATGGCGCCTGCCAGATCGCGCACTACCTGATGCACTTCGACCAGGATGCGTCCGTCGTCTTCTTCATGAAAAGCGACCGGCTCCACATGCGGATCAATCTCGCTCCACTGTTCTGTCCAGTAGGCCCCGACTTCCTCCGGCCTACGGACAAAGCCGCCCTTGAAGGCGCGGGGCCATGCGACGTCCGGAGTCATCAATGCAAGGGCGGCGGGTATGTCCCGTGCGTTGAATGCTGCGTAGGCTGCGCGGAGGAGGTCGATGGATGGTGAGACTGGCATAGAAGATTGGTAGTGTTCTAATTTGGAATCGGATAGAGCTAGCGCGCAAAATTAGGGGCTAGTTTCCCAGCGCCAACGCGAGCGCGCCACCAGTTCTCGTAGGTCCATAGTGGCCAGTGCAGCGGAGTGTTGGTGTAGAGCCACCACCACGGTGCGCGATACCGTTGCATAAACCTTTCTGGAACCTTATTGCGGGTCCATGGGGAAAACTCTAGCGCGGGCACGCTCATTAGATAGACGATGAACACACATACTCCGCACGCTGCCCAAAACCATGATCGATACTTACCATCTCGGCGATCCATGGTCATCGTTGCCTCCCACTCGTAATCGCTGCCTGCACCGCCTCGCGTGGTGAATTTATAGGCGGCACATTCAAGAAAGCAATGTAACGAATTTCCCCGTGATCATCCCAACCACCCGCATACGCTTGGCTCGCCGTAGTCCTCCAGCCCAGCCCGCGTAGCTTCATAGAACGAATAGCCGTCCTCAAGATCTGCAAACGCGTCATCCGAGATGCGAATGGGGATCATCGCTTCCCAATGGTGCCTTTGACCTGATCCCAGTCGAGGAGCTTGGCTTCTCCGCTCGACACCCGGCGACGACGCTCATCCAAAATGTCTCTGTGGGACTGGGGCACTTCCGAGGCATCGACATGGCTGGAAAGATCCTCCCAGATCTGCTGCATGATCTGCAACTTCTCATGGAGAGAGAACTGGGAAAGCTCGATGGCGCTCATAACGGCATACTACACTGGGTGTGTTTCCCTGTCAGCGCCAAAATTTTCTTCTGCGATCGCCTCTAGAGTCAGTTAATGTTGCCCTACATCCGATCTCGAATCGCGTGGGCTTTTTCCTGGAGTTCAGCGGACCTGACATTCACGTCCCGATAGATCTTGTAGGCCGACCAGAACATGAACGCCAAACACACCACTGTGGCAATATGTAAGGCGACCTGGGTCTTTATAAAGCGCGCCGGGAGATTCAGTTTCCTGAAGCGAAGATGCATCCGCGCAAAAAACAGCACGACTGCCAAAAACAAGGAGATGAAGAATGCCGGCATCATCCAAGGCTCATCACGTAGTATCGTAGCGATCCAAATTTCGCCACCAATAAACAAAACGAGCGCGATTAAGTACCAGTTTACTTTGAGGGCAGAACCCAAGACGGCCTGTTTCTGCTCAGGCGTCAAACTCTCTATTGCTCGACGGCCAATGAACGAACCCACAGCCATCACCACAACAAACAATCCAGTAGAAAATAGAAAAGTAGACACGGTGTCCTATCGTTATGCTCTGGGCTCATCCGTGTCATCCTCACCACGCAGTTCTCGTGGCAGCGCCTGCGGGGGATATTCAGACGACTCCTCGGTGACGTGATCGAACTTCGCATAGACTTCTTCAAGCTCTAAACCCGCCACGCGTTCTATCAGAGAAGCTTCGTCGATGCCCGTTAGATCCAGCCATAACAATTCAGCACCTGATTCCAGCTCATCGTGTATGGGGGAAAGGTGAGTTATGCCGCCGTAGCAATTCTCATAGGTGTGGCCGTCTTCACCCTGATATTCGTATTCCCTTTCTTTGACCAGACGGATGGCTTCGGCCAGAGCATCCTTCGGAGACTCGGCACGGATGAGAAGTGAATTCTCCCAGACCCTCACTTTCTCCTCTGAGCCTTTCTCGCGCACATACTCCACGACGCTAGCCAGGTAGTTGCCGCTCTGACTCTTCTGTAGAGGATGATAGGTCCGAAGCATTTCGGGGCGTGATTGATCAAATGGGAAGCACCTGCCCTGCGGCGGTTTCATCCTTGGGCACGCGCGCGATGACCTTTACCTCCACCTGAAAGCCGGCCAGCCAGTTCACGCCCACTGCGGTCACGTTAGGTAGTGGCTCCTGAGGGAAAGCTTTCTTCATGGCTTCCAGGACCAGTGCCACACTCGCCTCGGGATCGATGAGATAAAATGTGAGGTCCACCACATCATCAAAGGTCCCGCCGGCCGCTGTCAGTACGGCTTCCAGATTGTCAAAGGCCAGCGCCACCTGGGCTGCGAGTTCCGGCTCCGGGGTGCCGTCTTCACGGGCCCCGACCATGCCGGAGACAAATAACAAATCGCCCGAGCGGATGGCGGGTGAATAGCCGTGCTGCTTGTAGAGGGCGTGGGGGTGAGCGGGGAAGATGGCTTCGCGGGTGTTCATGGTGGTAGATAGTGCGAATTGAATCAGACCTTCGATTAGGCTTGTGTCGTTCAGCCATCAAATCGCACTTCAGTCAGTTTCAGGTCGGCATTGAATCCTAAATCAACATCCAAGTGATTGAACGCCGCTGATCCTGAATACCAGAAGTGAACAGAACCGTCTGTATAGAAACAAATCAGTCTAAGGGCGAGTTCTTTGAGCAGAGCTTCGGGTAAATCGGACCAGCGGTCGCCAAAATATGCTCGATGCTTTTTGTGAATCTCTGGGAGGGCTGCCTGAAGTGATTTATTTTCATGCTCCAGAATGAGACCGAGAGCATCTTCGCTTTTTCGAAGAAAACTTTCCCAGTGTTGAGTCATATCTGCATGCCCGATCAACGCGACTTCGACATCGCCGGAGGCACGCCGGTAAAAGCCATTCAAACACGGGTAGTCAGGCAACGTCTCATCGAGCGTCAACTGATGAAAATACCTACTCTTGAACATTGGCCACATCTTGTCGGTGATTGTTAGGACAGCGTGAGCAACCCTAACCCTTGGTTAATTCGCCCCTGGCTGAGATTCGGGTAATCCAAAGCCACAGTTTAACAGCACCCATCGCTTCTGCACAAAGTCGATGGCTTCCTGCTCACCTTCGGTGAGCGAGCGCCCGTCTACCGAACAGCCGCGCAGCCAGAAGGGAAAATTGAGAAAGACCGCTTTGGCATTGGCTGCAATCTCACCCGACATGTCGAAGCTGCTGTATGAAAGGCCTTTCGTGAGGGCAGCGAATTGCTCCGTGGCGGACTTGCCACGGAGACTGAACTGCTCGGGAACGAAACCTTGGAACCCTTCGCCAAAGTAAGCGGCGACGACTCCAATAGGAGCAGCGATGTGTGTATTAAATTCTGCCAGGCTCTCGGCAGGCACCCACAACTCCTCGTGCTCACGGCCTCCGACAATTTGGCGCTCAAACTGCGCAACGTAGTCGTCTTCAACTTCGAACTCGGTGACGTAGCCCACCCTATCCACCTCACGGGTATTCCACTCGCGGGCAATTTGCGCTGCGTATCCGAAATTTGTCACGGGGTAGAAGATCGGCTGCTCAGGTAAGCGCGGCGGAAACTCGCGCATCTGCGTGTCGAATAGCAGAGCGAGTTCTTTAAGTCCAACTGGGCGCCAGAGTTTCATGGGTGGAAGCAGCTTTCTTGTATGTGGGAGATGATACCTTCGATCAGTCGCGTGGAAGAAAGAGCCGTCCGACGCAACCCCTACAGGGTTTTTAAATCCGAGCAGCGTACCCAAGGTAGCGTCTGCGCGCAACCCTGGGCTTTACGGCGGAACGCCGTTGGCGTTCAGGGAGGTCCTGACCGGTAGATAACTGATATCGGCTATGCGGCCTGAGTTATCTTTCTCATACAGGAAGGCTACTTCGAAAGTGCGCCCACGGATCTGGGTGGAGACGATGGCCAGATCATTTCCGAGACTGCGATCATAGCAGGGGTAGTCTTCTCGGTCTGCGGCTTCGTAAATGGCGTCCCCGCTGTCGCCGGCATTTATTTTTCGAAGCCGGTGACAAGGAATGAATGGACCGCGTGGGGGATAAGCTACACCTATCCCAGTGTCCCCAATGAAACGGACATTCCTTTCAATTCTGTTGGCATAATATTGGACGACTATTCTTGTTCCCTCTTCCGCGGACTTACGGTGCCAGTCCTTGGTGGGGTGGGTGCATGAACTCGCGAATGCCAGGCAGGCGGCGAGAACCAAAAGACATGCGAGACGAAACATTGGAGATGGGGAATCCAATGCACAAACAGGCGGTGAATTTTTTTAAAGTCAAGCAAAGCAGTGTAGCTCGGCCTCAACGATCGAGCCGCAGGATCACCATTGTTGTGTAGAGGGTCATCCATCTGTCACCGGGAGCGGGTCGGCAGCCCGGCCCATTTGCTGACAGCACCGAGCAAATATGTAGTTGCGAGCCCCGGTCGGTGGGCTAAGTCACCCGCTCCCCTCACGCGCCCATGGACCTCACTTTCGTTTTCCCCTGCCTCAATGAAGAGCGCTCGCTCGGCCCCTGCATCCAGGCGGTACGGGAGGCTTTGGACAAGGATCCGGCGCTGAAATACGAAATCGTGGTGGCGGACAATGGCAGCACGGACCGGTCCCGGGAGATTGCCGTGGAAAATGGGGCTCGAGTCGCTCCGGTGCCCCAGCGTGGCTACGGCGCCGCGCTGCGCGGGGGGCATGCCGCTGCCGAGGGCAAATACGTCATGTTTGCGGATGCGGACGGCACTTATCTCTACGAAAAGGCCCTGGATCTGTACAACGCGACGGTGAAAGCGGACGCGGACATGGGCATTGCCTCCCGTCTCGCTGGGAAGATCGAGGATAATGCCATGCCTCCCCTCCACCGCTGGCTGGGCACGCCGATCCTGACGGGGCTGATCAATCTCATCTTCAAAGGCAAGCTGACGGACTGCAATTCGGGCTTCCGCTGTGTGAAACGGGAGAGCTACAACACCTGGGCGATCCGCTCCTCCGGCATGGAGTTCGCCTCTGAGCTGCTGATCAAGGCGCTGAAGCACAATGCGAAGATGGTGGAGATCCCCTCCGGCCTGCGCCCGCCGCCGCACGAACGCGAGCCTCACCTGCGCACGTGGCGCGACGGCATGCGGCACCTGCTTTTCATCTTTTCCGAGCGCCCGCGCCTCTTTGAATTGGGCGGGCTGTGGCTCCTTGCCATTTCGACGCTGCTCCAAGTGATTGCCGCGCTCACGGGGCCCATTAGCTTCATGGGGGTGCATATTTTCGATGTCCACAGCCGCCTGCTGCTGCTGCTCATGGGCATCGCCGGGGCGCAATTCTTCGTCTTCGGCTGCATGTGCTACCTGAAGAGTTCGGACAAGCCCCTGGAGCTGACGCGAAAGCTCATCCATATGGATGAAGGCTCGCTTTTCTTCCTGCTGCTGACGCTCGTCACCTCCATGCTGCTGGTCACGGCCACGGTGGTGGTGATCTGGATGCTCTCGAGCTTCGCAGGACTGCAACTGGCGGGTTCCCTCGTCTTCTTCACCCACCTCATCAGTGTGAGCTTCCTTGTCTCCCTCGGACTGATGGGCTTGCACATCATGAAGCGTTATGACTGAGCCCAGCCAATCCCACGGCCAAGGCCAAAATCAATCCGCGGAGGCGGAGTTCGACGAGTATGCCGCTGCCTATGATGAGGCGCTGCAAAAGGGCCTGCACTTTACCGGCGAGAGCAAAGAGTACTTCGCTGAAGCCCGTGTGGAGTGGATCACGGCTCTGCTGAAGAAGGCGCTGCCCGGCGGTGTCTCGCGCTGCCTGGACTACGGCTGTGGCGTCGGCACCTCTGCGGAGTTTCTGACGAAGCACTTAGGTCTGGAGGAGTACTGGGGCTTCGATCCCTCGCCTTCGTCCATTTCGATGGCGAAAGGCCAGCACACGGACCGTGTCTGTAACTTCACGGCAGATCAGAATGACGTGCCGCTGGGCACGTTTGATCTGGCGTTTTGCAATGGCGTTTTCCACCACATCCCTCCGGACCAGCGGAAGGCGTCTATTGACTTCATGGCCAGGTCTTTACGGCCCGGTGGCGTGCTAATGTTTTGGGAGAACAATGCGTGGAATCCCATGGTGCGGTTCATGATGAACAAGGTGCCATTCGATCGGGATGCCGTCCTGCTTTTCCCGAGCGAGAGCCGGGGGCTTGCGGAAGGCGCTGGGCTTGAGGTCGTGCGGACGGATTACCTCTTTATCTTCCCGAACAGCCTGGCTTGGGCGCGAGGGCTGGAGCCGTTCTTCTGCAAGCTGCCGCTGGGCGGACAGTATCTGGTGATGGCGCGGGCGAAGGGGTAGTCGCTTGTTCGGCTAACCCAACGCGTGAGACACGATGACAAAACCAGAACAACGGTCTCTTCGCTACTGGTTGCACAAGCCCTTCGCCTATCCGTTCTACCTCATTTGGATTCTCGGCGCCCTATGCGTTTGGGTGCCGCTCACCCTACAATTCCGCGAGGCAGGGGTTTTCGGCAGCGCCCTGCTTGCCCAGCGGAGCACCGTTCCCTTCCTCATCCTGTTTTATGCCGCCACCTCAGGCCTCGGCTTCTTCGCCGCCCTCTTCACAGTCGGTTGGTTGATTGTGGCCATCTGCCGCCGCCTGAACGGCGCGCCTTTTGAAGTGGGCAAATCCGTGATCATCTTGTCCGGCACTCACGCCGGCCAAGTCTGCAATATCTACGAAATCGCCAAAGGTCAGGGAGGCCAGCCCCTCCTTAGACTGGATCTCGGTCCCGTGGCCAAAGGGAAACTTCAGGACCTATACGAAGAATATCAGGTGCTACGGGTTTCATAATGTGGCGGCGGGCGTCCCACACGCCTCAAGGAAACTCCGAAGCCTCCCGAGCCAGAACCGTCCCCTGAGTTCGGGTGCCGGAGGCCCCCGACCACGTTCTCTCCATCGTCGCAGCTATCGCTGCTCCAACCCTCAGACGGGCTTTCCAATGACGGTCACCTGATCCTGATACAGTCCGACTTCATGGCGGCCGGTGCTGTCGGTCCAGTGGCCGAACTGCTCTTTCACGATCAGGCCCTTTTTCTCGATGAGGGCGTTCAGTTCCGGGGTGGTGGCATCGCTGCGCCAGCCGCCGCTGTGACCGCCGGTGGTGCCGTGGTGGATGATGGCCTTGCCACCGGGTTTCAGGGCGCGTTTGAACTCATCCAGGTAGCTGGAGATGTCCACGAGGTTGATGTGCACAAAAACGTCGAAGGACCAGATGATGTCGATGCTGCCGTCGTCCACGCCGGGGAGATTGTTCCCGGAGTTAGTACGGAAGCTGGCGTGGGTGGCGGACTTGAATTTTTCCGAGCAGATCTCCACGCAGGAGCGGGAGATGTCGATGCCCTGGTACTTGCTGGCGCGGGGCACGAGGAATTCGGTCCAGCGGCCGGCGCCGGGCCCGATCTCCACGACGGAGCTGCCTTCTGGCACCTGCGGCTTCAGGATGTGCTCCACGAGGGAGGATTTCCACTCCGGGGACGGGGTCCATTCGTCGCCACCGGCTTTCCAGTCCCACTGATTCCAGATTTCGGCATTGAGCGAGCGGCTGTTCAGACCGGGGAGACCGCGCTTTTTACGCATGGTCTGCATGGTTTCGAAAGCCTTGTTGGAAAGACCGCTGCCGCTGTAATAGAGGCCCAGCAGCGCGGTGTAGATCGGACCATTCTCCTTCAGGGTCATGCCCAAAAGGCGCAATTTGTTTACAATGGCGAGTCGGTTCCGGTTGCCGATAAGGTCTTTCATGGAAGGGGCAGTTTTGGCGAGATTATGAGCGAGTGCAACCTCAGGCAGGAATTTTAGTCAGTGAGGCGCTCCAAGGACGGTGATTAGACATCATCTTGTTGGGTGCCAGCCGAGGGCTCCAGCCAAACCCAGGTGGCGCCCCAGGAGCCGGAGTTTTGTCCCGCAGGCCACTGCCAGGAGGCGACGCCGGGGATTTTCTCCAGCAGCGCATGAGTCCCCTCGCGCAAGGCCCCGGTGCCCTTCCCATGGATGACCCGCACTGTCAGGATGCCGCGCTTCCGACATTCCTCAAAATACTCGGGCAGCAGACTACCGATCTCATTGGGCCAGAAGGCATGCAGATCCAAGTCACCCGTGATGGGCCACTCGACGGGCTCGGGCTCGGGCTCGGGGTCTGATCTGTCTTGCTGGAAATCAGGGGTGCTCATTATGAAACTATTTGGGAGCATTTTCAGACCTTCTTTGGCTGGAGTCAAAAGTGATCCCGATAGAGCGCTCCTTCAGAGCTTATGTTTTGTTTATGCATTAACCTTGGGGCGACGCTCGATGCTCTCGCTTGCCCCAGGCTACAAATGGAGCGGGCCGTTGGCCCTGCTAATTTCTGATTTGATCGAGGATCCAGATTGGAGTCATGTCTCGTTCGGCTGAAAATCAGGATCGCCAGCACTCAGCATCAGGGGACAGCATGACCGCATCTCACGGTCCTGTCACTTCCAGATGCACGAAGAGACGGTCGTCAGATCCGGCGGGGACGGTCGCGGTGATCTGTTCCAAGTCATACCCCAGATCCTGGGGCGCGGACTCTACTACTCCTACACTGCTCCAGTTGGCGGGAGGCGCGTTCGGAGTGGTGCTCCACTTCACGGCAAAGCCGACCCCGGCTTGCGCCGCGGTCTTGCTGCGGGTGTAGGTGAAAACGAAGTTGTTGCCGCTGCGGTTGGTAGCGAAGGCTAGTTGGCCAGGGACGGTCGGAGACATACCTAGCGCGAACTTCATCAGGTTGCTGATGCCGTCATTCTGCGGAGTAGCGGTGTCGGCGGCATTGCCGGTATTTTCCCACGTACCGAAATAGGTTTGCCGCCAAATCTGCTGCGCGCTCATCGGTGTCGTGAAAGTCATGTCCTCACCGTAGAACTCGCCGATCGAGGTCGTGGCCTTGACTCTGAAGTGATAAGTCGTGGTGGGCTGCAAGCCAGCCACCACCGCATTCACCGCAGTATCGATGCTTCCCGTCACCGGGCTGGGAGCGGCTGTTACGTTCATGCCGTAGTCGGTTGTGGGACCGTAGTCGAAAGACACGACCGCACTGCCGGCGAGCGCATTCACCAAACCATTCAGCGTGGCTCCATGGCTACTGACCGAATAGGCCGCGACGGTGTTGACCAAAGGCGGAGTGGGGCTGCCGACGATGGCCAAGACTAAATCACTTTTGCTCTCCTCATGGAGAGCCACAAACCTCTCGCCGGCCGCCAGATAAGTAGCAGGCACCGCTTCTGGAACGATTTTTATTGTTGATGATCCTCCACGGCCCCCGCCGCCACCCCAAGTAGCCAGTGTGCCGTCGGAGCAGATCGCCTGACTGTAGGTACTACCTGCGGCAATGCCCACAACCGTCTTGTCATAGAGCGCGGAAATACCCGAGTCTCTGTTCACCACAACCGGCGTGGATCGGGTGGATGTGCTGTTGTCCCCTAGCTGGCCAGTGGAATTGGATCCCCACGCAGCCAGCGAGCCATCAGAGCATAGAGCAAGGGCATGAGTCACCCCTGCCGCAATAGCAACCACCGTCTTGTTTGCCAGTGCCCCCAAATGCCGAACAGAGACTGGCACTAGCCGGTTTGTAGTGGTGCCGTCTCCTAAATGGTAGCCAGAGTTATAACCCCAGGCGGTCACCCTGCCATCGGAACAAAGAGCAAAGCTGCTATCAGTGCCTGCCGCGATGGCCGTCACCGTTTTGCCGAACAACGCGGACACTCCAGACGCCGTGTTGACCGCCACGGGTACGAGGCGGCGGCTGGGGGACGATGGATTCTCGCCGAGTTGACCGTAGCTATTAGAACCCCATGTCACCACGGTCCCATCTGAACATAACGCCATGCTGTGCGTGCCGCCTGCCGCAATAGCCACTACGGTTTTGCCATCAAGAGCCGACACCCCAGAAATTGTGTTTACCGCCACAGGAACATTGCGATTAGTGGTGCTGTTGTCGCCAAGTTGACCAAAGTTATTGTAACCCCAGGAGGACACCGTCCCATCGGAACACAGCGCCAGGCTGTGATAAGCACCTGCTGCGACAGCTACCACGGTCTTTCCATGCAAGGCGGATACTCCAGACTCTGCATTGACAGCGACTGGTGTAGTGCGCTGGATCAACGAAGAATCTCCGAGTTGGCCGTTAGCATTTCTCCCCCAGGCGGCCACCGTGCCATCGGAGCATAAGGCGAGGCTGTGCGCATCTCCGCATGCCAAACTGATCGCTGTTTTGCCCCCCAGAACACTGGTCGCGATCACGGGCTGAGGCAGGGGGTTGTCGGCTGACGACATGCTGCCGTTACCAAGCTGCCCATAGGTATTGGTTCCCCAGGCAAAGGCGCGGTTGTACTTCCATACCAGCACCAAATCATTGCCCGTCCCACCAAAATAGTTCGCCACAAAATCGTAGGTTCGGCCTTCGTAGCTAAGGGTCACCGTCTGCCCCTGAGCCAGATTACTGAAGGCGCCTGCGATAAAAGGGATGCCGGTGTTGTTCACTACCGTGAGGTTCGTGCCGACTGCAGGAGCGTAGTTCAGGGACAGATTGAGCGTGCCGCCCGTAGCGGTGAAGTTACCGGTGGTTAACGGTACTTCATTGCCTGAGTTGAAGGTGGCGCTGACCGTTCCAAGAGGGGTGCTGAAGGTTTGGCCGCTACCGTACGCCGCCGTAGCTCCGTTGACTCCTTTGGCGCGATAATGGTAGGTCGTACCCGGGTTTAAGCCGGTAAGAGCAGCATTCACCGCTGTGTCGGTCAACCCGGTGACGGGCGTGGGAGTACCTGCCGCGCTCATGCCATAGGCGGCAGAGTATCCGTAGTCAAAAGTGACATCCGTGCTATTGCCTCCTGCATTGACCGTGCCGTGTAGAGTGGCTCCGGAATCGGTAACGGAGGTGGCCGCAAGGGTGGAGACAATCGGAGGTGCCGGCCCGGTCACGATGGACAGCGAATGCTCGCTCTCGCCTGACGCGCTGATGGCCTGGAAGCTCTCACCAGCGGCCAATTTCGTGGTCACGGTAGCAGTCGGCGCGCGCCGGATCATGTCAGTGCCGTCCCCGAGCTGACCGTAGAGATTGTTTCCCCAAGTCGCCACCGTTCCATCGGAACAAAGCGCCCGGCTAAATTGCCGGGACGCCGCGATACCCACCACGGTCTTATTGTGAAGTGCGGAGATCCCAGATGCAGTGTTCACCAGCACCGGCACATTCCGGTCAGTGCCGGAGGTATTATCACCAATTTGGCCATAGCCATTCTCACCGGACCCGGCGACGGTCCCATCCGAACATAGAAAAAGGGTATGGTCATAACCTGCTGCGATGCCCACCACTGTCCGAGTGGCCAGCACCCCCTGAGAAGTGATATCTAGCGGAAGTAGACGAGAGATTCCGCTGCCTTGCGGGTATGCACCCCATACAGCCACCGTGCCATCCGAACACAAGGCAAAGCTACACTGTGTCCCCGCCATAATCGCGGTCACGGACTTACCATGGAGGGCGGTTCCCTCATCGGTCCTCACCTCCTTGGCGACGACGTACGAATTTGCGCTGCCGTTTCCGATCTCACCCTTGGAACCTTTACCCCAAGCAGCGACAGTGCCATCCGAACACAAAGCCATGCCGTGGTGTGCACCTGCGCTAATGGCGACCACCTTTTTGCCATTCAAAGCGGAGATAGAGTACATGCTCACCTCCACAGGGCTTGTGTACGAACTCGTTACGGTGAAGGCCCCGAGCTGACCGTTTGAATTGGAACCCCAGGCCGCTACGGTCCCGTCCGAACACAACGCCAGACTGAAATGAAGACCTGTAGCAATCGCCACCACAGTTTTCCCGTAAAGCGCCGAGTCTTCTCCCATGTAAACAGCCACGGGCAGGGCACGAGGGGTATTCGTAAGGTCGCCGAGTTCGCCATTGGTGTTCTCTCCCCAGGCAGCCACAGTGCCATCGGAGCACAAAGCCAGGCTGTGAGATTCACTGCTCGCCACACTGACCACCGTCTTGCCCGCCAGCATGCCTGTAGCCGTGATTGGCTGCGGAATATTGCTTGCAGCGGAGGTTCCGGTTCCGAGTTGTCCCCACTGATTGCGCCCCCAGGCAAATATCCGGCTATATTTCCAAACCAGCACCAGATCATTGCCCGTGCCACCATAATAATTTGCCACGAACTCATAGCTTCTGCCTTCGAAATTGAGTGTCACCGTCTGCCCTTGGGCCAGATTGTTGAAGGTGCCGACGATGAAATCGATACCCGTACTTTTCACCACTGTGAGATTCGTGCCAATCGCCGGCGCAAAGTTAAGGAAAAGATTCAGCGTGCCGCCTGTGGTCACTACATTTAGAGAAGTTACAGGCACGTCTGTCGCTGCACTGAAAGTGGCATTCAACGTCGAGAACATCCACATCAGCACGAGGTCATTGCCCGTACCGCCGTAATAGTTCGCCATGAAATTGTAGCTCTGACCGCCATAATTCAGAGTTACCACTTGCCCCTGGGCCAGGTTGGTAAATGTGCCGTCGATGGGGGCAGCACCGGTATTGTCGATCACTGTTAGACTCGTGCCCGGCATTGGCGTGTAGCCGAGGGACAGATTCAGCGTGCTTCCACTGGCTTCAATGTCGGGCACGGCAATGGGCACGTCTGTCGCCGCACTGAAAGAGGCCGCCAACGTACCAGCAGGAGTGACAAATGTCTCGTCACTCCCATATCTCACCGTGTCTGCGCTGCCCCCCTTTACACGGAAGTGGTAGGTGGTGCCGGGGACCAGGCCAGTTAGTTTGGCGTTCACCGGCGTCTCAACATTCGTGGCGACAGGAGAAGATGTGCTCTCAATATTCAGGCCGTAGGCGGAGGTAAACCCATAGTCGAAGGACACCGCCGTGCTGGCTCTG
Source organism: Phragmitibacter sp. (assembly GCA_965284365.1). Classification (GTDB taxonomy): domain Bacteria; phylum Verrucomicrobiota; class Verrucomicrobiia; order Verrucomicrobiales; family Verrucomicrobiaceae; genus Phragmitibacter. Next base: position 6,130,255 of record OZ260079.1, read on the forward strand.
TAAACGCCCACCACACCGGACAACGTGGCCCCATTACCGGTGACATAAGACGCCGAGAGCGTGCGGACATACGGACGTGGTAGTCCTCCCCCCACTACCGCGAGGGAGTGAGATCCGCCGTTGCCGCCATTTTTGATGGTCACAAACTTCTCTTGCGGATCCAGCCTGCTGGTATTCACCGCCACTGGCACACGCCAAAGCGATGTTGAGGTGCCTTCCCCGAGCTGGCCGTATTCGTTGTTTCCCCAACTGACCAGGGTGCCATCCGAACATAAGACCAAATTGTGCTGACTTCCCGAGGCGATCTCTACCACGGTTTTATTGAAGAGAGCCGATGTCCCGGAAGCGGTGCTCACCTTCGCTGGCTGAATGAAGTAGGTGGCAGTGCTATTGTTCCCGGTCTGACCAAAAGCATTGCTTCCCCAACTGGCGAGAGAACCATCTGAGCACAAGGCCAGGCCATGTCTGCCTCCCCCTCCCAAAGCCACCACGTCCCTGTTGAGCAGTACCCCGGAGTAACTGACCGCTACGGGAGCAGGGTGATGAGTGGCAGTGTTATTTCCAAGGGTGCCATCGCTATTGTGACCCCATGCTGTGACTGAACCATCCGCACACAGAGCAAAGCTGGAATCCCACGCTGTCGCTATTCCGGTGACCGTCTGACCATGAAGATGGGAGACCCCCAAAGTGGTGTTCACGGCAACCGGCACAGTCCTGTCCGTGCCCGAAGTATTGTCTCCGATCTGACCATACTGATTTTCTCCCCAGGCGGCGAGCGTGCCATCCGAGCAAAGGGCCATGCTATGATCTCCACCCGCGGCAATGGCTACGACCATCTTCGCATGGAGAGCCGAAACTCCAGCAGTCTTGCTGACGAGAATCGGCTTATAGCTGTTTGTACGAGCGCTGTTACCGAGCTGATAATTGTCACCATAGCCCCAAGCGGCCACCGTTCCGTCCGAACACAGAGCCAGACTGTGACTCCCTCCCGCTGCGATGGCCACTACTGTTTTATTGTAAAGGGCGGATGCGGAACCCGCGTCTACCGCCACTGGCGTGGTTCGGCTAGTGTTGGAGTTGTCGCCAAGCTGACCGGAAGAATTGGCCCCCCAGGCGGCAATCGTGCCGTCCGAGCATAACGCCAGGCTGTGACTGCCCCCAGTAGCCACGCTCAGCACTGTTTTGCCCGCTAACACGCCGGTGGCCGTTACCGGCAGCGGAACATTGCTATTCGTGCCCGTCCCATTGCCAAGTTTGCCAGAGGTATTACTCCCCCATGAAAACACTCGATTGTATCTCCATACCAGCACCAGATCATTGCCGGTGCCGCCGTAGTAGTTCGCCACGAAGTCATAAAGGATGCCTTCATGACTAAGAGTGACAATTTGCCCCTGGGCCAGATTGCCAAAAGTTCCGGCGATGAAATCGATACCCGTATTTTTCACCACCGTGAGGGTCGTGCCGATGGTAGGAGCATAGTTTAAGGATAGATTCAATGCGTAGCCCGCGGCCGTGAAGTTATTAGTGGTAACGGGCACGTCTGTGGCGGTGCTGAAAGTGGCATCCACCATGCCTGCTGATGAACTGAAAGTCTGGTCGCCCCCGTAGCCGACCGTAGCCACATTCACTCCTTTGATGCGGTAGTGGTAGGTTGCGCCGGGCTGTAATCCGGAGAGCACGGCGATCACCGCAGTATCACCGGTGCCGGTCAATGGCGAAGGAACGGCCTCCACGTTCATCCCATACGCAGTCGTCAAGCCGTATTCAAAAGACACGGCCGTATCATGGCCGAGGGCATTTACGGTGCCGTTCAGAGTGGCTCCCGTAGTGGTGATGGTAGTGGCAGTGCCCGTGGTGACAACTGGCGGAGGGAGAGGTCCGCTTATGATGGCCAGTGAGTGATCGGACTCACCTACACCGTGAAGGGCTGCAAAAGTTTCGCCAGCCCTCAAGTTCGTGGTGAGCACCGCCACTGGGGCCTGGCGGCTCGCTACAATGGTGCCATCCCCGATCTGACCAATGTTGTTGCGTCCCCAGGCTGCCACGGTGCCATCCGAGCATAGTGCCTGGCTATAGAATAGACCTGCCGCAATGGCCACTACTTGCTTGTTGTAGAGCGCGGAGACCCCGGAGGCTTCATTCACAACCACCGGTGTGGGGCGGGCAATGGTGCTGTTGTCCCCCACCTGGCCGTAGGTATTGGTCCCCCAGGCGGCGAGGGTGCCATCCGAGCACAAGGCAAGGCCATGGTAAATCCCTCCTGACATGGCCACCACGGTGCGGCCCGCGAGCACACCCGAATTGTTGATCGATACCGGTGCTGGCCGCTGCGTATTGGTGCCATCTCCAAGATTGTAGGAACTATTGTTACCCCAAGCGGCAACGGTGCCGTCCGAACACAGAGCGAAGTTGGAATCAAACACCGCCGTGATGGCCGTGACCGTTCTATCGTATAGAGCAGAGACACCGGAGGCGGTGCTCACCGAAGTCGGCACTACCCGGTTCGTGCCGTTCCCTGAGGTATTGTCCCCGATCTGGCCCAACGAGTTGTAACCCCAGGCGGCCACAGTGCCGTCTGAGCACAACGCCACGCTATGAAAACTCCCCGCAGCAATGGCCGTCACTGTTTTGTTAAAGAGGGCGGACTCTCCGGAGGTGGTGCTGACGGCAGTAGGCACCGGACGGTTAATTCCGGAAATGCTGTTACCTATCTGACCGTAGCCATTGTGACCCCAGACGGCCACGGTGCCATCCGAACACAGGGCCATGCTGTGATTCGAGCCTGCGGCGATGGCTGCCACGGTTTTGCCGTGGAGCGCGGACACTCCAGAGGTTGTATTCACCAGCACTGGGGTGCTGCGGGTGATGGTGCTATCGTCACCGAGCTGACCGTGGAAATTGGAACCCCAAGCCGCGAGCGTGCCGTCAGAACACAAAGCGATGCTGTGATATTGGCCACTCGCCACACTGATGATCGTCTTGCCCGCCAACACGCCCGTTCCTGTCACGGGTACGGGAAGACTGCTGGCAGTAGTAGTCCCATTTCCGAGCTGGCTGTTGTTGTTGTAGCCCCAGGCAAAGACGCGATTGTTCTTCCACACCAGCACGAGGTCATTGCCCGTACCGCCATAATAGTTCGCCACGAAGTCATAAGTCGTGCCTTCAAAGCTGAGGGTAACGGTTTGTCCCTGCGCCAGATTGGCAAACCTCCCGGTGATGAAAGAAAGTCCGGTGTTCTGCACCACCATCAGGTTCGTGCCGATAGCTGGCGCGTAGTTCAGGGAGAGTGTGGCGTTGGCTCCGGTTGCATCGAAGGTAGTGGCCGTGACGGGAACATCGGTGGCCGATTGGAATGTCGCGGTAATATCATTGGCCGCCCGGGCTTGTTCTGATCCGAGGACCAGAGAAAGCATGCTGATGAAGAGCCAGACAAGGCTCGAATGCGAGCGGAGACGCATCGTGAAGAGCGAGAGCGGGTGAGGCAGACCACCCACCGTTGGTGGGCCACGGGACTAATTGGTTTTGAGGGAATAAGTTATTCGGTCAAATCCAGCAAATCACAAGGACTTTTGCCTATCACTGGTAGGCAGACGGATTATGGTTTTGCTGACAATTGGACTGGTCGTTAGGTTCCGTTCGGATTCGTTTTCAATGAAGCCAGTGATCGTGCAATTATTCCGACACGTGTGTGTCGTGATTCGTGATTCGGATTTCGAGCAAGGTTCCTCGACTTGACCGCGTTTGCTGGACACCTCGGCCGAGTGGCTTCACTACGCACTGGAGAGTGCAGAACCAAAAACCTTAGCTTTCCAGGTGCGCTGACGAGACGGAGGCTAGCCGCTTTGGGGCAGCTCTCTACCGACACAGGATGAAGTCAGCCCTAAGAGGCGGCGTCTTCGGCCTCTCGTTCCGATTTCTTATACCGCATCGGCAGCGCGTTCCACTTCGGCGATGTCGATCTTGATCATCTTTACCATGGCCTCCATGGCGCGGCGGGCGCGGGCGGGGTCGGGGTCTCTGATGAGCTCCAGAAGGCGGGTCGGTGTGACCTGCCAGAATACGCCGAAGCGATCCTTGCACCAGCCGCAGGCGACTTCCGAGCCGCCATCGGCGGTGAGGGCGGCCCAGAGGCGGTCGGTTTCGGCCTGATCCTCGCAATTGATGAGGAACGAGACGGCCTCGGTGAAGGTGAAGCCCGGGGTGTTCAGCGCGAGGTAGGAATGACCGGCCAGGGTGAACTCGACCATGAGGACCGTGCCGGCAGTGCCGCCTTGGGTGTCCATGGGCGACTGAAGCACGCGGTCGATCTGTGAGTTCGGCAGGAGGGAGACGTAGAACCGGGCGGCTTCTTCGGCCTGGCCGTCGAAGGAGAGGAAGGGCGTGATTTTGTTCATGGGGACGGCGGAACGGCGTGTGTCACCAGTAGGTGGTTTGGTCTTTCTCTTGGTAGCGGTATGCCGAACTTGTATCCCAAAAACAAACGCAAGGTGAGCCATGCTTCGGGTATTTGGGCCTCCTTCGCATCGTCATTCCTGGTGACTGTTCTGTGCTCAAAGTCAAACACCTGTTTTCTCGGACGATATCGGACCAGAAGGATGTTGTCATTTAAGTAAAGCTCTTCCTGTGGCGAGAGCAGCAATATCCCTCCCATAGTCTGCGTAGCATGAAGATCAGCCGGGGCGCAGCAGTGCAGATCGTGAACCAATTGCCGCATCGGTGCGTATTCTGGATTGCTCGAAGCAAAGGAGTCAAAGTCGTGAAGAACCTTAGGCCACGGCATTGTGCATCCATGGCGAAAGCGAGTCCCAAAAGATGAGCGCCGTATTTTCATATCAGACCAAATTGATCAAACATTACTACTGTTTCGATCATCCTGCTGCGTTATAGCCCACAAGGTTGTCCAACATCAATCAACAAATCTGTGGGCTAATTGATGGTCATTGATCTCTCACGCATTAAAACCTCCATCTATGGTGAGACTTGCACCGGTGACGTAACCGGCTTCAGGGCCGGCCAGGTAGGCGACCATGGCGGCAATCTCTTCGGCGGTGCCGTAGCGTGGGACGGCCATGAATTGCTTTTTGAGCATGTCGGCGAACTCGCCTTTGTCAGGGTTCATGTCCGTGTTCACGGGGCCGGGCTGGACGTTGTTGATGGTGATACCGCGGGGGCCGAGGTCGCGGGCCAGACCCTGGACCAAGCCCTGGAGGGCGGACTTGCTCATCGCATAGACACCTCCGCCCTGAAAGGGCATGCGTTCGGCATTGCAACTGCCGATGTTGATGATGCGTCCCCCGTCTTTCATGTGCTTGACGGCGGCCTGGGTGGCGACAAAGACGGCCCGCACATTGATGGCGATGGTGCGGTCAAAGTCTTCGAGCTTGAAGTCGTCAATGGAGCCAAGCGCCAGCACGCCGGCGTTGTTAATAAGGATGTCTATGCCGCCCAATTCGCTGACCGTGCGCTCGACAGCGGCAATGACCGCGCTCGCGTCGGCACTGTCGGACTGAATGGCTATGGCTTTGACGCCGAAGGCCTGTGCTTCTTTGGCGGTATCATTAGCTCGGTCGGGCGAACTGGCATAGGTGAATGCGACATCGGCGCCTTCGCTGGCAAGACGCTTGACGATGGCGGCGCCGATCCCGCGGCTGCCTCCGGTGACAAGGGCGCGTTTGTTTTTGAGGGTTTGATTCATGTGTTTGGATTGGTTTTGGAGTGGGATGTGGCGACTTGTTAGTCGACTTCAGGGTTGTGCCAACGCGGCTCCCATCGCCTTGACGCGGGCGTCTGCTTCGCCCTGCGTGGGGCAGAGCCATCCTCCTTCGTCGTGTTCGTTCCAAGCGTAGATGATGACCGTCTGTGCTTCCGCGTCAGATGGGTGGCTGCGCGTCCACTCAACGGCTTTCCTGACGTGCTCGCCAATCTCCGCGGGTTTTGGTTGCTGATAGAACCGCTCAATATCGGCACCCCATCCTTCGTTGTGCTCCCAAAAGACGGGATTCTCGATCCGTGGCCGACGGTCCCAGCCGGTCATTGCCAGCGGAACGACTTTGGCCCCCGTGTCAACACTGCGCTTCCAGAAGGCTTCGACATACATTGTCAGGTCCGCGAAAGGGGCGTTCTTGCCCCCAGCCTGCACGGCGTAGGCGCTGATGGCATCGCAGCCGCTGGCGTCAGCAAAAGCCTTGGCCTTATCCAGCCATGGAACCATCGCCACACAATAAGGTTCCGGCAGTCCTCGAACGCGTGCAGCGGCGCGGAGCCCTTCAAGCGCCTTGCGAAAACCACCGGCGCTCGCCCATGCCGTCTCGTTGGTTTCCAAAGCCAAGTTCAAGATGTAGAAAAGTGGACGCCCGTTCAAGACTGTTTGGTAGTTCGGTCGTGCCATGAGGTCTACGAATCGGGCCGCTTCTGGCTCGAATGTGCTCGGGCGCCAATGGCTTACATCGCCAATCATACAAAAGCGGACTTTGTCACTGTCTGGATTTGCCAGATAGCGCTTCAGCGCTCGGCTCATCTGGTCTTCCGTGCCATAGGCGCAAAAAGCCCAGTAATCGAGCCCCGCCGCCTGCGCATAAGCTATCTCGCGCGTCATAACTGCATCGGTATCTCCGGCGATCGTGACGGCACCTACCGAGGACAATTCGGCAAAAAACGGAAGTCTTGCCTGCCACTGTTTCGGCGAGAGACTCTTCTGCACCGCGCGCCCGATTTCACTCGCTTCGCCATGCCAAGCATCCCAACGGATGGCACCCACAGCAACGCCACGCGCGGCAGTTCGCTCAGATGCATGACCCGCTGGTATCGCCATGAGTCCTGACGCCAGCAGGGCTAGAATTTGATGTATCGTCATTCAGAGATGCGCTTAGCGTCTAACGAGTGGATCGGTCGCCGTTAGTCGAATGGCTAATGCCGGCCTGAGTCAGAATCGCTAGGGATCATCGCGCAGATTTTGGCCGGAGGCAGAAACGGTGCTGCCCGCCCCTCTCTGAGCCGGCCAGAACCACAGCGTCAGCAACCCCGGTACGCTGACCAGGCCGAGCGCGGTGGCCCACTTTGGCAGGCGCTTGGCATTGACGACATGCGAGCAGCCCCAGGCGAAGATGATGAGGCCCATGATGATGCTGGCGTAGCCGCCCCAATAGACCGGGCCTTTCTTCTCGAAATACTCTTTAAACAGATAGCCGAGGATTTGGAAGAAGAGACCGTAGGTCGCTCCCTGCAGCAGTCCCAGCTTCTGGTCGGCATTCATCATCGTCATCATCGTCGGTGATTATTATTCTGGCTGAGGATGGCGGTTGTTCAAGTAGGAGTCGTGGAGGGGGCGGGTGAGAGATATATCCGGCGCTCTGGAGAGCGCCCCTCCTTGGGGAAGGTGGCTACGGCAAAGCCTGCGACTGCCACGTGCCTGCTCCGTTGGCAGTGGATTCGGTCCAGAAGAGGCGGAAGCCATCGGGGGTGCCCACGATGAGCGGATGACTGATCATGACGCCCTGACGGCGGAGGCGGGTGAGAGGTTCCCAGGTCTGGCCATTGTCAACAGACTGAGCGACTTTGATGACGCCACTTTCGGGATCTTCATGGGCATCCCATGCGGCGGCGAGTTGGCCTTTGCCATTCACGGCTAGGCTGGGATGCGTGCCGAGTGATCCGGCGATGGATTGCGGTGTGGACCAGTTGCGGCCCTGATCAGCGGAACTGACGTGATAGATGCCCACGTGATCGGTGTGGCCTGTCCAGACGACGGCATGCAGGGTGGGTGCAGTGTTTTGTTGGTTAGCAGGTCGGAAGGCGAGGCCGCCGCCCGCGTGTGGGCAGCCGGGGAACTCCCAATGGAAGGTGCCCGCAGGCACACTGGCAGGCCAGGTCTTCCCTTGGTCGGTCGTGACGGAGACGGCCATGTCTCGCGGAGATTTGTCGCGGTAGAGGATGGCGGTGGCGCCGTCGGGAGCAGTGGCGAGGGCATTCCAGCAGCACTCGCAGGTTTCCGCATCCGGCGTGGTATTGGCGGACCACGTTTTGCCTTGGTCGGTGGAGCGAGCATAACGCAGGCCGCGCTTTTCACCGCGTGTGTCCAGCCAGGTTAGGGAGAAAGCGCCGTCTTTATCCGCGATGATATCGAGGAAGCCATGGCCCGTGGTGCTGCCGTCATCAGCGGGATTCGGCCCGGGTGTCCAGGTTTTGCCACCGTCATGCGACAGCGCTGTGGCCATGGGACCACCGCCGTAGGCATCTGTGCCGGGAGTCATCCAGACGGCGATGACGTGATCGCCGGACGCGGCGATTTGCGGGTCCATGCCGCGCATGGCGCCATGTGCGGGCGGCTGGCCAGCGCCGACGATTACCGACGCAGTCCAGGACTTTCCGGAATCCGCGGAGCCACTGTATTTGAGAACCGGGTGCGGGCTCTTGCCATCGCCATAATCCGCCGTGAGCACATGCAGACGGGCGCCCTTCGCATCTCCATCTGCATAAACATCCAGGGATCCGATGCCGAGAGACTTGCCCCCTCCATCATGCGCGCTCGCGGGATGAACGTGATTACCTGCCAGGGACACGCCCAACATAAGACCAATACCAACGAGCACACGCATAATGGAGAAAGCAAAAGGGATGAAGAAAAAATTTCAGTCTGAATTCGGATGTAAGACCGATGAAAAATCAGAGTCGTGCCGGATAGGTCGCCCCTTCAGGGCTTGATGATTTTTTTGATGAACTTACCTGGGGCGACGCTCGATGCTCTCGCTTGCCCCAGGCTACAATGGGCCGCGCCGTTGGCGCTCATGAGTGGACGTACTAGCCAAGCAAAGTGGTCATGACATCGAGACGATGATGATGATGGATAAACCATCGATCCACTGGCCAAATCCGCCAAAGCATCTTGCTGTTGGTACAGCTTTAGCTTAAGAGAGAGTCAGCGAGCTCGCATCATGGGACATCGGTAATGATGCCTCAGACCGGGTCGGTCAGTCAGTCATGCCAGTTCCAGTTCATGCTGGAGCGTCAGGCCGCTCGCGGCGGTGGCAGCGGTGGAGCTGCGCGTCCCGTGGCGGTAAGCCTCACGGGGTCACTGAAAGATAGGACGTGGCGCTCCACTTTCCATCCCACGTCAGGAATCACGGAAGGATCGAGTGGACGCATCCAGGAGGAAGCCATTTCAAACTTGGCGGCAGGCAGGGCCCCCTGATTCTGTTGCTCCTCGTTTTTGCCTTTGGTGATCTTGAGACACATCGAGCACGGATGCTCTCCGTCAAAAGTCTCCTTCACAGCGGTGATCACATCGCTTTGTTGGGAGTAATCCCGCAACATCTGCGCCCAAGCCACTACCTGCAATACCCCCCAATGCCCGCCCGCAAGGTGGAGGGCGGCCAGAAGGTAGAAGGTTGCGCGGAGGAAGCGTTTCACCAGTAGCGAAATGCTAAAGCATGAGAGGGCCGGGCGTCAATGATGGAGTTTTAGTGCTGGCTCGGCTCAGTCTCATTCCGTCACAATTCCGGGTGGTTATCGCAAAAAGTATCCAAACCGATTTTCAAACGTAAGGTGGAGTGAAGAAACGAAACTCCCGCATACACACAACTATGAACACGATGACCAACGGCAAGACGCACAGCATGACGATCGGCTACCTGCTGTGGATCTTCGGATTTACGGGCTCGCACCGGTTTTACTTCGGGAAACCCGTAAGCGGCGTCATTTGGTTTTTGACGCTTGGGTTGCTCGGCGTTGGCTGGATCATTGACCTTTTCCTCATTCCCGGCATGGACCGGCAGGCGGATCAAAAATACACGCCTGGTCCGATCGATTATTCCGTGGCGTGGCTCCTGCACACTTTTCTTGGTGTCTTTGGCCTGCACCGTTTTTACATGGGCAAGTGGGTCACGGGTGTGATCTGGCTGTGCACGGGCGGTGTGTTCCTCATCGGCTGGCTCGTGGACTTTTGCACGCTGAACGCGCAGGTGGACGAGGAGAACCAGAAGCGGAACGCGGGGCTGGCGGTGGCATTGCGGTGAGTTAGGCCTTTTTTTGCATGGCTATTCACAGCGGTCAAACGCTAGCCACCTTTGTGGGGAGGAGCATTCTGCATGTTCTCAGACAGCTTTTTCAGTTCATACCTAGCGAGAAGACGCGACATGTGATCGGCGTTGTCTGCTGAATTTGTCCAAAAATCCATGATGTCTCCTTCCCAGTTGTAGAGGATCGTTTGACGATCGGGTAGATAGAGATAGGAGGACCATCCAAAGTCAGTCCCGATAGAAAAGGCCGCGATCGCCTTATCTCTCTCATCGAGTTCAAAAAGGTGCCCAGACGCCTCGTTCAGAGGGCGTGTCTCACCTTCCGCCAGACGAGTCTGATCGATCAGTGCCATTTCGTGAGGCCGATAGGTAGACCAGTCGGTGAAAGCGATTAGACTCGGTTGATCTACTCCAAACAATTCCAGATAGTCCGAAATGAAACATAGCAGACTCCCGAAGTGCTTGGGCGGATAAAACTGTTTGTAATAAGTGGGAGAGGAGGAGCTATAGCGGTACGGATCTTTCGGGACCGACCAGTCGGTGAGCAACTGAGATTGTTCAGTTTCCGTCAGGCATTTCATTTGAGCTAATTTGATGGCCGTATAGGAGTATACCTATCAACATGGAAAAAGTCACTGGCATCGGCGGATTCTTCTTCCGCAGCAAGAACTCGGAAGCCCTGGATGATTGGTATGAGCAGCACCTCGGCATCCGGAAGGTGGGCAAGGAGTATGAAGACGGGTCCTGGTGGCAGGACGAAGGGCCCACGGTCTTTGCGTCTGAACCCCAGGATTCCACAGGCATGGGTGGAGATCAGTATGCCTGGCGGATCAACTTTCGGGTGCGCGATCTCGATGCCATGGTGGCGCAACTGCGGGCTGCAGGCATCGCTGTGGAGGTGGATGCGACGGTCTACCCGAACGGACGTTTCGCGCATCTTCATGATCCCGATGGGAATCCGATTGAACTATGGCAGGCGGATGGGACGGATGCGACAAGGCCTGCGAATTAATGATGGCAACGCAACCGGGTCCGGATGTTTTGTCATGTCCCAACTGGCTGCAGACTAACAAAGGTGCTTTTCCAGCCGCCGGCAGAGTGGTATTGTGAGGCTCCAATGATCCCCTCATGGCTTGGATATGCAGTGGATAAACATCTTGCTAGAAGATGTTGTCTCCTGATCTTGGGATCATTGGCCATCGCACTGCTCTTGACCCGTGCTCATGCAGATACCGAAAAGCCGAATTCCACCGGGATACAGGCGCGTCTGGATAGTGGAGATCTTTCTGTAATTCCGGACATCGCCAAGCTACAGCCGCCACGGCTGGCCATTCTCGCACTCAGAAACATCATTCACCAAGCACGTTGTAGTCCTCAGGACCCAAAAAATTCCGGATTAACTGAAGAAGCCGCACGCTGCCTCGTCACCGTTCCCGGACATGCTCGATACAGTGCGGACACCATCGAGACGGCCCGGAAGGCGGGCGAAGATGCCGATTACGATCAAGTTCGGGCTCGTGAGTTCTGGTTTCTTGGTTGGCTGAAGAGTGAAGAGACGATTCTGGTGTTGTGTAGTTATCTTAGTGATGATGCCTATAGAATTCCTCCCCGAGGGGCGGACTATAGTTTTGGCCCGCCGAATTCCATCTTAGCCGCCAGTGCTTTGGGAGCGTTACGCCTTCCAGATGCACCCGTAACCTCAAGGGATCCGGTCGCTTATAACATTGATCATGTGAAGCTCTGGAGAGAGTGGTGGGCGAAGAGACAGAAGAAGGAGTAGGTGAAAATCACTATCGTCGAGGTGACCCGAACCTTCGCTAACCTGATTCTCATACATCCACTTGACCGTTTGCGCGATGCAGCGTGAAATGCGCTCATGCCTTCTGACCCTGCTCAGGCTTTAGATGGAACTCCAAATCCCAGCCCCGACCCGGATCTAGATTCACTCTCCGATCCTGCATCCCTCTCCCCTTCCCTGCCTTCATCAATATCGCCATCATCCTCTAAGCCTTCGCCGCTCGCGTCCTCCCAACCACTCGGCACGCGCATCCATGATCTGCCGGAAGACGACCGTCCCCGCGAGCGCATGCTGGAGCAAGGCGCGGGCGCGCTGACCAACGCGGAGTTACTCGCCATTTTCATCAACACGGGATCAAAAGGCGAGAACGCCATTCAGATGGGGCAGCGCCTGCTGCGTGAGTTCGGCACGTTGCGGAATCTCTCCCGGCGCAGCGCCAAGGAACTTGTGCAGCAGTTCAAAGGTCTTGGTCCCGCGAAGGCCGCGCACATCGCAGCGGCGTTTGAGCTGGGTCGGCGTGCCTCCCAGGAAGAGGCCCGTGTGATACCGATGGATCAGCCGAAGCAGGTCTATCAATACTTGCATGAGGACATGGCTCGGCTCGGATATGAGACCGTGCGGCTGCTGGCGCTGAATACCAAATGCTGCCTCATCCATGACGAAGTCATCTTCCAAGGATCGCTCAATGAGAGCACGGCGCATCCGCGCGAGATTCTGCGGGCGGCTATTGTGCACCGGGCTCACGCCTTCATTCTGGCGCACAATCATCCCAGCGGTGATCCGCGCCCCAGTGAGGCCGACCGGCGTTTCACCCGGCGCATGCGGGAGGCCGCGGACATCATGCAGATCCGCTTTCTGGATCATGTGATCATCGGGCTGCCTCGGGCAGAGGAGCTACCCTACTTCTCCTTTCGCGAGCATGGCCTGCTGGCGTGACTTACCATTCAGGGAAGCTGCCACCTATAAGTCCAATAGGTCCTACATGACCTATCCAAAACACCTGGCAATGGAGATAAACCACCCTACTCCCCCGCCCGCCCCGAGGCCGGAGTTTCAATGCGGAAGAGGTAATTGGCGGCCGTCCTTACAGGAGAAGTTCCCGTTAAAGGACTGCGCGAGGGCGGCTGGCATTTGCGGGCGTTGTTGAAGAAGTAAAGCTTACCGTCTTCACCGAAGCATAAGCCATCGGGCCAGAGCAGGCGGGGATCAGTCACCAGCGCCTGATACTGCCGGGCGCTGGCGTTGATCATGCCGATGGCTTTCCCGGACAGATCCGCGACGTAGATGTTCCCTTTATTGTCCAGCGTGATGCTGTCGCAGATGGGTTTGCCGGAATAGACTTCCACCATCCCTGCGAGCAGATCGGGCGTGTGTTTTAGATTGCGGAGGTCTTCGGTCTTTACACGAAAAAGTTGCGGTGAGCGCAGGGGGCCGAAGTAGAGCCATTCCGCTTTTTTGTCCAGGGCGATGGGATTCACGCCGCCATCCGGATCGGCCACAGAGCCATCCAGTCGGATGGTGCGCAGGCTTTGACCATCAATGACCAGATCGAGCCCAGCCTGGGGGATCACCGAGGGATGGCCCTGTAGAACGCGGCGCGCCAAACCCGTAGCGAGTTCCACCACAATAAGTGCCGCGTCCTCCCCACTGGCCGGATCAGCAATGTAGATGAAGCCATTCTCGGAATCCACCGCCAGATCGTCCAACAAGGAAGTGCGCAGAACGGCAGGAGGCGCGAGATTAATGACGCGATGCAGTTTCTGATGATCCGTGTCCCATGCCACGATTTTCGGTGGCAGTTCGCTGCGGCGGCCGTTGTCCACCATCCAGACAATCCCTTTGGGATCGGTCTGCATGCCTTCCACGGCATCCAGCAGCAAGGATTCGCCAGCCGATGCCTGGCCAATCGTGGGTGTCGGGAAAGGGCTGGAGGCGCCGCTGGGATTGATCTGCACCACCCGATTCTGGGGTTTACCCTCAAAGCTTACGCTCAGGACGTATTGGCCACCGGGGATGATGGTGAGTCCCGCTGGCGGAAGAGGCAGCTGAAACAAGGCTTCCAGCTTCGGGGGCGCACCGAAGGCCGTTGCGCTCGTGCCAGACATCGCAAGTGCGAGCATGAGCCCCAATCCCACTGCGAGAGTGGAAGCCACTGCGGGGATCCTGCCACAGGATGCTTCACTCTCCGTGGCAATGACTGCGGCGCGTGTTTTACCACGCATCATTTTGTCTGCCGCCAGCCGCCATTGCATAATTCCAATGTGACGAGAGCACGCCGCGTGACAAGCTTCTTGCAATGAGCAGGAGCAACTAATTCACAGGCACGCGCAGAGCGCGTGCCTGGACAAACGATCTTAAGCACAAGATCAAAAAGGCGAGGCAGATCAGCCCCATGCCACCCTGCGTCAGGGCTTTCAGCCAGAGCGACTCGTCTCCCCGAAAGTAGCCAAGTATGTTCGGCATTCCCATGAAGAGACCTGCTGCCGCGCCGAGCAGATTCAACAAAGCAGCTGCGTGCATGGCAGCGCGGCTCGCTGCATGGTTTTTCCGCGTGATGGCAGCCAGGAGCACCATGATGATGCCCACGGCGGCGGGAATCAGGGCAGTCATCACCTTGTTGCTGGCACCGGCCAGGAGGAAGGCGCCTATACCCAGGACGACCAGAACCGAGCCGAAGACAAGAGCAAGTCTGGCCATGAAACACTCAAAGTTGTCAGCAGGAAAATCCTACCAGTTCTTGATCCACGTGCCAGTGATGGAAACATCATTGCGCGAATTCAAATCATACTTGGGAGGGGTCCCGGTCGGTAAATTCCCAAACGACCAGAGGTCATAGGTGGGGTTGACCGTAGTGGCGGAGCCCTGAATCGCCGCTTTTTCATACTGGAACGGGCGGGTAAAGCCATCCACCAGCATCCATTTTCCCGTCGACCCTGCGGAGACGCCGCCAGAATAAATTACCTGCTTGGGCAAGTCGTTGTTAACGCTGTTTTCCATTTCCTTTTCGTCAATCACGCCATCGGAGCCTTTGGCAGCTTCATCGCTGTCATCCATCTTGATCTGTTCGGAACCATCGCCCGTAATCGCCTGGTACAACGTCATCGCGGAGCCAGCACGGTAAGCGGAAAGTGACCCAGGACCCGATTCTTCAGGATTTGCAACCTCGGGATATTCCCCAAACTTCTCTTTATACTGTTCCAGACCGGTCTTGATCGCAGCCATGGTGCTGGTGGTTCGGCTGCGGGCGGAAGCCTGCTGGGCGTAAGTGAAGGCACCCATGGTCAGCGTCGCCAGGAGGGCAATGATGGCCATGACAACGAGCAATTCAATGAGCGTAAAGGCATTCCGACGCGAAGACAGCAGCCGGGCAGGGCGATGAGTTTTCATAGCAAGGGGTTTCTCCGTAGCGAAGATTTACTGCTGATTATTGATGCCTTGAATGATCTGAATGAGCGGCATGAACAGCGCCATGACGATGACACCGACGACCACAGCGAGCACCACGATCATGAGAGGCTCAAGCATGGAGGTGAGGGCGGAGACGGAGTTGTCTACTTCGTCTTCGTACACGTCCGCGACTTTGAGCAACATTTCAGGGAGCTGACCGGTTTCTTCACCCACGTCCACCATGCTGATAACCATGGGTGGGAACACTTTGCTGGACTCCAGCGGCGTGACCATGCTTTCCCCTTCCTTGACGGCGTTGTGCACCTTGTCGATGGCATCGGAGACGACCACGTTACCGGCGGTTTCACGGGTAATGTTAAGCGCCTGCAAGATCGGCACGCCGGAGGTTACCAGAGTGCCCAGCGTGCGAGTAAAACGGGAGATGGCACTCTTCCGCTGCACGTCACCGAAGAGAGGCAGTTTCAGCTTCACCTGGTCAATAATACGCCGACCAGCCGCCGAGGATTTGAGCACCGTCCACCCGATGAAGATCGCGGCAATTCCGACGAGCATGATGAGGACGTTGTCCTGAATCCAGCGGCTGAACCCGATGACCGCCTTGGTCAGACCTGGCAGCTTGTCACGACTACCCAGCATGTCTTCGAAGATCTTCTCGAACTTCGGCACGATCACCGTCATGAGGAAAATCATGATGCCGACAGCGATGACCATCACGATGATGGGATACACCATCGCCGCCACGATCTTGTTCTTCAGCTTCTGCGCCTTTTCCTGATACTCGGCAAGACGGTTGAGCACGAGTTCGAGCACCCCGCCCAGTTCCCCGGCTTTCACCATGTTGATGTAAAGCTTATTAAAAATGCGCGGATACTGCTGCAGGCTTTCGGAGAAGGTGCTGCCGGTCTGCACGGAATCTGCCAGCGTATCGATGGTACGCTTCATGATGGGGTGCGGTTCCTGGCGGCCCAAAACGGTAAGTCCACGGAGCAGAGGCAGACCGGAGTCGATCAGGGTCGCCAGCTGCCGGGTGAAGATCATGAGCGTCTTGCTGTTGACCTTCGCGGCGCCGGAGGCTTTGCCACCGGCTTTGGTCTTACCACGAGCGGTGGAGGCGGTGCGGACACGCTTTTTGATCGCGGCGGTATCGCCCTTACCTTCTTCGACCACTTGGGTGGGATAGAGCTGGCCGCGGCGAAGCTGCCCAATGGCATCGGCTTCGTTTGGAGCGTCAATTTCCCCGGCGGTTTCCTGACCATTCTGATCAAGGGCAATATAATGAAACTTCGGCATGGCGATTTGTCTTCGGTATCGGAAAATGAAGGAATCTTACAGTGAGCTTACCTTTTCTGAAGCACGCTTGTCCATCCTGAAAAAGCGTCTATTTCAGGGAATTTGATCCCGGACACGGGATTAGGTGTATTTGAGCACCTCTTCAATGGTGGTAATGCCGTCGAAGATATTGCGCAGGCCATCCTCACGGAGGGTGACCATGCCCAGTTCGATGGCTTTTTGACGGAGCACCAGCGTGGGAGCCTTCTGGGTGATGAGTTCCCGGAGCACGTCGTTGATATCCAGCAGTTCGTAGATGCCCTTACGGCCTTTATACCCGGAATTTCCGCAGGTGCCGCAACCGCCGCCGGTATAGAATTGTTTGTTGCCAATATCGCTCTTGGTCAGGCCGACCTGATTCAGCACGATGGGATTCGGATCATAGGCGACCTTGCACTCCTTGCAGATCGTGCGGAGGAGACGTTGCGCCAGGATACCCTCGAGGGTGGCCGCCACGAGGAAGGGTTCGACCCCCATGTCAATCAAACGCGTGACTGCGCCGGCGGAATCGTTCGTGTGGAGCGTGCTGAGCACCAAGTGGCCCGTGAGAGAGGCCTGAATGGCGATCTGTGCCGTTTCCACGTCACGCATTTCTCCCACCATGATCCGGTCCGGATCCTGACGAAGGAAGGCGCGGAGCGCGCGGCCAAAGGTCAGCCCCACCGCTTCATTGATGGGCACCTGCATGATGCCTTCGATGTCGTACTCCACGGGGTCTTCCGCAGTGAGCAGCTTGGCATCGATAGTATTAATTTCTCTGAGCGCCGCATAAAGCGTCGTTGTCTTGCCCGCACCCGTCGGGCCGGTGACGATGAAGATGCCGTTGGGCTTGTGAATGGTGTCCTTGATGTAATTCTCCAGGAAGGGCGGCATGCCCAGATTCTCCAGAGACAGGTTCACCGAGGAGCGGTCCAGCACACGAAGCACCACGCTTTCGCCATACTGCGTCGGCAGCGTGGAGACACGCATGTCCACCTGGCGTCCATCCACGACGGTCATGATACGGCCATCCTGCGGGATACGGCGTTCCGCGATGTTCATGTTGGACATGACCTTCACGCGGGAAATGATGGAATTCGAAAGGTGCACCGGCGGCGGCGCCATTTCATACAGCGAGCCATCCACGCGGTAGCGGATCTTGAACTCGTGCTCGAAGGGCTCGAAATGAATGTCCGAAGCTTTTTCCTTGATGGCCTGCTGCAGCACGATGTCCACAAAGCGGACAATAGGGGCGCTGTTGGCCTCGATCTCCCGCGCTGATTTTTCCGGGCCACCGAGCTGGCTGAAAATCTCATCAATGCTCTCCGTGCCGCTGCCGTAGTATTTGTCTATCAGGCTCTGCACCTGTTCGCTGCGAGCCACCACGGGCACCACATTGCGGCCCAGGCCGAAACGAATGTCTTCCAGTAACTGCGGATTCAGCGGATTCGTCAGCGCAACGTGCAGGCCGTCTGGCTCCAGAGTGATCGGGAAAGCGCCGTAGAGTCGGCCCATGCCGGCAGGTACGAGTTGGAGCAGCTCTGGCGTCGGTTCAAAGGCGGACAAATCATAGTGCTGCGCGCCAATTTCTTCAGCAACGGTGGCCCAGAATTCATCCTGCACGTGGAACAGACCGTACTCGACGAGCACCTCCACCACATCCTTGCCGCTGGTTCTGACATCCTGCTCGATGTCATCCGCCTGGCCATCATCCAGAAGGCCACGCTGTTTCAGCATCTCCAGCACGCTTTCAATGTTCATGAGTCAGAAAAAAAAAGATTATAGGGAAGAAGAAAAAAGAAGAGGAAGAGTCGGGAAGCCCTCGTCGTCCGTGACTAATTGAATTATTATTGAGCGTCGGACATGGTGGCTTCGATGACCTCTTCCGCCGTGGTCATACCGGCCAGCACCTTGCGGATGCCGTCTTCACGCAGGGTGCGCATGCCAAGCTCACGCGCACGTTTGCGCAGCACCGGAGCAGACAGGGACTGGTTGATCATGCCGCGCACTTCGTCATCGATCTTGAAGATTTCCACGATGGAGAGACGGCCACGGTAACCGTTGTTCCGGCATTTCGGGCATCCGTCCGCGTCCATGACAGTGGCGCCATAGGCCTGGGCCGCATCCAGATGCAGGGAGCGAAGCTCTTTCTCAGTCAGGTTTCCGGGCTTTTTGCATTCGTTGCAGAGTTTCCGGACAAGGCGCTGGGCTTCAATGGCCCGCACCGAAGAGGCAATCAGGAAAGGCTTGATGCCGATGTCTACGAGACGGGAGACGGCGCTGGGCGCGTCATTCGTGTGAAGCGTACTGAAGACCAAGTGACCTGTGAGAGACGCATTGATGGCGATCGTGGCCGTCTCCATGTCTCGAATTTCCCCCAGCATGATGATGTTCGGCGCCTGACGAAGCATGGCGCGGAGCGCAGCGGCAAAGGTCATGCCGATGTCTTCCTTCACCATGACCTGATTGATCCCCGGGAGTTCATATTCCACGGGATCTTCCACAGTGATGATTTTCCGGTCAGGCCGGTTGATGTAGTTAAGGCAGGCATAGAGCGTGGTCGTTTTCCCAGAACCTGTGGGACCCGTCACCAGAATGATGCCGTCCGGCAGGCCGATGAGGCGCTCGAAGACTTCCTGGTCATCGGAAAGGAAGCCCAAGTCGCTCAGCCCCAGACGGAGGGAGGACTTGTCCAGAATACGCATGACCACGCTTTCACCATTGCTGGTGGGGACAATGCTGACGCGGAGATCCATCTCCTTGTCCTGAAACTTGAACTGAATACGTCCGTCCTGCGGTATCCGCTTTTCATCGATACTCATCGTGGCGGTCATGATCTTCAACCGGGCAATGATGGACGAGTGCAGCTTCTTCGGGTGATGCTCGACATCATGCATCACACCATCCACGCGGTAACGGATGCGGAGATCGCTCTCCATCGGCTCAACGTGAATATCAGAAGCGCGGGACTTCACCGCGTCCATGAGCATGTTTGTCACCAGCCGGATAATCGGCGCATCTGTGTCACTGGTGGCGTTTTTGTCCGCACCTTTATAGGTGGCTTCCTCGGTATCGCCGTCTGAGCCGTAAATCTGATTGATCAGGCTCTTGATCGCGCCAGGCGTGCTGCAGATGAATTCGATCTCCGTGGAGAGCACGTGCGGCAGCGCATCCAGTGTCTCGAAATTATTCGGATCGCTGATAGCAAGTTCCAGGCGGCCGTGATTGAAGCCGAGGGGGGCCACACTGTAGCGGCGTGCCACTTCCGCAGGCACCGTCATCTTGATATCCGGTGAAACCGCATAGCCGGACAAATCCACAAACTCCATGCCGGAGTTCACCGCCATGGTGCGGGCCACATCCTCCTCCGTCACGACGTGTGACTTGATGAGACTTTCCATCAGAGTCTCATTGGGCTTCTTCAGATTCCGGGCGTGATTCAGGTCTTGCTCCGTCACCATGCCGGATTCCGTGAGCAATTCGAGCAGGAAGTCTTCGTTTGAATACATGAACTGGCGTGGCCTAAGGCGGGAAGAAAATTCGGATATTTAGAGTTCGGGGAGCCAGTCTAAGGTTCCCAGAGAAGCCATGTCAATGCTCTGGGGACATTTTGACGGAAAAGATGGATGCCCGGGATGGACCGGGAGTATTTGACCCCCGAAAAATAGGAGCCTAGATTATAATAAGTTATAATAGGTCGAACCGACCCACCAAAAATCTATGTGCGGCATCGTTGGATACATTGGCAAGAGGCAGGCTAGCCCCATTCTTCTGGATGGACTGCGCCGCCTGGAATACCGCGGGTATGACTCCGCCGGGATCGCACTGCAAAACGGAGGGGCTCTGGATGTACTACGCCGCGCAGGCCGTATTGAAAATCTTAGTGCCATGGTGGCGGAAAGAAAGCCACACGGCACCTCCGGCATCAGCCACACCCGCTGGGCCACCCACGGTCCTCCCACGGACAATAACGCTCACCCGCACTGCGATAAAAGCGGCCACCTGGCCCTGGTGCACAATGGCGTGATTGAAAACTACCAGCCCCTGCGCGAAAAGCTTCAGGCAGAAGGACATATCTTCTCCTCCCAAACGGACACTGAAGTGCTCGCACACCTCGTCGGCGTCCATTATGACGAGAGCAAGGAAACCAACTCGGCCGAGCGGCTTGTCCTGGCGCTTCAAAAAGCCCTGACCCAAGTGAAGGGCACTTACGGTATCGCCGTTATTCACACGGACTGCCCGGAGGTGATCGTCGGCGCCCGCCTCGGCAGCCCGCTCGTGGTCGGTCTCGGCCAGGAAGAACACTTCCTCTCCAGCGATGTGTCCGCCATCGTGGCCCACACGAAAGACGTCATCTATCTCAACGACTACGACATTGTTACGATCACCAAGGACAAGTTCGACGTGCGCTCCTCGGAAGGACGCAACGCGCAGGTCAAGGTCAGCCGGGTGGACTTCACCGTGGACGACGCGGAAAAGGGCGAGTTCCCCCACTTCATGCTGAAGGAGATCTACGAGCAGCCGCAGTCCCTGCGGAATGCCATGCGGGGCCGTCTCTCCCGGGATGAAGCGACCGCCGTGCTCGGTGGCCTGCAGATGACCCCGCAG
The DNA here is from genome assembly GCA_965284365.1 of Phragmitibacter sp. Taxonomy (GTDB): domain Bacteria; phylum Verrucomicrobiota; class Verrucomicrobiia; order Verrucomicrobiales; family Verrucomicrobiaceae; genus Phragmitibacter. The sequence continues at coordinate 6,151,390 of OZ260079.1, forward strand.
GAATTGCGCAGTGTGGATCGCATCATTCTGGCTGGCTGCGGCACCGCCTACCATGCCGGCATGGTGGGTGAGTACCTCATCGAAACCATGGCCCGCATCCCCACGGAGGTGGAAATCGCCAGTGAATTCCGCTACCGGAATGTGCCTGCCAGCAAGGACACCCTGCAATTCGTCATCAGCCAGAGCGGCGAAACCATCGATACCCTGGCCGCGCTCCGTGAAGCAAAACGCAAGGGCATCCGCGTCCTCGGCGTCGTGAACAATGTGGCCAGCACCATCGCCCGCGAGTCGGACGGCGGCTGCTACATCCACGCGGGCCCCGAAATCGGTGTGGCCGCGACGAAGAGTTTCACTTCGCAGGTCATGCTGCTTACGCTCATCAGCATGATGCTGGGGCGCATTCACCACCTGAGCAGCACGGACGGCCTGGAACTCATCGACGAGATGGAGGCCATCCCGGACAAGATCACCGAAATCCTGAAGCAGGCCCCGCACATTAAGAGCATCGCGGATAAATACGCGAACGCCGAAGGCATGCTCTTCATGGGCCGCCAGATCAACTACCCCGTGGCCATGGAAGGCGCGCTGAAGATGAAGGAAATCAGCTACATCTACGCGAGCGGCCACCCTTCCGCCGAGCTAAAGCACGGCATCATCGCGCTCGTGAAGCCGGATCTGCCGAGCGTTTTCATCGCCCCGCATGACGCAGTGTTCGAAAAGAACATCAGCAACATCGAGGAAGTGAAAGCGCGCAAAGGCCCGGTCATTGCGGTCGCCACCGAAGGCCATCCCCACATCGAGAAAGTGGCGGACGACGTCATCTACATTCCGCGCAGCCCTTCTCTCTTGAGCCCTCTGCTCACCGTCATCCCATTGCAATTGCTCTCCTATTACGTGGCGGTAGCCCGTGGTTGCGATGTCGATAAGCCGCGCAATTTGGCTAAGAGCGTTACGGTCGAATAGATCGAATAGAAATCGTTACCGATTCATCATACCCTCTATGAGCTGCCGCTTATCGTCAGTGTTGAGCCGACCCGTGCACAGACATGCCTTCACCCGGATATGTCTTTATGCCGGTTTGGCGCTGCTGACGCTTGGGCATGCAAATGCGCAGTCTTTGTCGGCGAACCCGGCTCCTAACCCTGCGCCGAAGCCCGGCTCTCCCCCGTCGCCCCTGGCTCCCCTGCCCTCTCTCCCTGGGTCCGGCCCTGGCGGCGCTGCAGTGATTCCTCCCGCGAACCCCAGCATGCCGCCTCCGGCAGCCGCACCCACGCCAGCGCCCTCATCGGCAGTTCCCACACTTCCCGGAGCGCCCGCCATCGAATTGCCGAACTTCGAACTGATGCCCAGCGACTTCCTGGATTCCGTGCAGCAACAAGCCAAAGCCCGCTGGCGCTCGCTGTATGCCCCCACCAGTCTGGCCGCCCCACCCACCGACCGCCTGCGCGTGGCTTTCACTTTGGGCAATCTCATCGCGGAAAGTTATCTCGCCCTGCAAGCCAGCGATTCGCAGCATTTCCGCAACATCAATCAGGACATCCAGAAGTACTGCAACTCCCTGGCCCTCGCGGATAAAGTCACTCCTCTGCTCATGGCCGGAAGTAAGATGGCCGAGAGCGAAGACTGGACCACCCTCCGCGACCGGCTGGAGGAGACTCAGAAGCTGATCGAAAAACTCCTCCGCGACCAGCGCGATGAAGATCTGGCCCTGCTCGTGCGCCTCGGCATGTGGTTTCGTCTTTTCGAAATCACCACCACCATCATTCAGGGCGAACCCTCCGTACAAAACAAAACCCTGTGCATCGGTTCCCTGCCACTTCTGGACGATCTCAACCTCAGTTTCGAAAAGCTTTCCGCTGCAGCACGCGCCGAAAACGCCATCGCTCTCATCGGCAATACCCTGCAACTCCTCCAGAAACACTGGGCCGCCACCGAAAGCGCGAACACCCCGCAAGACACCGTGGACATGACCCTGGAAAAAGTGCGATTCCTCATTGGCAAACTGACCCTGAAGGGCCAGCCAGGGTCGCCATAGTCGTAGTCGACTTGCAATAGGAGGGGCGATCTCCGAATCGCCCGAGCGCCCGGCAGCTTTTGGTATTCGGCGGCAAATGCATCCGCGAAGCCGCTTTCGGAACGCGGCACGCCGAAGCGCGGAGCCGTGGTGCCGGGCGTCCCGCACGGCTTCCCCGTCGCACCACTCCTGATACCTTAGCAACAACCGCAATGATCAGATGCTGCAACGTGCTTGATTGAGGCTACTCACACCGCTCAGACACTTCGCCACCAGGAGACTAGCGAAACTGAAGCCGTGCGGGACGCCCGGCACCACGTGCATGCCATCACTCCATCACTCTCTTGCAAACCAAGAACCAATAACTTACCCCCCATCCTCTCACACCCGCGAGATGCTAACACATGCGAAGCAACATTGACTCATCGCCGCCCTCCGCTCTCTTGCGACACTCACCCATTCTCTCCCTTTCCCGGCTAATCGACACTCCATAGCCATCACAAGCCAAGCCCGCCTACCCCTGGCCCCATCATTATGGACTACCAAAGCCTCCTCTGGTTCACCTCCCTCTCCGGCCTCATCATCCTGATCTTGGCCATGTCCCTCTTCCAAGCCCGGACCTCCGAGGAACGCCTGCAAGCCGAGAACTACGCCCTTAAAGAAGAGGCCCGCAATAGCGCCCACCAATTGGCCGTCGCCCAAAACGAAGCCACCAACTGGCATCGCGAACTGGAGAAGCACCAAGCTCTCGCCAAAGACCAGATCGACGCCCAAACCCGTCGTCTCGACGACTGGCACGAACAATCCCACCAAAAGCTCCTCGAGACCCAAACCGCTCTGGATATCGCCCGCCAGATGTGCGGCGAACTCCCCAGTGCTCAGTCGCGCGTCATGGAACTCGAACGCACCCTCGCCGTCGAACGCGACCGCGCCGATCGCATCCTCGCAGCCTTCGAGCGCGGCAGCGGTGAGTACGCTCGCGGCCATGGCAATAGCCATCCCAACCACGACGGGAATGGAAACGAAAGCGGAAACGCAAACCGACATGGTCACAGCCATGGCAACTCCAACCACCATGACGACGACGGAGCTCTTCCAAACCTCCCCGAAGTCCCCATGGTCTCCGCCGAGGGCATCAGACTCGCCTCCGCCGTTCCATCGCTATCTGCAGCGGCCGCTTCAACCTCATCCACCGGCGATAGCGGCCCCGGATCTGGAACCATGAGCTTCTCCTCCGGGCCGGTGCAATACGCGACCAGCGCAAACGGAAATAGCAACCGGAACGGGAATGGCAGCACCATCGCAGCTAATCGCTCTACTATAGTCGCAACCCGCGCCGCAATACCCGGCAACGAAACCGCCGTCAGCATCTTGAGCCGCAAGATTCAAACCTTGCAAAGCGCCCTGCTGATCACGAACCGGAAGCTGAGAAAACTGAAATCAGGGAAGAAGCCGCAGAGACAGTTCTCCTAAAGCCTAACACAGACCGCATTCAACGGCAGCCCAGTGGCGCACGCGCCACCTTGGAACGCGGTTGACTAGACACCACTTTCCTCAGGCGAGGGTTCGCTTCGCGGCTTTGCAGGCCACGCCGTCCCTGACGAGGCGGCCAGCCGCCTCGCTCTTGAAGCGTAGCAAACCCCAACAACCGTCGCACCCCAACTCAATCGACCGTAGCCGCCTTCTGCTCTTCCCTCCACCCTTTTAACGCCGCTTCCGCATCCGCGAGTTCTTCATCCCGCCGATGATAACCACACTCTTGAATGAGCTTCCGCGCCGCCGCCAAATCCACCTCCGGAGACTCCCATGGGTAAACCTCCTCACGCATAAAAAGCCTCGCGCGATACATGTGAACGTCCGCCATAAACAACCGCATCGGCCCACGCTCCGCGATTTCCCAGGCTTCATCTAGGTCCTCCTGCGCACTCTGTGGCCCGCCGACTTTGCCGATCTGAAATCGCAACCAAGCCCGGCTGAGAAGCCCACGGGGAATTTCATCCTGCGTGCCGGCACGACGAAACCCATCGACAGCAAGGTCCAATTCACGGCAAGCTAGTGCCCAGTCAGGAAGCGGTTCCAGCACCGCGTGATCGCGTTTGCTGTATGTAGCAAGGATGGAGGCATAAAGTGCGACACAACCTAAGGTCAGATGATTCAGGGAAACACCTAGAGTGTCATCACAGAGATTGTCCATCTCCAAGGCGATGTATGTACGCTTTAACACAACGTTGAATAAAGCCTTATGAGGAGCTTGAACATCTGACGCATGTGGCTGACCGGTTAGTGGAATGTCGCGGGAGGCCTCAGAATTGGCGAACGCAGCCAATTCAGCATCTCGGCACTGCCACACCGAGCGCTCAGCGGTGCACAAAAGTAGGTCGCGGTAGTGGAAACCTTGAACCGACGACAATACCGCCCAAACGGCGGTCCCTTCTCTAAATGCACGTTCAGCTTCAAGGAAGAGTTTGTTTGCTTTCGTACATCGACCTGCTTGGTGCAAGGCGTAGGCTTGACCAGCCCGCGACCTAACTTGCTGGTAAGCCTTTCCCTTTTCGTCGGACAGCACCACCGCCGCCGCAGCCTGTTGTACGGCGCTCGACACTTGACCAAGCAGAACTTCCAATTCGATCACATTGCTGGCGCTATTTATGGCATTCTCCCAGTTATTCAACTCAAGTGACCTAGCCATCCCTGCCCTTGACGGTTCAAGAGCTTCATCTAGTCTGCTCAAAGCCCGAAGGCGAAATGCAGCTTCGTGGAACAGCCAAGCTTGGGTATCCTGAGCAAGCGAGGATTTAACACTGGTCCACGGTCTCTCAAAAAAACACGCCGTTGCTCCCAAGTCCACACCGTATGCCCCTAGTTTGGTGATCGCGTAGTTTTCTTTGCGCCTCAATATGCGATCGCGATAGATTTGGATACAAGCTTCCTGATGCAATCCCGCATGGCATCCGTGAACGATAGCCTGATAGAGAGGCTGCAATTCTTCTAATGAAGGCTTAATCCCCTCCCTTGTTGCCTTGCAAAGGTGATCATAGAGTCGCCGATGCCCGGCACACCACGCATTATACTCTGCGTCCTTAAGACTACGCGCAAAATATTCGCGAAGCAGCGGATGTGCGTCCAGTGCGATCAGAGTGCCTGACGCGTCGCGGTTAACGGTCAGGAGTTTTGCCTCTTTCAGTCGGTTTAGGGCCACAGTCCGCTGTACTTCACTTAACCCCACCACTGCATCTGTAAGGCGTGGGATGGGCTCGCGTGTCCAAAGTGCAATCAGGCAATCTGCACTCGCTGGTCGGTCAAAAAGACCTAACAATCGCAGTAATGCTAAAGCGTAGCGCCCTTTCAAGTTTTCCGCGTCATTTTTACCACCCGTTTCGAGCCAAATCGCGTAGGCGTCCATGACACGGAAAGCATGTCCACCTTGCTCTTCCTCATCCGCCTCGTGCAACCTCACCAAATCGCGTTTGCGGATATCGCCGCCATGCGCATCGCGGAGATATGTACCGAGGAGATTTAGCGTCAACGCATGGCCTTGGACTTCCTCCACCAAGTTTTCATACTCGTTTAGCCTCTCCATTTTGTTACCTAGTTTAATTTCGGTGTTCTGCAGGAGGCTGCCGCGGACCCCTAGACTCTGAAGCAGTTGTACACCGGCCGCTCTCGAGAGCCTCTTCAGCGTAACTTCAGGCGAGGTGCTTTGTCGGAATGCCTTTAGATCAGAAATGGAATACCGAGTCGTCACAACACAGAGGCCGTGATTGGCAGATGCCAAGCCTTTCAGTAGCGCCGTGATACCCTGATCTTTGAGCTCCCCGCGTGTTGGTGCAATTGGCGCATATTGCAGTGGTTCAAGCCCATCTAAGATGAGCAGACAGCACCGCCTACCGATCAGACGGGCTAGTTTTTGACCTTTTTCATACGCGCTGGCTGCACCACCAGCGAACTCCTTTTCCGATTCACCACCGAAAAAAATAAGCGCTTCCTTAAGGAAGATGTCAGAGGATGCTGCGATCTGTCCCTGCGCCCCTTGGTTGTAAAAACTCCACGCAAAGGCAGCTTCACATCCTGGCCAATCTTGAGCGGCAAGCCTCACCGCCCAATGCGCCGCCAACGAGGTTTTCCCTTCCCCGCCCAATGCCACGTAAGTGAGCACATACGGACGGCCTCTCTCCGGGCTTTGCACTTTGGCCCAGGCTTCGTTGAGCATCGCGATTTCATCTTCACGTCCGATCAATTCTTCAGGCGCATAATCAACGATTTGGGAGATGTCCACCTGTGCATGCATCTCCAACCGCGGCAGAATCTCTACCAAGTCTCGCAGCACTTTGGAACTGAGCCGTTCTTTATTGAGGAACTGACCGCGATCATGTCCGAGGCTACTAATGATATCGTAGTGGTCCCTCTGAGACTGATATTCGTCAGCATTGTAAACGAAATTGGCATCACGCGGAACACCTAAGTCTTCCGCCTCAAAATCTGTAGGCCGATATACAAACAGCGGCTTCCCATGATAAATGGCCAGATACGCCTCCCACTGCGTGTAGGAGAAATCTGGCTGCGATTTTGCCAAAGCGTCAGCCAACGGCGGCAACCGATCAGCAAAGTCATTGTAAGTGCTCAGCAACGCCGCTACGGCTGCGGCCTCCGGCACGGAACCCGTGGCTTTGCCGATGACATGCACCACTCCGTCGCATGCGCGTATGTAGTGATCCAACTTTTCCAAAGTCTTCCCACCCGAAACCACGAAATCTTCTTCCGTTGCAACATCGAGCGTGGGCCTCATCAGATCGCTGGCTAGCAGTTGCCGATAAGATTTGAATTCGCTGTTCACGAAGGACAGAAAAAGTTTCTTATTCGTGGACATCATGAAATTGATCGTGAATGAAACGAAGAGCTTCCAGCTCTGTGACACTGTAATTTCTCTATCAAATAATGGTAGCCAATGCGCACTTCAACGCAACATTTCCGTATACGAACATCACGACGTCACTCACGAGGTGTTCAGTGGCACAACGCGCCACTTCAGACTGCGGTGAATTCGCTTCGAGGGTTCCTCCTGATTTGGGGATGCGCAACGCAGGTCACTGCTTTTCCGGACGCGGCACCCCTCCCACTCTACCCCAACAACTCCTCAATCACCTGTCCGCCAAACTGACTCAACTGCTTGAACCGGCCCCCGTGGTAAAACGTCAGCTTGTTGTCATCCAGGCCCAGCAGATGCAGCAAGGTCACATGCAGATCGCGGATGTGATGGACGTTTTGGACGGCTTCCATGCCGGTCTCATCGGTCTGGCCGATGGTATGGCCGGCCTTCACGCCGCCGCCGGCGAACCAGACGGTCATGGCTTTGGGATTGTGATCGCGGCCATACGCGGTGCCACCGCGCACACCGTTGTCCGGAGTCCGGCCAAACTCGCCGCACCAGACGACGAGGGTGTCTTCCAGTAAGCCACGTTGTTTGAGATCCTTGATGAGCGCGGCCATGGGCTGATCTACCTGACGGATGAGATTGCCATGCGCGCGCTCGATGTAGTCGTGGCTGTCCCAAGTGCCCGCGTAGAGCTGCACAAAGCGCACGCCCTGCTCCACGAGCTTCCTTGCCAACAAGCATTTGCGGCCAAAGGCATCTGTGCCTTCCCGACCGATCCCATACGATTCCTTCACCGCCTCGGGTTCTTTATCCAGATTGAGCGCTTCCGGCACCTCCATCTGCATGCGGAAAGCCAGCTCATAGCTGTTCATGCGCGCGAGCAGTTCATCATGATGTGGATGCTGCCGCTGATGCCGCTGATTCAGTGAAGCCAGCAGATCCAGATTCGCGCGCTGCATGTCTGTGGTCACACCGGCAGGCGGCTGGAGATCAAGAATAGGCGAGCCCTTGGGCCGCAACGTTGTGCCCTGGAAATACGCGGGCAGATAGCCATTGCCCCAGTTCGCGGAACCACCCTGCGGATACGACACTTCCGGCAGCACGATGAAGCCGGGCAGATTCTGATTCACACTGCCGAGACCATAGTTGACCCAAGCACCGAGCGCGGGATCGCCACCGAATCGGTTCCCGCAGTTCATCTGATACATCGCGGTCGGGTGATTCACGCTGTCCACCTGACAGCCACGAAAGAAGCAAAGGTCATCCGCTACCGCACGCAGATGCTGCCACGGCTCACTCATCCACGCGCCGCTCTGGCCCCACTGGCCGAACTTGAATGGACTGCGCACAAAATAGCGTTTCCCGCTTTCCATTGCCGACTTCTGCTGCCCCTCACGCGTGAACTCTGAAAGATGCAGCCGCTCCAGCGCAGGCTTCGGATCAAACGTATCCACATGACTCGGCCCGCCTTCCATCATCAAGAAGATGCAACGCTTCGCCTTGGCCGGAACCTGATTCGGCTTCGGCGCAAGCGGGTTCTCCGCAGCCGCAGCCGTCGCAGCGACGCCCGACAAAGTTTCAGCTGCCATCAGCGAACTCAACGCCACGCTGCCAAGCGACGCTCCAAGCCCATATACGAACTCCCGCCGCGTCGGTGCATGCAATGCTCGGCCACCAGCACATGGAAAGTAGGAGGATGCAGGAAGGCCTTTCATAGGGAAGCGCACATGGACAAATCGTATTCGTGGTGCATAATGATGTCAGCCATGACCAAGATCACCACCACGATTGATGACGCTGGGCGAATTCTCGTCGATGCGGCCTTGGTGCATCTCGCCCACTTGAAATCGGGTGACGCGGTGAACTTGGAGATCAACGAGAGCACGATCAAGTTTTCACCGGCAGACCAGCCTGTGATCGATGCAGACAAAGCCGCAGAAACTGCCCGCCGTCTGATCAAGAAGAATGACCTTCTCTTCAAAAACCTGTCGTGAGCGAGAGCGCCGCGGGTTAATCCCCGGCGTGTCGGTATTGGTCGAGTGTGCTGCTGAACGCTAATACACATACACAAATTCATTCGAGTTCAGCAGCACAAGGCACACATCCGCGAGCCCACGTGTACTTGCATCCACATCTCCTGCTTCCAGATCGGAAATGAGATCCCGATTCGCGGGCAGATCTTCGATGAAGGAAAATTTCTCGCCTGTGTTCTCTTCCACCGCTTCGCGCAGCACCTCAGTAGGATACTTCGCTTTTACGGCTGCGCTGACTTGATGCTTGGCCGTCATCTTCTCCCAATGAGCCAGGCATTGGGCCGACTCCTCGGGCGATGGCTCACGATTGAAGACCACAAGAAAAACGCGGTGTATTGCCTCAGAAGGGTTCAACCGCTTGTTGGTAGTTTTGAATGTGTTATCGACTTGGGCCATTGGATATGTCTGCACTCTATTCGCCAATGCCAGCGCCCGGTGCGCACTATCCTGACTGTTGAATAAACTGAAAACTTGGGGCGTCACGGTTGAGGCATCTCGCCGCTCGCAGGAGAAGTCCGGCCCCGGCTCATTGAAGACCTCCATGAACGGATTTGCCAAACCTCGCAGTTTCAGCACATAAATGGATCGCCGATGCCGCTGCTCCGGCTTCGGATTCGGCACCCAGGCTGAGGCAAAGGTACCCATCACCTGCCGGGGTTGCAGCGCCGCTTCCTGATTGATCTCTGGTCGCACCGGGATGCCGCCGAGCGTCTTATTCAGTTCACCGGAGACAAACAACGCCGCATCCCGCAACTCCTCGGAGCGCAAACGCCGTGGCGTGAAGGCCGCGTAACTCGTGCCCAGCGGGTCTTTCTCCTTCAAGACTTCTGGCGCGGGATGCTTCGTACTCCGCTGCCACGTTTCGCTGGTCAGGATCAATTCCTGCAAAGCCTGAATGCTCCAGTCATGTTCCATGAGGTAAGCTGCCAGGAAATCGAGCAACTCCGGATGCGTCGGCTTCTTACCCGTGCCGCCGAAGTTATTGGGGTTCCCCGCCAGCGGCTGACCGAAGTGCCACATCCACACGCGATTCGCCATGACCCGTGCCGTTAGCGGATTCCGCTTGTCAGTGATCCACTTCGCCAAGGCGAGACGCCGACCGGATACTGCATCCGGCAGACTCGCTGTCAGTTCACCATTGAAAGCCGATACCACACTCAGTGCTGCGGGTTTCACCGCCGCGGATGCCGCGAAAGGACTGCCGCCCGTAAGGATGGCAGTTTGCTCCAGTTCCCCACTGGCCATGGGGTCATCCGGCATACGCAACGGACTCGTCACCGCCGTGACCGCCGGCGTCTTGCCGTTATAGACCGAGAAAGCGATCGGCTCGTATCGTTCCAGTTCCCAGGCGACGCGTTCCAGCCCCTTCCGCGCCACGCGCTCCATGCCATGGTCCTGCGCCGTGAAACCGAAGTGACGCGGCGGAATTTGATCCTCTGGCACGCCCTGCTTTAGCATCGCCGCGCGGGCGCCATCGTAGCGGCTGGTCACACGGTTCTTCTTCTTATTGTAGCCACCGGCTTTCTCGAGCGCTTTTTCAAACGGCGCAGCATCCAGCTTCTTCTCGGCATACCAGTGGCGCGCGCCTTCGATCTGTTGTGTATCCAGCTTCTCGAGGATGGTCTGATGCACCTCCTGCTTTTTCTTCAAGTACCTGGCTTCCTCGAATCCCGTCACATTCTCCGCCGCCGTGAAGGGTGCAGGACGCTCCGCAAACTGCGTCGTGGCGAAGACCGCCTGCATCGCATAATAGTCATGTGTCGGCAGCGGGTCAAACTTGTGATCATGACAGCGGCAACAATCCATTGCCTGCCCCAGAAAGGTCACCCCCGTGGCATTCGTGACGTCATCCAGGAAGCGTTGCCGTGCGACCTTCGGCACTTCCATACTGGTCAGTTCCCAAGGCCCCAGCCGCAGAAAGCCCGCCGCGATCAGCAACTCCGAGGCCGCATCGCCGGTTGCATGCTCTTGTTCGGCGATCTCATCCCCCGCGATCTGCTCCCGCACAAAACGGTCGTACGGCTTCCGCTCATTGAAGGCCCGCACCACATAGTCCCGGTAACGCCACGCATTGCCACGCTCATAGTCATTGGCAAAACCCGCGCTGTCCGCGTACCGCACCACATCCAGCCAATGCCTGGCCATGTGCTCCCCATATTGCGGCAACTTCATGAGCCGGTCGATTTCCTGCGCCATCACCGCCTTCGGGTCGATCTTGAGCTTACTATCAAATGCGCTGCCGATGCCAGACGGCGGCAAGCCCGTAAGTGTAAAGCTCAAGCGGCGCATCAGAGTCGCTGCATCCGCCCGAGGTGCGACTTCAAGTCCCTCCGGCATCTTCAAAGCAATCAGCCTATCAATCTCATTCCCTAAACCAACCTTCTCACCTTCCTCAGTACTTCGCGGTTCCTCCTTCGTCGGGCTTCGCAGCGCGGTTCCTCCTTTGTCGGGCTTCGCAGCGCGGTTAATCACCCGTCCTGCCCCCGCCCCCGACTTAATCGGCTGATACGCCCACAGATCCTCTGGCTTATACCGCCGGTTCGCCCAGTCTTGACTCAGCGCTCCCGTCACCTTCACCGTCACCCCATCCGCGCGCAGCCACTTCTCCGACTCGCTTTGGATCTCCTTGCGCCGTTTTTCATCCGGCCACGGCGCACCCCCCGCTATCCAGGCCCTGATCCAGCCCCGCTGCTCGGGGGTGAGTGCATCGTTGTCCTTCGGTGGCATCGCGCTCCAGTCATCGTGATCCCGCATCACGGAAAGGTACATCGGACTCTTCTCCGGCTTGCCCGGCACCACCGCTTCCTGCCCGCTCTCTCCGCCGCGCATCACGCCCAGCGGCGTCGTCATGTCATAGTCCCCTTTGAGCTTCGTCTTGTCATCCCCATGGCAGCCCAAACACTTCTCCTTCAGCAGCGGCTGCACGCGCAAGACACTCAACACTTCCGGCTCCATGGCGCGGGCTACGGAAGGCAGGCTCAAAGCGACCACGCAGAGGATGCTGAACAGAAGACGGCGTCGCATGACTGAGTTGAAAACGAAAGATTACGTTAAGATTATCAGGCCAACAGGAATTTGGACAATTCTACCCGGATTCGTTCCGGCTTTCCTCTTCCGTAAAGTTGCCGCTCTCAACGACAATGAGGGCGATCTTCCTAAGGGGAATCTCATCCATACAGCCATCCCGAATTCGCGTGGGAACTGACGGTGAATCAGCAGTGCTCACTTCCCTCATCCCATACTTCACCCGATAACGGTTGACATGACTGGTGACTGACATAGTCTCAAGATGTTTGCAAAGGGTTCTGCGAAACCGCATAAGCGTGCCGCGGGAGTTACATAGATGGTAGGGTCGCCATCGCTCCTTCAAAAGCTGCTGGAACCTTTGATGCCTCCGAATTCGTTCGAGATCCTTGCTACTGTTCTCTTTGCAATAGCCCTGATTCATACCTTTTGTGTGAAGCGGTTTGCGCATTGGGCGCACCTGTATCCCAAGGGTTCAATTCAAGAAAACCTCCTTCATTTCCTAGCCGAAACAGAAGTGGTCTTCGGGCTATGGGCAGCGGTTCTGTTCGCTGGCATTGCCGCCCTTTCACAATCCGTGGGTGCCGCTGTCGCTTATGTCGAAGGGCTAAACTTCACGGAGCCCCAGTTTGTGTTGGTGGTGATGGTCGTGGCAGCCACGAGACCAGTGGTCAGGCTGGGTGAGACAATCATCTCCGTCGTGGCCCGGGCCTTACCATTCAAGGACTCAACGGCATTCTATATTGCGGCATTAACGGTAGGGGCCCTCATGGGATCATTGATCACTGAGCCCGCAGCCATGACTCTATTGGCACTGGTGTTGAAACGCCGTTACTTCGATCAGGGAATCAGCCGCAGGTTTGCGTATTCCACTCTGGGTCTTCTCTTTGTAAATGTATCGATAGGGGGCACCCTCACGAACTTTGCAGCGCCGCCTGTGCTCATGGTGGCGTCAAAGTGGCAGTGGGACTCGACGTTTATGCTTACCCATTTCGGTTGGCGGGCGATCTTGAGTTGTGTGTTCTCCACGGCGCTCATTGCCTGGTGGTTCAGGCATGAACTGGCCGCTGTGAAGGTTGAGAAGGAATCCAGTCAGCGCATTCCCTTTTGGCTTACCGCTTTGCATATCCTTTCCCTCGGTGCGGTGGTTGGTTTTGCCCACCATCCCGACGTATTCTTCGGCATCTTCGTGCTGTTCCTCGGCATCGTCTCTGCGACTGAGGAGTACCAGGACAAACTTCGCCTGCGTGAGGGCCTGCTCGTCGGGTTCTTTCTCGCCGGTTTGGTTACCTTGGGTTCCCTTCAAGGATATTGGCTGAAACCCCTGATTGATCTGGACGGAAACACGCTTTTCTTTGGAGCGACCGGACTCACCGCCATCACTGACAACGCTGCGCTTACTTACCTGGGCTCCCTTGTGGAAGGCATCAATGAAGCACAGAAATATGCTCTGGTGGCCGGCGCAGTGACGGGGGGAGGACTGACCATTATTGCCAACGCTCCAAACCCTGCCGGGGTTGGAATCCTCCAGCACGCCAAAGCCTTCGGTGACGGCGGCATCAGCCCTATGGGTCTTTTTATCGGCGCTCTTCCACCAACAGCGGTCTCTGCCGTCTGTTTCTGGATTTTGGCCTAAATCCATCACTTAAACTCGGGGACCCTTCTTATATGAAACGCTCTCAAAAAATAATATGGGCGATTACCGTAATCGTTGCTGCTGGCTATCTGTCTATCAGCACGGAGCCGTCGATTTTACTCCGGCTTCTGCAAGCAACGGTAATGGTGACCGTTGGGCACATGCTTGCCACGCTCACACGCGATAGGATGGGTAATATGTCTCCATCAACGACCCGGCATATCCATCTCTTGGCAAACTCCCCCGCCCGGTGTAAGGCCACGCCATGCCAGATGCTGACGCTGTGGAAGGTGCACGCCGCACCCTGAAGACCCGGGAGAAACCCTGGGCGCAATCCATGGCCCGGTGGGTGGGGAGCAAAAACATCAGCCCCAATGCCATCTCCGTCATCAGCGTCATCTTCGCGTTGGGCGGCGCGGCGCTCATGTTTTTCGCGAGTGACGCCTGGTGCTCCATCTCGGCCGCGGGCATGTGGCTCGGTGCGGCGGCCTGCATTCAGCTCCGCCTCCTCTGCAACATGCTGGACGGCATGGTCGCGATCGAAGGCGGTAAAAAGAGTCCCGTGGGCGGCCTTTACAATGAAGTGCCGGATCGCATCGCCGACGCGCTCTTCCTCATCGGCGCGGGCTATTGCAATGAATGGGTGATCAAGCTCTGGGGCTTGCCACTCGGTTGGATCGCCACGGCCCTAGCCTTGCTCGCGCCCTACATCCGGGTGCTGGGCGGCACACTCACGGGCACGCAGAGTTTCATCGGCCCCATGGCGAAGCAGCACCGCATGTTCCTCCTGACCCTGGCCTGCTTCGGCAGCGCGGCCGAGGTGTATTTCCGCACCGATGGAAAGCCCGCCGAAGTCGTCATGACGGCCGCGCTGGCCATCATGTGTGTGGGCACCGCCTGGACCTGCTGGCGGCGGCTCCGTCTCATTTCGCAGGATCTTTACAAGAAGGCTTCGCCTGAGGCGTGATGCCTATGTTGAGACCTGCCTCCGCCTTCCTCACCAAGCTCATCACCGGGGTCAATGCGCAATGGCGCGGCTGCCCACCGGCGCCGGATCGCCTGCGCATCTACTTTGCGAATCACGGCAGCCATCTGGATTTCGCCACACTCTGGGCCTGCCTGCCCGCCGCCGCCCGGGAAAAAACCCGCCCCGTGGCCGCGCGAGATTACTGGGGAAAGACTGCGGTCACTCGCGCCACCGCCGTGGGGCTTTTTAACGCGCTGCTCATCTCCCGGGACAGCATCACGCGGAAGGACAATCCCATCGAGCAGATGGCCACTGCCCTGCGTGAGGGACAGTCGCTCATCATCTTTCCCGAGGGCACCCGCTCGGCGGACGGCGTCATGACCGGCTTCAAACCCGGACTCTATCACCTCGCGGCGAAGGTGCCGGAGGCGGAATTGGTGCCCGTCTATTTGCAAAACCTGAACCGCATCCTGCCGAAAGGACATCTCCTGCCCATCCCGCTGCTTAGTTCCGTTGTTTTCGGTCCGCCGCTGACGCTGGAGCCTGAGGAAAAGAAACTGGACTTTCTGCGCCGTGCGGAGCTGGCGGTTGCCTCTCTCGCCCCACCTGCCACCGCTGAGGACATTCCCTAGCTCCCTGACCAAATCGGCGGATATTCTTCGTTTCTTTTTCCATCCTTCCTCCTTCATGGATTACTCCTCCCCCGTCACGCAGCACCTGCTCTGGACCATCCTGGGCGTGCTGGTCGCCGCCAGTATCATCGGCTTCATTCTCGCGCGCACGACCAAGACCGAAGGGGGCAAGGCCACGGTGGCGAATCTAAACGCCCGCACCAAAAGCTGGTGGATCATGGTCATTATCCTCCTGGGTGTGCTTTCGTTGGGGCACAAGGGCACGACCATCGCCTTCGCGCTCATCTCGTTCCTGGCGCTGAGAGAGTTCATCACGGCCACTCCTACCCAGCGGGCAGATCACCGGGCGCTCTTCGCGGCCTTCTTCATCGTCACGCCTTATCAGTATTGGCTGGTCTACACGCAGTGGTACGGGCTCTTTGCCATCATGATCCCGGTGTATGCCTTTGTGCTGCTGCCGATCGTCACGGTTCTGGAGGGTGATTCCAAACACTTCCTGGAGCGGAATGCCTGCACGCAGTGGGGCCTCATGGTCTGCGTCTATTTCATCAGCCACATCCCCATGCTGCTCTGCCTTGAGATTCCCGCTGGGCAGTTGCGGGCCGGCAGCGCCGGGCTGGTCATCTTTCTCATCGCCCTCATTCAGGGCAGCGATGTGCTCCAGTATGTCTGGGGAAAACTGGCTGGGCGCCACCCCGTTTCCCCAAAGGTGAGTCCGAAGAAGACTTGGGAGGGCCTCATCGGCGGCATCCTCACGGCCAGCGCACTGGGCGTGGCCATGCACCGGCTCACCCCTTTCTCCATGGGGCAGGCTTTTGTCGTCTCCCTGCTGCTTTGCGCGGTCGGATTTTTCGGCGGCCTGGTTATGTCTGCCATCAAACGCGAGCGCGGCATCAAGGACTGGGGCACCCTCATCGAAGGTCACGGCGGCATGATGGATCGTATTGATTCTCTGTGCTTTTCCGCGCCGCTTTACTACCACATCCTGCGTTACTTTTTCCAGACCGCCGTTGCAAACCCGTCCTAAACCGTTACTCTTTCCCACCCCCTTTTTCCTATGAAAGTACTCGGAGCTTTGCTTCTGGCTGTGGCCGTCGGCCTCATCGCCTATTTCTTTGCTTATCAACCGATCGCCGATCGTTTTGGGGTGGCCAAACCCCCGCCAAAGATTGAGGCGCCGCCTCCGCTTATCGTGGAGGTTCCGAAGCCTACGGTGATCGAGATGACGCCGGAACCGCCGCCGCCACCGAAGCCAACTCCGCCGCCGCCACCACCACCGAAAGTGGCTGACTCCGGCATGGGTAAGCCTGTGAGCCGTGCGGATGCCGATGGCTTTGAGCCACCGGAATTTCCCAGCATCGAAGAGCGCCTGAAGAACTGGACCCAGCTGCCCCTGCCACGCCCGGTGAAGATCATGAAACCGGTGGAGTTCGTCATGACCATCGGCGGTAACAAGGTTGGCTCCAAGATGGCTGCCGGCAATGAAGCACAGGCTGTCGGACAGGAGGGCAATATGCTCATTGTCGCTCCTGCTCCTACCTCCACCGCTCGCGCCCAGATTGCGATCGATGACACGGACCTCAAAGCCACCCTGACTGCCGCCTATGAAAACTGGAAAGTAACCCGCACCGCCCAACTAAAGCGCGCCTTCCTCCGCGCCAAGGACGGTCCTCCACCGCCTGCCGCCGGCACCATGGTAGCCGCCGCCAGCAATGACAAACCGGTCAAGAATGCCGACGGCACATATGAGATTCTGCTCGCCAGCATGAAGGCAGGCCAAGTCACGGAAGTGACCCCGCAGAACGCCACTGGCTGGGGTGAAGTTGAAAAGGAAAACAAGGACGGCAAGGACTACTGGACCATCGTCGTGTCTTACACCACCAAGACCATGTTCGGTGACTTCCCTACTGCCGCCCGGGCTTATATCCTGAATAACCGCGTGGAAAAGTGGCTTTATAAGGAGTCCGGAGAAGTGGTGCCGTAGGGCACTTCAACGGGGTGGCGGGTGTCTGATTCATCCCCGAAAGTTTCATGCTCTCACAATGGCCGTTCTAGAAATACATCCAAAGAGAATCCACGGCTCTTGGAATACAGGTTTTGCCTTGGATTTCCACACGACAAGTAGCACTCCTATTGGTGAAAATCAGTACGGTCACATGCAATTCGATACAGTCCGTCCGCCTATCGCGGAGTTGCTGTATCAACTGAAATATCGAGGTGATCGGAATGCTGCACCTGATATTATCGAAACGTCAGCCAATTTTCTGCGCTCAATAGAAAACGGTTTAGATCTAATAGTCCCCGTTCCTCCTTCTACACCACGCCTTGTCCAACCTGTAAATATAATAGCGGACGGTATCGGAGCCGCTATGGACATACCAGTATCGACTTGTGTTTCCACTACCCGTCCTACTGCGCAATTGAAGGAGGTCACCGACCAGAATGAAAGGGCACAACTGCTTAATGGTCTATACACAGTTGATCCTAGTCAAACCAGAGGGAGAAATATTTTGTTGTTCGACGATTTTTATCGTTCTGGATCGACATTGAATGCAATTACTCAAGTTTTATTGAATGAAGGAGAGGCTGCTTCTGTGCGTGTTCTCACAATCACCAAAACGCGTAGCAGGCAATGAAGACTATTTTTATTGGCGGATCGCGTCATGTTTCACGTTTTAGTTTGGATATCAAGGACCGCCTTGACAACGTCATCGCTTGCAATCATCAAGTTGTAGTTGGTGACGCAAGCGGAGCAGATAAAGCCGTGCAGAAACATTTGTGCGATTCGCACTACCAGAACGTCACTGTGTATTGTTCTGGAAGCGCGCCCAGAAATAATCTTGGTAGGTGGCAGGTTCAAAATATTATTCCGACTACAGCTTCGAAAGGGTTTCAATTCTACGCTGCTAAAGATCGTGCGATGGCACGCAAAGCCGATTTCGGCATGATGATATGGGATGGCAAGAGTCCAGGGACGATCTTAAACGTGCTGCGGCTGATCCAAGCTGGTAAAATATGTGTGCTTTTTAATGTCCCTGAAAAAAAGACACTCAACCTGAAGTCTCTCATTCATTGGCGGGAATTTTTCTCTCAATGCAGCGCCTCCTTGCGTGATGATGTTGCCGAACGTGCCACGCCAGATGAAATGACTGGCATTGAAATCGATATACAGCCAAGCTTTCCGTCGAGTGTTTTTGAAGCAAAACCGAGAGTAGCAATACCCGACAAGGCACTGGCGGCGCTTAATCATGCTCTAACCACTGGAGATGCAACGTGCGTTGTCGACAACTTGGAAGCTATTGCGCGGGATTCAGGCATTTGCGATTTGACCCCAGTATCCAGTTCAGCAAGGGAAAGCTTACAGAATTTTCTTACTAACGGAGAAAATGCTGATTTCACAACGATAGTAAGAGTGTTTTCTTTGCTTGGTCTACGGCTAGAATTAAAAACGTCTTAAATTGGATAATTAACGGTCGCGTTGTTTTCATGTGTGCACCGCAAATCGCTGGATTCGGGTGCCGAAGGCCCACGTGCCAGGGACTGATGACGCCGCGCCCAGCTTTTCTCTAAAATTGAATGACGCCGCGCTTTGGCTGCGTTTGTTCCTTCCCACGCGATGCCCGGGAATGGGCTGCGTGATCTGATCCGACCCAGCTGATAGACATCATGAACCGACACCTCCTCCTCGCGGCGACTTTGCTCGCTCCCTGTATGAACTGGTCTTCCCACGCAGCCGAATCCACCGGCAATGCCTTTTATGGCGATCCCCCGGACGCGAATCACCCGTGGGCGATTCATGATCGCAACCGGCCGCAGCCGGCCATCGTCACGCCGGGCACGTTCAGCACGCCGGAGCAACCTGGCAAGCCGCCCTCAGACGCGATCATCCTTTTCGACGGCACGAAGGAAGCCCTCAGCAAGTGGGTTTCCGACAAGAACCCGGAAGAAGCCACCAAGTGGGAAGTCGTGGACGGCGCCATGCAGTGCGTGCCCGGCTCCGGGTATGTCCGCACGAAGGAAGAGTTCGGCGACTGCCAGCTTCACGTGGAATGGGCCGCCCCCTCCAAGGTCGAGGGCGACAGCCAGGGCCGTGGCAACAGCGGCGTCTTCCTCATGGGCAAAGTGGAAGTCCAGGTGCTGGATAACTTTGGAAACCCCAGCTACGCGGACGGCGTGGCCGGTTCCATGTATGGCGTGAATCCTCCCGCTGTGAATGTCCTGCGCCCACCCGGCGAATGGCAGGTCTATGACATCGTGTTCCGCCGCCCGGTCTACGACGGTGAGCATGTGCTGGATCCCGGCTACGTGACCGTGTTTGTGAATGGCGTGCTTGTGCAGGATCACACCCCGCTGGAAGGGCCGACCGGCCATAAGGCGCGCACCAAGACCGCTCCTTTCCCGGAGGTTGGTCCTTTCAAACTTCAGGACCACGGCAACCCTGTGCGCTACCGGAATATCTGGTACCGTCCCCTGCCGAAGCGCAGTGTGGAAGGCGGCACCGAAGGTTTCCTGTCCGAGTCAGCGACCAAGGCCAAGCGCGCGGAAACCGCTGCTGCCATTCGTGAAGATGCCTCGAAGCTGAGCGGTCAAAGCAAGGTGCTGCGCCAGCTTGAGTCTATCGTCTATGAAAAGGATGAAGCCACGGTCAAGGAAACCCAACAAAGTGTGGCAGTTCTCGTTGGTGAGTTGTTGAAGATCCCTGCGGGTAATCTGGAGAGCAAGAAGGATGAAGCCATGGCGTTGCATGCCGCGCTGCAATACCTCATCAAGTTCAAGATCGTCGAGGAAGACACTTATCCTGAAGCCAAGGCACTGGCTAAGCTGGCGAAGGACAACGCTTGGGATAAGAAGAAGTAAGCTTCATTCTATTCCATTCTATTTTTTGATTTAAGGAAGAGCCCGGGGTTGCGTGTTTGATGGCACGTGGCCCTGGGTTTTCTTTTTGTTTGATAGTTGGATGTTGTGATCGGCTGGCTCTTGACGTCATGACGCCTAACTGGCGCCGAGCAGCAGGGAGCCCTAGCAACTTCCCACACTTCCATGGCATTAATCGCCAGAAATCTCGGCCGCAAGCGACTTGAACGCCGACGGCGTTCTGCCGTAAAGCCCAGGGTTGCGCGTAGTCGCAACCCTGGGAAAGCTTTATCAACAAGACAACCTTGAAAAGGTTGTGTCCGACCGCTCCTCCCTAATCCCAGGCATATCTCTCATCAAATTCCACATTGTGGCGATGATAGAGCGCTCGCATTTCATCCTGAAACGTCATCTTTTGATGGTGGGTGAGTTGATTCTCAATATAGCTGGTCACTTCCGGCACGTTGGACTGACTGACGGAGAACGCCGCGTATCCCCCTTGCCAAGAGAAGCGCATGCCCTTTCCTCGCGCCGGGAACTGTTGGTTGAACCAATTCGTGGAAACGCGTTTCAATTCTTTGATCCAATCTGCCAGCGTGATGGTTCGGGACATTGATCCGAGAATGTGGATGTGGTCGGAAGTGCCACCGACTCTGATCACGGGGCAAGAGAGAGTGTTGGAGATCCCGCCCACCTGCTGGTGCAACGACTCTCGCTGATCGGGATCAGTAAGGAACGGACTACGGTTCTTCGTCGAAAAAACGAGGTGGAGGTAAACGGCGGATAGGGATTGGGACATGGATCGGAATCGGTTTCGGCGCGCAGCGGCGAGGCACAACCTCTTCAAGGTTGTGGCGTGCGCGAAGTCTTCCCAGGGTTGCGTCTTCGCGCAACCCTGGGCTTTAAGGCAGAACGCCGTTGGCGTTCACGCGCAACCCACATGCGAGTCGCCACATCTCGACATCGGAGGATGTGCGCAGTCACCACGGCACTCCATAGAGCCTCGCCACGAATACGATGACTTATGGCGTCGACGATGCTGCCCTTGCTGCCGTCCCATCCTTCATCGGCTGATACAATCCGAATAACTCATTCTCATACTTCATCTCCCAGTGTGCCGGGTCGGGTCGGAAGGGCTCTTCGGTGTGGATCACGAGAAGGTCCAATGGGTGCTTCGGTGGCTGACCAGTACGTGCGGTGAACGCGGCGGCGAGGCGGTCTTCTTCGGTTTGTGGGAGGGTGAAGTGGAAGCAGTCGATGAGGGTGCGCTCTGTGGAGAGGAACTTTGCTTTGTCCTCGGGTCGGTAGCATTCCAGCGGGAAGGCCTGATAAAGGCGATAGGCGACGTAGCGCTCGAACAGGAGTGAGTACAAGAGGTTGTACGGTGTGCGGATCCAGGTGCGGAATTGGGCTTCGTTCATGCCCATGGCCTGGCATTGATCGAGGAGGCGCTTTTCCAGTTGGGCATCGGTGAGCACGGTGGTGGTGGCATCTGGTAAATAGGCAAAACCTTTTCGCGCGACATGCCACCAGGAGCAGATCTGGGCATCCGGTGTGGCCACGACTTTCGCGGAGGCGTATTCGGGTTTTTCCAGTTCCTTCACCAGCGCGACGAAGGGCGAGCGGAAGTCCACTTTACGGTCTTCATAGCTGTTCTCCACGAGCACGGCCGGGGATGTCTGAATGGAGACAATGTGTTTGCCCACATGAGCCCCCCAAAGAGCGAAAGCCAGGCCCGCGACGGCAAACGATCCGGCCCACAGCGGCATGCGCCAGGACGGACTCGAGCGATAGAGCCGCAGCAGGATGGACGCTGAGATCAAAAGGCTGGCCGAACTGATGGTAAGGAAAGCCATGTAGAAATGCACCACGCAGAACAGCTTTGAAAAAGCCGCCACCGTGACCCACGGTGCGATGAAGGACGAGAAGGCCATGAGCAGCGCCGTGGCATTCATGAGGTGCAGACCGAAACGATCCTCGTTGCCGGCGTGCCGGCGGATGGCGACAAAAGCCCAGGCTCCCAAAACGAGCGTCATCACCGCTGCGAAGATCGCCACGATGTCCCCTTCCCCATAGAAGAGCCAGGGCGACGGCATGCGGTCCAGCGTGAACGGCACCACGAGAATGCGTCGCTCGAACTCATCCATGGGCATGCCACGCTGCGCGATCATGGGCCAGAGACAAACGATGCCCACAACTCCGGCGAGCAACAACGCGCCCACCAGCTTCACACGCTCCATGCCACGATAGCGGATGAAGACACACAGCGTGAGCAAGCCCAACGGCATCAGCAGGCTGAAGGCATGGTATTGTTGGGTCTGAGCAAGCAACGCCAGCGCTGCGCTCAGGCCCAGCCAGCTCTTCCACGGCACCGGCTTGCCAGGGGTGGATACCCACGCAATGCGCCCCATGAGCACGAGTGCGCCCAGGAAAAAGATCTCGGTCACGAAGGGGCGCGGCACTTTGTGCCCCCAGAACTCCGGGAAATACTCACCGACCAGTGCGGAGCCGATCTTCCCGACCCGCATACAAACAATGAAGGCCAGCAACCGCGCTACCACCACGTGACCGGAGAGACGCTGGATGAGCGATTTGAAAAGGAAATAAACCGCTATGGGTACCAGCACATCCAGAATGGCGAAGCCCCAGAAGCCAAAGAGCCGAAGAAAAAGCCCATGCGGAAACACCGATACCAAGGTGGGCCGGATGCCCTGCTCATAAGTTTCCAGCGCGGTCGTATCGCCAAAGGTGTTATGCAGGAATGCACCGATGAGGGTGAAGTATCCTGTCTCGGAGTAGCGATACATGGCCACCACTGAGAGCGGGTCATCCGGACGATGGATAAGAGCGCCAACCCAGTAGGCCAGGAACCGCGCAACGACCAGAGAGACGAGGAGGACATCACACGATGGCCCGGCGAGGAATTGCTTCCACCGACGGGAGAGAGAAGAATCAATCAGGGCCATGCTGCTCATCAGACAGACAACAAAAGAGATAAAGTGGTATTAGACCGTGGCGTGGGCCCGGTGGTAGGTGGAGGCTCGAGGCACCTGCCTGACAAAGCGATTCAGCGTCAGCGCCAGCGCGATGCGGTGATACAGGATGCCGCGGTCAAAGTTCGCCCCCAGGTACTCATTCACTCCATGAAGGAGAAACCACGCGATCGAACGGAAGGAACGAACCTTGGGATGAATGTAGTTTGCCACGACCAGGGTGTCTCGAATGAGCTTCTGATGGTTCTTGTACGGGTTGTGATAACCGGTGGGGTGATTCGTCAGGGCCACACTGCACATGTGCTTTTCTTTGAAGTGCCAGAGCGCCCAGTCATTGTCCTCCGCGGAGGGAAGAGCTTCATCGAAAGGATGCGTCTGCCACAGATCGCGCCGCACCAAGCCGCAGGGGCTTTGCAGACCGTTGAAGCCATCGAAGTTATGCAGGTAGATGGTTTCGACCAGACAGGAGGGATCCTGGGGAGTGGCAAAGGCGTCCTGCTGATGATTGCAATAGGCGCAGCACGCGCCGAAGAACTCCAGGTTCCGCACCATCGCCTCCAGGCTGTCTGTGCGGAGGAATTCGGAGTGAGAGCTGAAACACAGCACATAAGGCGTCTCCGCCACCGCGAAGCCAATGTTAAGCGCCTTCGAATAGTTGAAGGCCTGGCCTTTGGGATAATGGAGAATGCGGCAGCCAAAGGCGGCTGCGATCTGCAGGGTGTCATCCGTGGAGCCCGAATCCACCAGAATAATCTCCGCCGGAGCATGGGTCTGCTTCTGGATGCTTTCCAGGCATCGCCGCAGAGTGCGTCCGCTGTTCTTCGCGCGAACAACGGCAGTAACGGGTGAGGACGGCGCAGGCATAAGGTCGCGACTTTTGAAGTATCATTATACGCGAATTATTATGATAATTACATTTATTATTAAAATATTTGCCTGAAATTGATTTTATTGCTACTTTGGGAACATTCCCGTCTGTGGGACTCAATCATGCTCAGCGCCGACACTTCAGATCAAATGCCGGTTACTTACGTAGCTCGTTTGGACAGCGCCAATGTGAGGGCTACGGCCTGGATCAAGGTCTCCTGGGTCTTGCTTGCCACCGCCTTTTTCTGGCACGGTTGGCTGGTTTCACGCGGCATCGACGATCCCCTTCTGGACGGTCATTCCTGGCGCCAGACCCAAACCGCGCTCTCCACCAAGATGATGGCAGAGCATGGCATGAGTGTGGACTATGAGACGCCGGTCTTCGGGCCGCCATGGAAAGCGCCCTTCGAGTTTCCCACCTTTGAGTGGTGTGTGGCACAAACGCATTTGGCGACCGGCTGGCCGCTCGATTTCACCGGCCGCGTGGTGGCGTTGGCTTTCTTTTACCTCCTGCTGATCCCCGTAGCTTTCATGCTGCGTTTCTACCGTCTGACGTGGTGGCAGGTGCGGCTGGCGCTTTGCTTTGTCCTTGTCTCACCGGTTTATCTTTTCTGGAGCCGGGCATTTCTCATCGAGTCCGCGGCGTTATTCATTACCCTGGTTTTCGCGGCCAGTTCGCTCTGGTATCAGCGGAAGCCAAGCCTCAGCCTACTGGGGCTGGCGCTGGTTTTCGGTGTGCTCGCGGGGATAACGAAGATCACCACTTTCTGCCTCGCCGTGGGACTGGTAAGTCTGACCTACGCGTGGCAGTGGCTGATCGAACCGAAGCAAAAACGTCTCAGCAGCCTGCTGAAAATCGGGCTGCCACTCGCGGTGATCATTCTGGCCTCACTGATCAGCGGGGTGCTATGGACGAAACATACCGATGTGCTGAAGGATCAGAATCCTTTCGCGCATGAGGTCACTTCGCACGAGTTGTCTTCCTTCAATTTCGGCACCGTGGCGCAACGCATCTCGCCGAAATATATCGCCCGGTATGCCCACTTTGGTTTGTCCAATGCGTTGTACTGGATTCCCTCCCGGGATTCCGTGGTGCTTTCCATTGCCCGCAGCGCGGTGACGACCATTGTCCTGGCGGCGTTGTTCCTCCTGGCAAAAAGACGGCGCTGGGCCGCGCTACCGCTCCTCGCCGCTTACATGGCAGGGCCAATCGTCTTCGCGAATCTGTACGAGCGGCATGACTACTACTGGTATGCGAACAGCATCTACCTTCTGATCGCTGCAGCTGTGCTCTGGGCGTGGTGCTGGAATGAAAGCCGCGACGGCAGCAAGAGGCGCCGGTATTTGTCGATCGGCTCCGGCGTCGGGCTGGCGTTATGCGCCTTTGGTTATCTGGGGCATCCGTATTTCATGGCACAAAAGAATCCGCCAGAGATGCATTTCCTGGAGATCGCCAAAGCTGTGCGGGATGCCGTGCCGGAAGGCGGTGTGGTGGAAGTCTGCGGCTATAATTGGCATCCGGCGATTGCGTACTACTCTGGAAGGCAGGCTGTCATGGTCACGAATCCCGATGAACAGTCGCTGACGGATTTCAAGCAGGTGCTCACGAAGATTCACGGCGAAGGTCACGAGGTCGGCGCGGTGGTGACGTATGTGGCGGACGACCAGCCGATTCAGCGTTGGAACAAGTTTGTGTATCTGTACCCCACGGTGAAAGACAGCAAGCAGATCACGGAACATTTTTATATGGCCGTGCCGAAGGATGATGTGACGAAGAAGTGGTGAGGAGGGGAGGGTGAAAAGAGCGAGTTCTTGGATTTTGGTGCGCAGAGTAGTGCGGTTTTTGACGAAATCTTGCAGGTATGAGATGCGACGTGGACTGAGTTGCGCTGCGTCGCAGGGCTGATGCACTGCGGTCTGTTCTACCGAATGTTGCGGAGAAGTCCGAAGGTCAGCGACGATTGCTGGTGTGGCATTGTCAGTGGCGTGACGGAGTCCATTCCCTCCACGTCGGAGCAAGCTCCTCCAACCGAGCGGTGGCAAGCCACCGCACTCCGGGTCGTGGGTGCAAATACATGTTGGGGGATCAATATGCCCGATCGAAGCGGCGCTTCACGCGAGCATTCCTTTGCTCACGGCTCCTTGACCTTCCCACCCCTATTCAGCTTCTTCCGGAAGACGAGCAACAACGCCGCGAGGATCGGGCCGAGGGCGATGAGGATGCCCATGACGAGATTCATCTTTGGTGGTTGCTGGCTTTGGGTTTCGCTTTGGCTCTGACTCAGGCTGACCGCTGGCTCTTTGGCATCGGTTGGGGCGGGTGCCACTTCAGATGCAGCAGTGGCTCCTGCGGCCGTAACCAGCAGAGATAGCCCTGAAGACGCGGGCGGTTGCTTTGCGAAACCTGCACTCGGAGATGCGATTACCGCAAGCGCCAAGGCGACTGCACAAAGGATGGTGCGGACAGGAGGCATGAGGGAACGAAGGTGTGTGAACTGGCTTGGTGGTATTCCAGGCTTGTTAGGTGATTTTTACAAGCCTGGATTTCGTTTCCATTCGTTGTCTCCTTGCTTACCGCTCCAAGTGTCGCTGGACCCAATGCTCACTCACTGACTCACTCATTTGCCAGCACGATGCGATACCGTGCCTTCCCGGAGCGCAGGTGATCCATGGCGTCGTTCACTTTGGTCATAGGGAAGGTTTCGGTGACCGGGGCGATTCCATGACGGGCGCTGAAGGCGAGCATTTGATCCAGTGCTGAAGGGCTGCCTGTGGGTGAACCGGAGATCTCCTTCTGCCCCATGATGAGGCCCATGGCTGGAACCTGCAGCGGCTTCAAGACAGCTCCCTGCACATGGAGGCGGCCTTTGGGCGCGAGTGTGTTGAGCAGGCCTGGGACGTCGAGCGGCACATTGATGGTGGAGATGATGAGGTCGAGGCTGCCGGCAAGGCTCTTGAGCGCGCCGTCGCGCTTCGTGTTGTGGACATGATGGGCGCCCATCTTTTTGGCTTCCTCTTCCTTGCTGTCGCTTGTCGTGAAAGCATGGACTTCGCAGCCCCACTTGTTGGCGAATTGCAATGCCATGTGGCCGAGACCTCCGATGCCGATAACGCCGACGCGGGCCGTGGGCGAAATGTTGTGAATCAGGAATGGGGCAAATACGGTGATGCCGCCGCAGAGCAACGGGCCTGTGGTGGCCATATCCAGGCCATCTGGCAAAGGACGCACCCAGGGCCACTGCGCACGGAGTTTATCGGCGAACCCACCGTGGCGGCCGACGATGGTCCCCTGCCCCTGCGCACAAAGGTTGTGATTCCCCGAAAGGCACTCCGGACAACTCAGGCAACTGGAGGCCGTCCAACCGATGCCGACACGCTGACCAATCTTTAACCCCTTGGCCTGCTCGCCCAAGGCGATGACGGTGCCCACGGCTTCATGCCCTGGCACAAACGGGAACTTCGACATTCCCCAGTCGTTCTCCAGCATGGAGAGATCCGAATGGCAGATGCCGCAATGGCTGACCTTGATTTCGACTTCCTCCGGCCCCAGCGGGCCTGGGTCAAAGCTGAAGGGTTCGAGCGTTCCCTTGGCGGAAGTGGCGGCGTAGGCGTTGATGGTGGTGGACATGGGCTTGAATGGAACGGGATGAATTGGGATGGCAATAGAGATACGACCGACAGGTGTGCCGATGCCGGACAAAACGATAGCAGGTTTCGCTTCGGACCCGCAACCCGGCTGGGGTGAAATGTTTGTCTCACGCGAACGCCACCCGACCAACTCGCAAAGGAATGACTCTTGCCATGCTCGATGCCGAGGGGTTTCTTGTGCCAGAGCGTTTGATGAGTGAGAGTAATTCCAGAGACAAAAAAAAGGAAAGCTGTTTCACTTGGTGAACCAAGGGAAGACGCGCGAGCAACGCTTACAGATCTCAGAATCTGCGCGGAACATGCCGCTCGAAGCTATTCTGGAACAGATGAAGCGGAACGGCTCCATCATGATTCCGAATCCCTGGTTTCATGGGCCCGAGAAGCCCGCCGCCTCTTTGATGAAGATCAATTCCTGAAGTTGGTTCAGCCATTTGACACCGTCGGTGGTGGTGTGGAACACCGGGTGATCTACTCAAGGCCACTGAGGCGAATCGTCAAAATCACCAAGCCGCCGTTCTTCGGAGCACGGGGAAACTCCTGGATTATGTGAACAGCATCCTCTGGAGTAATCATGTCTTTGAAGATGATATCCAGTTTGAAGGGGTAGTCCAACTTGAAGCGGGCGCGGCCATTGTGACTTCCTAGCCTTTTATTGTGGGCAGATCTCCGAGCTTGACCGAAATCGCGGAGTGGTTTGAATCTCAGGGCTACACCAAGGATGGTTTCAACAAGTGGCGACATGTGGAAACCGGTGTCGTGATTGCGGACACACATGAAGGCAACTTCGTAGTCCATCCGGTCGCAGGCTTTTTTCCCATCGACCTCCAGGTTCTCCATCCCGGCACAACGATTGACCTTATATGATCCTCACTTCGCCGGCGGGATCATGATCTCGTCTCCCGCCCGCAGCCGGGTTCCCGGCTCAAGGCGATTGTGGCGATAGAGCACCTGCTTGCTCACACCAAAGGCCTGGGCAATCGTGTTTTCGTTTTCGCCGTCCTTCACCACATAAGGCTCATCGGCATCGCGCGTGAAGCGGGCGGGCGGCGCTGGCTTTCTAGGAGCGGGCGGTGGTGTGGGTGCGGCCTCAGGTTTCGGGGTTGGGCGCGGAGGAGATGAGGCCACAGACGCAGGCGCAGGCGTTGGAGTTGGCTTGGGAGTAGGACGCTCGGGAGAGACGACCGGAGCGGGCGCTGGCGGCGGCGTTTTCTTCACCACCATCGGCGGTGCGACGGGTGGTGTGTCGGTGGAGACGGCTGGCGGAAGCGGGACGGTCAGCACATCACCGACAAAAATTTTGTCGTCGGGTTCCATGCGATTGCGCTTCAGCAAGGCATCCGGGCTCACCTGGTATTTCCGGGCAATGCTGGACATGGTCTCTCCATTGCCGACAGTGTGCCGCGAGAAGCGTACGCTGTTTGTGGTTGTTGGAGGACTGCCGGTGCCGGGAGGAGGCGCCGGCGCCTTTGGCTTCGCCGTGGCAGGGGGTGCGACGGGGGGGAGCTGGATCTTCAAACCGGTTTGCAAGCGCTCGGGCTTCAACCCTGGATTGGCGGCAGTGATGGCGTCTACGGGCAAGCCATATTTCTTCGCGATGGAATAGTAGGTCTCCCCCGTGGCGATGGTATGTATGCGGCCGCCGGCACTCCCAGCAGGGCCACCGCCGGCAGCTGGTGGGCGGGATGAAGCGGGCGCTGCGGGTGCGGAGGCGGCCGTGCGGAACTGAGCTTCATAGCGTTCCCGGCTGGCTTCGCGGGAGGGAATGATGAGCACGCTGTCGGGCTTCATCCGGTTCGGATTCACATCAGGATTTGCCCGAGCGAGATCTTCCGCATCTACGCCGTATGCTTCCGCCACACTCCAGAATGTCTGACCCGGCTGCACCGTGTGGCTTTGCTGGCGCACCTGCCGCGGGTCGTCCTTGCTGCGGCGCGGGATGCGGAGCTTGGACCCTTCTTTCAAATCATGGCTGGGCAAATTGTTCAGTTCCATGATCTCGCCTACGCTGGTATTGTAGCGTTGCGCGATGCCCCAAAGAGCCTCTCCCCGCTTCACCACGTGCTCGTCCACCGTGGCAGCAGGCCGGGCCTTGGCCGGTTCATCCAAAGTGACCGCAGTGAGGGATTGCGGGAAAACCAGTCCCAGCAAAAGAAATCCGCACATGCATGACTTGAAAGGATGCATCAGAGTATTTTATAAGTCTTAATTGTTAAATCTACTAAATTTTCAAAAATCACTCCAAAGAAATAATGCATATTTGCGCGTTGTGAAACCCCTCACTGTCATTCGTTACATCGTTTCGACGCTGGCCCTGGCTTTAGCGGCGTTCTGCGGCGTGCAGGTGCCGGGGGCTATCGACCGGCTGGTGATGCGGGAAAATCTGCCGCCTTTGCAGAAATCGGATTCTTTCGGGGGCATGCTGGTTGTGATCGATCCGGGGCACGGGGGGCACGATGGCGGCGCGACTGCAAACCAAGGGCTCGAAAAAGCGCTCGCCTTGGAAATGGGCAAACGGCTCCGGGACTACCTCATCGATCAGGGGTTCAAGGTGATAATGACGCGGGACACGGATGTCTTCGTGGAGCTGGAGGAACGCTGCGCCATCAGCAATCGCGCCCGGGCTGATCTTTTCGTCAGTCTGCATCTCAATGCCAATGCGGAGTCCTCTGAAACCGCCGGGGTGGAGACCTACTTCTGCTCGCGCAAGACGCTGGGCGATGTGGCCAGGCTGCGGCGTGAACGGAATCTCCCAGAAGGGGTGTCTCTGCACGACCGGCGCAGCGAATGGCTGGCGAATCTTATCCATCAAAACGTCTGCCATTTCACAGGCGCGGCGGATCGGGGCGTGCGGGACAGCGGCTACTTGGTCGCGCGGCTCACGGAGAGTCCGGCTGTGCTGGTGGAGTGCGGGTATCTCACGAATGCGTCTGAATGCGGGCGGCTGCGGGACAAGAGCTATCAGCAAAAGCTCGCCATGGGTGTGGGTGAAGCGGTGGTGCGGTATGCCAGGGCTACATCCATGAACCCGCGGCGCGGCATTGAATACGAAGGCAATCCCACGCGTCCCGTGCTGCCGCTAACGCCCCAATCTCTCCCTCCTCCTGCTGGTGTGCTCAGCTCGGCGCCTGCTCCATCAGTTGCGAATCCGCTTCCCCTTCCCCACCCCGCTCCCACCGCCATCACTTCGGAGTTGGCCCCGGCATTGCTGCCGGCACTCGGTCAGATTGACAAAGACACACCCGGACCTGAGGACGTACCTTTGACATCACCGCCTGCGCCCACAGCTTCTCCACCGGCCAATCCTTCTGCGCCTGTGCCTGCTCTCGCTCCCGGTTCCGTGACGGCACCGTCGCCTGCTGCTTCACTTTCGGATTCGTCGAAACCTCGTCGCGAGGGACATTGACCAAGGCGACCGCTTGCGGCACCAATGATGGGGGGAGCGCGATGTCTCGTTGCGGTTTGTCCCTTCCCCTCCCTTTTTAGTTACTATTTCTGTTCTGCCTTCTTCAACCCTCCATGACGCGCGCTGAATCACCTCCCAGTCTCTGGCGCGTGTGGGCTTGGGCGCTGGTGTTGAGTCTTGCGGTAATGATGTGCATTTACGGCGTGCTGAGCCTGGTGCGTTACTCCTGGGAATGGGGTGTCATCTGGCAATGGCGCGGCTTGATTCTCAAAGGCTGGGGCATCACCATCGTCATCGCGTGTGGGGCGCTGGTGCTTTCCGTGGTCGTTGCGCTCATCCTCATGTTGGGGCAAAGGAGCCGCATCCTGCCGGTGCAAATGCTGGCACGTGGCACCACGGAGTTTCTGCGCGGCACGCCCCTGCTCGTGTGTCTGCTGCTGGGGTATTACGGTTTTGCCAATGCCCTGCGGATGGATAATGCCCTGCTCGTGGGCATGGTCATCCTGGCGTTATTTGAGGGGGCGTATCTCGCGGAGATTTTCCGGGGTGCCCTTGAGTCCATTGGCGCCACGCAATGGGAAGCGGCGCGTGCCGTGGGGTTCAGCACCAGGCAGCAGTGGAGATATGTGCTCATTCCGCAGGCGGTGCGCCGTGCGCTCCCGGGGACAGCGGGTCAGATGGTTTCGCTGGTGAAGGACTCGTCGCTGCTCTCGGTGATCGGAGTTGAGGAACTGACGCAGATGATCCGTACGGCCAATGCCCAGGGGTCCACGGCGCTGGAGGGTTTCCTGCCGCTGGCAGTGCTTTATCTCGTGCTCACTATTCCGCTGTCATGGTGGAGCCGCCGCCTGGAGGAGCGATTCCGGTATGATTCTTAAAGTGTTGAATAGGGTAAAGTTTAACCGCGAAGACTGAGGGGGTTTTTGTTTTTAGTTTTATGAACGTGTCCGTGCAGAACCTGGTGAAACGCTATGGAGCTCATGCGGCGCTTGATGGTGCGGAGTTTTCTGTGCCGGATGGTGTTCGCAGCGTAGCTCTGTTGGGTCCATCGGGCGGCGGGAAGTCCACGCTACTGCGCGTGCTAGGCTCGCTCCTGCCGCCCGATGAAGGAACGGTCGTGGTGGACGGCCATAGCTTGGCATGGGGGGCGGCCGATGTGCTGCGTCAGCGGCGCGGCAACGGCTTTGTCTTCCAGAGTTTTAATCTCTTTCCGCATCTGACCGTGCTGGAGAATGTCGCGCTGCCCCTGCGAGCCGTGCATGGATACGAGCCGGAAAAGGCGCGTACTCATGCGCTGGATGTGCTAAAGCAATTCGGGCTGGCGAGTCATGAGCACAAGCAACCCGCTGGCCTCTCTGGTGGTCAGCAGCAGCGTGTTGCTTTGGCCCGGGCCATTGCGCCGCAGCCGAGGCTGCTTCTTCTGGATGAACCCACTTCTGCGCTGGATCCGGTCATGACCAAAGAGGTGCTGGAGATCATTCAAGCTCTTGTGGAAGGCGGCCAGCAGATCGTGCTTTCCACGCATGAGGTTGCTTTCGCGCGACAAGTGGCTGAGTGGGTCGTCTTTCTGGAAGCCGGCCGTGTGACGGAGTCACTTCCTGCGTCCGCGTTTTTCGAAAGACCCGAAAGCCCCGCGGCGCAGGCGTATTTGCAGGCGCTGTCGAAGTATCATTAGATTAGATCCGGCTCGAACCGTGCGAGCCCAGCGGCTGTTACCAGCATCGGTTTGTCAGTTGTGTTTGGCTGATCAGGGATTTAGCAATAACAAAGAAATATGCTTGGAATACTGCTGAAAATCCGGGTCAGTCGTCAGAATGTGAAAATTGCGGCGCGTAGCATACGCGCAGATCAAAAGGTCTACTGGGCTGCCACGAACCCCTCCAGTCATACACGTGTTGTAATGTTCCGCGGCGACTTCATGGTCCTCCACATCTAGTGGAGACTCTGGAAATGCCCGAAGTTGCCTCCGTAAGCGATCAAACTGCTCAGAAGAGCGGATGCCTGATAACAACTCTTGCCGAACCGGTCCAAGCAAAACGACTCTCCCATCCTGAATAAGGTCTCTCAGAAGGTCCACATAAGTCGACGGAACCACCACTCTCCTGCGTAACGCCAAAGACCAGACGGAAGTATCGACGACAACCCTCATTTGCGGCGTCTGGCAGCTTTATAATCGTAGTTCTCATCGTAATCGATTTGACCGAACAATTCGAAAACCTCCAGCTGCTTTCGCCGCTGCACGTATTCACGCAGAGCATCTTCCACAGTTGCCCGCTTGGAAGAATGTTTGCCGAGCTTTTGAGCCTCAGAGATCAATTCCTCGTCCAATTGCAGATTGGTGGCCATGTGCGTACCTTTGCACAATCAAATGTGCAACGCAATACAAACCTGGAGGTAACCAAGCTGCCTTAACGTTGATAGTAGGCTCAGCTCCTGGGTTGAGCGCACAGAAAATGAACCAGATCACCGACGGTGTGGACGCGGCCGTAGAAGGGATTTTGTTCGCAGCCGTCGAGACTGCGTCCGCTGCGGTCGGCCAGGTCCACTACGAGATACTCGAGGTCTTCGGGATCAATCTCAAGGGTGTCTGTGCAGCCGTCGCTGGCGCGGATGGGGACTGCGAGATTAGGGACAGCGATCTCAGATTGCATCGCCTCATACACAAGTCGAATCACAGAGGTGTCGAGTTGGCGATACGGCAAGCTGCGGGCGAACTGGCAGATGGATTCACCATCGCGTTCCGCCGCAAGCGCTCGCATCCGACGGCGATGCCTACGAGTCTGGATAACCGTGACGACGACGAAAAACGCGATAAAGACTGCAATGAAAATTAGAGCGGGCAGGCTCATGAGGTGGCCTTCTGAAGCATTGGTTCACAGCACGCACTCGGCAAAGTGTAACGCTCGCAAATCGAAGGACGCAAGCCAAAAGCCACCTTGGCGCTCGGCGAATCCTGCATCGCACGATCAGGCCACACCATTGAATTGGAGCAAGGATGCAGCTTCCAGTTCGCCGCATTCAATTGCGGTGTCATGTGGCGTTTGACCGTTGTCGTTGATCATTTTGGGATCCGCGCCATACAAAAGAAGTAAGCGGATGCAATCAAGGAGTCCATAAGCGGCCGCAGTATGTAAAACCGTGCAGCCACCATCTGAAAGGCATCGGTGGTGAACATCCGCGCAACGAAGCAGCAAAAGCTCAACGGTATCGAGATGCGCCTCGCCAACAGCCTGCTTGAGCGGAGTAAAACCTCCGGAGTCCGCAAAGTTGACGTCTGCACCGGCATCGAGGAGGAACC
Source organism: Phragmitibacter sp. (assembly GCA_965284365.1). Lineage (GTDB taxonomy): Bacteria > Verrucomicrobiota > Verrucomicrobiia > Verrucomicrobiales > Verrucomicrobiaceae > Phragmitibacter. The sequence continues at coordinate 6,185,632 of OZ260079.1, forward strand.
CCGCGATCTCAGTATGTCCCTCCTGTGCCGCCCAGAACAAAGGTGTCCACCCGTCGGTAACGAAGTCGACTGCGGCACCGCGTTGAAAGGCATCAAGCGCGCCATCCAAATCTCCGTGTTTGGCTGCGTCAATGAGCTCAAGATCGGGTGTCATCGGTTGAGTCGTCTAAGGATGGCCACTCGCATCACGGCGACCAAAATGCGTTATTGCTGCTCATGGTTATTCGCTTGGCGTTGTTCATTGCGGTCATGCGTCGTCACCAATTCAAAATGGCACCCAATGATAAGCGTCTCGTCTGTTAGGTCCTCGTCGGACCAGCTAATGCGATGTCCTCTCCGAAAATCCTCGGCACTCTTGCAGGCCTCGCCCCGCCAAAGCTTCTCTGGTATGGAGCCGAAGGTCGTTTCGTAAACATCCGTGATGCGAATATGACAGCGAAGTGTGCCGCGACGATCGTGAACTTCAACAATATCTCCGGCCACATATCCTCCATCGTCGCAATCGCCGATAGGAACGTTCCAATACCTGGCAAGATCGGCGGTGGCTGTTTTATAACCGTCGAGGACCTGATGCAGCAGGTGATCATCCTCCAGATCGAGACCCCAGAATTGGATTCGTTTCAGGCGCTGCATAGCGGTGCGTTGGCGTTGTTGGACATTCTATGCGATACTACTGACGGGATCTACTACGTCTCATTGTTAACCATCACGATCAGGTTCGTTGGAGTCGAGCTACTGAAGAAACTTCGGCTATCAACTCATCGTCTATTCGAAGTTTGGTTGTCATTTCCTATGCGGTGGCGGGCGCACTCATCGTGAACTTCAATCCGGGGCTTGGAAGGGGAATGCAAGGCATGACATACAAGCTGCGAAGCCGGCCACGGCGAGATTTAGAAACACCGAAATCCACCACATGGGCCAAGTTCTTGGGGGCAGCGCAAGTTGCACTACCACGATACAAAAACTAAGGGCAAGGATCCAAGGCGATACCCATATCACGGGGCGAAGTAAGTACCGCTCCCCGAAAATCGGAAACAAAACATAGAGGCAAAACGCGGCCCCGTAAACGAGGGGCACAACAAAGAATGCCACGGTGGGAATCCGCGCAAGAAATGATGGCTGATTCTCTGTCATCGCGAGCGTTATTTACTTATTCGCCGAACCTAATTGTTCGCCCCTGATTCGGTTATAGTAATCCTGGCGCACTTCAGGGTCCATCATGATTTTATACTCGAATGAGCCACATCGAGCGCAAGTGTTCCACGAGGCAGGGCGCGGCCGAACCCATGGAATAAGCGCCCTGAACTTGTCCTTAAGGGTCTTATGTCGGCTTTTAGATTCTCCGATGTGTCCACACCGCTCGCACCGGATGAATCGCATGAAACCGGTGGGCAAATCAAGCAGGGCAGCCTGAGTGAACAGGTCGAATTCTCTCCGCAGAGCTATTTCCAGATCTTTGAGATCTTCCGGTGGATAAAAACAACCTTCATATCCACTTCCACGCATTGAGATCTCTTCTTCTATATCGTAGAATACCGAAAGCAATGGGTCCGCATAATCAGAACTCTTGTACAACCTCGCCAAGGTGTAAAATGCCGTTTCGGCGGAGATGTCACCGCGTTCGTACGAACGTCGTACTAAACCAAGAGATTGCCTCGGCGCGTCTGCGGCACGCGGGCAATCGACGTCCAACTCCTGGCATGTCTTGAGGAAGTAGCCCTCTACCTCACCGGTTTCTGTTTTCGGATCTAACCCCGCCAGAATCCTTAGGCTCGGAGAATCCAACCCATCGGAGAGGCGTTCGACCGCCCAATCCACGTATTGATCTGCGAAGGCAGATCCGAGAGATCGTTTCAACAGCAGGAGGTCGGTCTGCATTTATCCAGTTATCGCCATGGTAGCAAAGTCACCTTAACGCGTGAGTTCATAGAACTTTCCACCCTTGAAAACGATATGAAAATCGTGCTCTGCATCGAACGACACACTGAAGCTGAGCGTCACCTCGGCTATCTGGCTTTTGTCAAACCGGTCCGGCTCATTGATAGCTGCCGTATCATCGTTCTTGGGCCGCAGAAAGGACCAAACTTCAGCCGGTGTATGAATCTCCCGCAACATTGAGGGCGTTATTCCGTGGGCAGGATCACTGGCGTATTCTAGGTATTCTGTATGCGTAATGGTGATGTAATCTTCGAAGAAGCGACGCTCCACCTCGGCGCGAAAGTCGTCGCCGGATTGGACAAGGTTGGCGGCACCGGAAATTGCAATGTCCGAGGGATTCTCAGGACTGGTCCAAATCGTGATCTGGGATGAAAAAAGGAAGCGATCCGATCGGAGCTCCGGAGTCCTCAGGTAAGGCTGCGCTCCTTTGACAAAGAAGGCATCCATGGGCCCTAGCACAGGGTGGTTAAGAAACTGTTTCCGGATATCAGGCTTCATCACTGCGGAGCGGCATCATCCATCCTGCCGTCGGCGTTGTCGAGCCGATGTGGGCTAAATTGACCCGACAGCAACTCTCTTGCCTTCCCCCACCCCACTCTCAATACAAAATATACACCACCAAATCACAGATGGTCTTCGACACCTCTCGGGCGCTGTCCACGCCTTCACTGATAGGATGGCGGTTGTTCTTGGAATCAAAGATGGCCTTGGCGATGTTCCAAGGCACCATAAAGAGGCAGAAGAAAACAACGAGGGTCCTGTAAAGCACAAACTCGATCGCCTGCGCCACAACTAGATACATGGACTTCCATGGCTCGCTGTGGGGAGGATAGGGATCCCCCGCCTGGCGATGAGGATTCGACTCAGATCTGATTTTCATCAGGTGCTCAGCTGTGGAACCAAATCCGGTAAACGAGAAACCCGATCAGCACGAACAACGTGGTGATGAGACTGCCTGCAACCCATCTCATGAAAGTGTCATGAGTGTTCTTCGCTTCTCCCCAGACATGATGAATCCGCTTTACACGCTCGGCCTCGAGATCGGGAGGCGGGCCAATGGAAGACAGGTCGGTGTTGGTGTTCATGTGAGGTGAATGGGTGCGTCTAAAACATATATTTTAAACGATATAAATTTACAACCGCAATCATTCTAAACCTTGAGTCGCAATTGAGATAAGTGATTTGCTTATATCAAATCTAAGTATCGCTAGCGCCTCGAAAATCCTACGCGCGTTAACGTGTTCAGCTTGGCCAAACTACCTGCAAAATCGCATTTTGTTGCAAATGCATTAAATCCCGCTCTGTAGGATCGCGATCATCCCACCCAGCGAGATGCAGAAGTCCATGAATGATGTAAAGAGCGACCTCCCTTTCGTAGGGATGACTAAAGGATTCCCCTTGGCGGGCGGCTGTATCAAGGCTGATGAGAATCTCCCCGTGATGAAACGTGATCACATCCGTGGCCGTGGGGTCATCCATGAATTCGCCATGAACCGTGGCGATCTCCTCATCTGAGAGAAAGGTGATCTCGATCTCCTCCAGATGGGCGAGTGGGGCCGTTATATCACGCAACGCGGCCAGGCAATGCGGCAGGGCCTTCGTGGCGACCGAGCGCCAGCGAGGCATGCGCAGTTCCCGGTTTGGGCAGCGGTTATGCAGACTGAGCCGGGGCATGACCGCTGACGGCGAAGCGAGACTAAGCAGCCGTCGCCGACTTGGACGTGGCATCCGGCGGCGAGCCGACTGACGCTGCGACGGGCACAGGCGATTGTTGCGGCTGGTTCTCGCGTTGTTCACGCGCGGCCTTCTTGCGAATCTCCTCGGTCGGCGTGCGCTCGCTCGGTGCCTTGGGGTAATGAATGCGGCTGTGCAGCATGCTCAGCAGCGTCTTTACAAAGCTGGCTTTGATCTCGGCAAGTTCCGCCATGGTGAGGTCGCATTCATCCAGCTGATGATCCAGCAGGCGGTTGCGGACGATGTCTTCCACCAGTTGCTCCACACGATTCGGCGTGGGTTTGACCAGCGTGCGGGACGCGCTTTCCACGGCATCCGCCAGGCTGATGATGGCCGCTTCTTTCGTCTCGGGACGTGGTCCAGGGTAGCGGAAGCCATCTTCCGTGACGTCCGGGACATCGTCCTCACGAGCTTTCTCCTGCTCGACCAGGCGGAGTATTTCCTTCTTCTGATCCAGGGCGCGGCGGTAGAAATAATAAACGAGCGAGTTCCCGTGATGCTGCTCGATGACATCGATGATGCGGGTATTCAGCCCGTGCTTTAGGGCCAGGTCGATACCGTCCTTCACGTGCGCGATGAGAACGAGCGCGCTCATGCGGGCCGTGAGGTCATCATGCGGATTGTCATCCGGGTTCATGTTCTCGATGAAATACTCCGGCTTGGAGAGCTTCCCGATGTCATGAAAATAGCTGCACACCCGGCACATGGTGGCATTCGCCCGGACAGATTCCGCAGCGGCCTCCGCCAGATTCGCCACGACCAGACTGTGGTGGTAGGTCCCCGGAGCCTCCATGCTGAGGCGTTTCATGAGCGGGTGATTGAGGTCAGCCAGTTCAAGCCAGGAAATATCTGTCGTCACCCGGAAGAGACTTTCCAAGATCGGCAATACCGCACCGGCAATCATCGCGGTCAGGATTCCGGAAATAATCGGCGCCACGAGGAAAAGTCCGGCGCGAGGCCCATCCAGAATCGTCGGCACCTGCCCAAAAGCCATCATGAACACGGCCGCAGCTACGCCGATATAAACGCCGCTCGTGAGCAGACGGCTCCGGCGCCGCACCTTCTGGGTCACCAGCACCGAGACAAATCCGAGGCCCAGCCCCATGGAGAGGAAAGCCAGAGTTTGGGAACTCTCCACCAAAGTTGCACCCAGTAGCGTGGCATACGCGGAGGCATAGATGCCCGTCCTGCGTCCCAGCAGAATGGCCAGCAGGACTGGCGCGAACCCGTGGGGGGCGACCAACAGCGTGTAAGCCGAATTCCACTGATGATGCGCGCCGTAGCTCATGGTCAGACCGACCGCGATCAGTTGCAGGATGATGCAGGTGAAGGTCAGCAGCGCGTTCCGGCTGGTGCGCAGATTGGCTGGCATGGCCAGATTCCAGTGCACCACCGCCGTGAGGAAAATGCCCGCGACCACCGCGATATTCACATTCGCCAGCTTCTGAGGCAGCCCCTCGTCCAAGGCCCGCAGCAGGAATACGACGACAAAAAAGCTCGCTACGAAGATGCTGACGCCGACCCCGGGGTGGCAGTGCAGGACTTCGCTCAGTTCCCCCTGGGAAAGCTTGCGGCGTGTCTTTCCACAGGACATGCCTTGACGCGTAAGTCGCGCCCGTTTGATGAAGTCGAACATAGATTAGCCCTAAGCGGAGACGATTCTACCGCAATTGCGACAGATGACAAGCGCTCCGTTGCCTCATACCCTACTGAATCAGTAGACTTTCGACGGTTCCTCGGGATAAGTCGGGCGTGGGGGTTGCTCGCCAGTGCCGCGATGTTTGCGGTAGGCTTCTATGATACGCTGGACGACCGGCAGGCGGACGACATCCCCGGGTTCGAAGTGGATGAACTTCACTCCTTTCACCTCGGGAAGCACATTGATCGCCTCCGCCAGACCGGAGCGCATGCCGCGCTTCAGATCCACCTGGGACGGGTCACCCGTTACCGCGCAGCGACTTCCCTCCCCCAGCCGGGTCAGGAACATGAGCATCTGCTCGGTGGTCGTGTTCTGTGCTTCATCCAGGATGACAAAGGCGTTCTTCAGCGTCCGGCCTCGCATGTAAGCGAGCGGCGCGATCTCGACAATGCCGCGCTCCAGCAGCTTCTCGGCTTCATCGGCCTCCAGCATCTCATAAAGCGCATCATAGAGCGGACGCAGGTAGGGAAAAATCTTCTCCTTCAGGTCGCCCGGCAGGAAGCCGAGGGCCTCCCCTGCCTCGACCGCGGGCCGGGCCAGAATGATGCGCTGCACCGTTTTCTCCCGCAGCGCATGCAGCGCCTGCGCCATGGCCAGATAGGTCTTCCCGGTGCCGGCAGGGCCGATGCCGAAGACGACTTCATTCTCTTTCATGGCCCGGAGATAGGCCAGTTGCCCCCGGGTCTTCGCGATGACGGCAGGTTTCCGGGCGGAGCCCAGGAGCCGTATCGACATGATTTCCTCCGCTGCATTGTCCGTCCAGGGCTTGTGGGCATTGTCCACGATCATCCGGAAAAGCGCATGAGAAATTTCCCCGCCGCTGCGCCGGACTTTTTCGAGTTCAGTCATGACGTTCTGGGCCGCGGCGATGTCTTCGTCGGCGCCGTCCAGCTTCACCCAGCCTTCGCGAGTCGTAGCTTTTATGCCAAAAGCCTCCTGCAGGATGCGGAGATTGGCCAGGTCATTGCCGAGGATGCTATGCAGGAACTGCGGCGTTTCGTAGGTGAGGGTGGTCTGGGGCACGGGAAGGTAAGTAAAGAGTTCGTAAATCTAGTTCAGGATGGGACGGCGCGTTGCCGCAGGCAGAGGCTGGAAAAAACGCTCACAAGAGCCTCCGGGCGTCAAATGACACGGGGACAATCCAGCAGGGCCGAGTAAGGAGACTTCACTCCCGCCCAAATGCGAGTTGGGTCGAAAGCCGCGCGATGCTTGCTGGGTGTTGAAATCTGCCACGTTGTTCCTTCGACCAGCAAAGTCGATAGCATCACATGACATGACGAGCTTTGGTCATGCGCCTTTGTTGGTCATGTATCGGATACGTGTGGCATCCCACCATCACGCGCGACATTTTTTGGAAATCGATCAACGATACCCGTAAGCCAGAGCCCAGGTCACCCCGCGCTCCTTCTTGCTGGTGACGCTGAAGACCACCATGTACGTGCCGGTGCGCGGAGGATTCACCCTTACCGTGCAGGAGTACTTCGCGACCTTCCGCTCCATGTGTACCGCCTGCCCTTTTTCATCGTAAACGGCGACTTCCAGCGTGCAGCCTTCATTCGCGGTGCCGAGCCAGAAGACGTAGTCGTTGCCTTTGAAGAGCTGATGACGAATGGCCAGCTTCTGCGCTGACTCCACCTCACCGTTCCAGTAGTCTTCCCGGACGGTGTAGCCGTCATTCACATAGGTGGAGGCGGCCTCCATGGCGCGGTCGTGAGCCTCATCCACCGTGGCAAAGGCGGATGAAAAGCTCAGGGCCAGCAAGAGGATGCCTGTGAGCACCCTTTGATGGAATTTGTGTCTCATGACGGACGAATGGATTTTCAAAAGAGATGGGCCTACTTCTTGGTCTTTAGGATCAGCACCAGGAGTTCTTCGCAAGTGTCGCGGATGTCCTTCACATGCTGCGGAGAGAATTTGCCGTTCGCGTCATCCATCTCTTTTTGAATGGAGTTCAAGCCTTTGGAAATGGCGGAGACAAGACGGTTGTTTTTAGTATCGGAGGACATGCCCTCGACGGACTTGCTAAAGTGGTTCACCAGCATGGGTTGATTCAGCAGTTCCGCACGGTCATCGGAGAAGTTTTTGCCCACCACCGAGGTGACGGAAGCGGTACCACGCAGCCAGCCACCGAGGCTGACGCATTGCGCCAGATCATTGTCCTGCATGCGTTGCATCTCGGAGCGCACCGTGGCCTGGGTCTGGTCGAACTCCTTGCGGACGCCCTTCCAGTCATTTTTCTGCACGGAATCCAGGATACTCTGCGCGTGAGGACGCACTGCCTTGGTTAGACCAAGACGGGCGGCGAGATTGATGACTTCGCGGCCGATGTCTTCCACCGCCTGCTTGTCCTGGGCCTGCACGGCCACAAAACCTTCCGCCACCACGGTGCCGAAGACCAGGGAGATCTCCATGCGATTCGAGGTGTCCGGGCTGTTGAGCGGGCGCACCTCATCGCGCCAGTTCGGATCTCCCAACTTGTCCAGGACGGAAAAGATTTCACTGGGCACAGGGACGACGACGTCCTCTACGACATAGCCGGGGAAAGCGCCCTGCTCGAATTTCACCACACCGGCGCTGCCACCCTGCGCCAGGGCCATGCTTACGGTGCAGCATGTCATCAAAAGGCCGCAGCCCACGCGCGGCATCCACAGGAAAGGGTTCGAAATCTTCATGATATAAATCACAGCCGCCAGAGAATTCGCGGTCTGTGCTCCAAAAAAGCGTAGAAAACGTGCCTGCGCAACCCTTTTACCGGAAGGGATCATGTGACGGAAAATTCCTGCTTTATCTGGCGGGAACAATGCGTAACTGCCATTGAACATGAACATCATCCTCGTCCAGCTCGATATTGCCTGGGAGGACAAGGCCGCAAACCTGTCCACCGTAAGGCAATGGGTGGCCGACGCGAAACCGGAGAAAGACTCGCTCATCGTGCTGCCGGAGATGTTTAGCACAGGCTTCAGCATGAACGTAAAGGCGACGGCGCAAAACGAAGCGCGGGAGGAGGAAGCCTTCATGTCCCAGATGGCAAAGCAATACGAATCCACCGTGCTGGGTGGAGTGGTTTCCCCCGTGGATGACGGCCAGGCGCGCAATGAAGCCGTGGCTTTTGGGCCGCAAGGACAACTGCTTGCCCGCTACGCGAAGATCCAACTCTTCAGTTCTGCAGACGAGGCGAACACCTATACAGCGGGGTCGGAGATCGTAAATTTCCCGTGGTGCGGCTTCGATGTCACGCCCTTCATCTGTTATGACCTGCGCTTCCCCGAGCACTTCCGGGAGGCCGTGCGGCGTGGCACGCAGGTGTTCGTCGTCATTGCGTGCTGGCCTGCCAAACGGCATCTCCATTGGTTCACGCTGGTGCAGGCCCGGGCGATTGAGAACCAGGCGTTTGTTATCGCGGTGAACCGCTGCGGCAGCGACCCGCAATTCCTCTACAATGGAGGCAGCATGATCGTGAGCCCAAAGGGTCACCTCGTCGCCGAAGCCGGCAATAAACCCGGCATCGTAAAAGCCCAGATCCAGCCTGAGGAAGTCATCGAATGGCGTAAACAGTTTCCTGCGCTGAAGGACATGCGGCCGGTGATTCATGACCCGAGTCCCGAGGATTCTTGAGAGGTTGCCTCAATTTTCACGTACAGAGGAACCCATGAAGTTTCCCCTGCCCCGCCCTCACTCTTTCCTGCAAACCGCCGTTCTGTCTGCTGTCTTCGGACTCGCGCTGGGCTCAGCAAGCTATGGTGAGACGCCGAACCTTAGCGCCATGCGCAAAAAGGTGGAGGAGAACCTCGCCAAAGCGCCCATCGAATCTCACTTCGACCAAAACTACGCGGGCAATTCCAATCCCAAACAGGCGGTGGATCTCTTCCTGCCTAAAGTGCGCAAGTCTACCGCGCCCCTACCGGTGATCTGTTTCATTCATGGCGGCGGATGGATGGCGGGCGACCGCATCTCATCGGCTGGGACGACCGCCCTTGCCACCATGAGCGGTGAATACGCGGGTGTAAGCATCGGCTATCGACTTAGCCAGGAAGCCAAGTGGCCTGCCCAGATTTACGATTGCAAGGCCGCCATCCGCTGGATCCGCGCCCACGCGAAGGAATACAACCTCGACCCGGATAAGATCGGCGTCTGGGGCGCCTCCGCGGGTGGACATCTCGTCTCCTTGTTAGGCACCACCAATGGCGTGGAGGAACTGGAAGGCGACGTCGGACCGAACCTCACGCAGAGCAGCAACGTCACCTGCGTGGTGAACTTCTGTGGCCCCTCGGACTTTCTCCTTCCTCTCATGACGGCCAATGGCAAACCCGTGCTGGAAGACGAGGCCGTCATCGGCCTGCTCGGCGGCAACAGTGAGCAAAAGAAAGAGCTGGCCAAGGAGGCCTCGCCCGTGACCTACATCACGTCCGATGACGTCCCCTTCCTCACCGCCCATGGCACGAAGGATAAGCGTGTGGACTTCGTCCATGCGGTGGAACTGGACAAGAAGCTGCAAGCCGCCGGTGTCCCCAGCCTGCTTTACACCATCAAAGACGGTGGTCACGGCTTCAAGAGCGACGAACTCAACAAACGCATCATCGCCTTCTTCAACAAAAATTTGCGCGGCATGCCCGCCGATTTGAAGTCAGAAGAACTTGCCGCCGGGAAGTGGTGACTTTCGTTCGAGGCATCACCAGCAAGCCCCTGGCCTGTTTAGCTAACCAGGTGTCTCTTGTGAGTGAACTTGCTGGTCAGGGGAAGGATATTCAGATCGGCAGGTTCGTTCTAGGATTTTTCCTTATGCGGGCTTGACGCGAAAGCGTTTTTTCTTCATTCTGTCGCCGCGTCAATTTTATCTTTGATGAAAGTATCGCGGTAGGAGAAGCCAAGGATTACCTGCAGCACGGCGTGTGTGTGAGTTTCCGATTTTCCAAACCTGTGCTCCCCCCGCACCATGCCTATCTCACGCTCACTTACTCGGCGATTTTCCATATTAGCCACACTGCTCATCCACCTGATTTCGATCAGTGTTTGCTTCGCGGTGAGCCCGATTCCACCCGACGTCCTGGAACTGGTCACCTCAACTCCCGATGCTGCTGGCGATGTGGAAGTCGAAGCCGTGGTCAAGAATGCCATTGAAGCCTCAGTTGAACTGCAGATCACGGAAGTCGATGCCGCTAAAAAATCCACGCAGCGTCTCAACAAAGCATTGCAGCTAAAGAGGAGCCTGGGAGCGAAGCGGGAGAAGGTCGCCGTTAAAAGCGGTGATGGCAAACACCGCACGATCAAAGCGCGGCTCACCGTGCTAAATGCGGACAATACCGTTCAACTCGTGGTCGACAAAGCGGTGGAGGTCAACAAACCGGTGGTGCGTATTGCCAAAGACGATGAGCGCGTGGCCGTCATCCTCAACTCCCCGGACGGGACAAAGATCGTGGAACGCATGAGCCGTAAGGAAGCACGGCAGCGCGGGCTCAAGGCGGTGGAGGACACCGCGACGCCGTCATCCACAACCTCACAACCGCAAGGAGCCGGAGGTGCTCAACGGTGATCGCGCGGCTGTCCCTTATCATTCTCTCCTTTCTGCTCACGCTCGGATCCGCGCGTGCCGATTGGGTGGCTACCGGCCGCTTCACCTATGGTGACCGGCTTTATGACGCGAGCGGCTTCACTTCGACGGGCCTCGCACGCTCCGTGCGGGAGGCCGACGTGCAGGTGTATGACCTGACCACGCTACAGGTCCTCGGCACAGGCTCGACCAGCAGTACCGGCAATTTCTCCATCACCGTCACCGATGCCATACAGCGCAATGTCGGCGTTCGTGTCCTTGCCAGCAATACCAACATCGCGAGCCTGAACTTCAGTGTCGTGGACGACCGCAATAGCAACGCCGTTTACTCCTATCACGCGGCAGCGACTGACGTCACCAATCACCAGCCGGATACCGATGTGAATTTCGGAACCATGAGCATGCCCATGTCCGTCGGCACCATCGCCACCACAGACTGGTCCTCACAGGTCTTCAACATGTATGACATGCTCGTGCTGGCCGCAGACTGGGTCGCCACACTGGAACCCACCCGCCCCACCACGTTCCTCACGATTCGCTGGAACCCAAACAACGGCATGGGCTCAGCCTACTACTCGAGCGGCCCCTATATCCAAATAGCAGATCAGGATGGTTACAATGATCCGGTGATCCTCCATGAGATCGGTCACTTCATTGAACACCAATATGGCATGTCGCGGAACACGGGAGGCACCCACTATTTCGAGGACGATGATCAGGACCCCCGGCTTTCCTTCAGCGAGGGGTTCGCCTCCTATGTCGCGAGCGCCGTTATCAAATTTGGCGGCAGGCCCCGGCCGGACATTTTCCAGGACCGCGCCAGTTTCGATGTGAACAACAGCGGCTTCACTTATCTCAACGAAGGCGCCGTCGTGGGCGGCAGCACCAATGAACTGGCCGTCACGGCGGCACTTTATGATTTGATCGATGATGCCTCCACCTCCGATGCTTCAGTCGGCACGGACGACGATTCCCTGTCAGGTCTGGAAAGTTCCATTTGGGCCGTGCTGAAGCAATTTCGGGTAGCCTCCACACCCTTCACCCAGATGGAAGACTTCTGGGATACCTGGTTCTCTCTGTCACTGGGCAATGCGTCCGGACTGACAGCCATCTTTGCGGCTCACAGCATGCACTATTCGCCGGATGCGCAGGAGCCCAATGACTCTACTGCCAGCAGCACAGCGCTGACGGTAAATGGGAGTTACCAGCAGAATACCTTTTACCGCAGCGGTGCCGCGGCGGGAGGCGACGAGGATTGGTTTAGGTTCACAGCCGTAGCTGGGACTTATTATTACATCGAGGTAAATGGCGCCGGCGATACCATCTTTGGACGACCCGATCCAGAGATGTGGTTGCTCGATGGAGACCTTACGCAGATGCTGGCTTACAATGACGATCCATATGACTCCGTACTGAATACAAATCAATCAGACACGGCCCAGGACATGCTAGAAACTGTTCCCACCATTGGCTGGAGAGCACCGGCTGCAGGCACGTATTATGTCTATCTCCGCCACGCTTCGTATGAACGGAATCTCGGTGGACGCTATGGCACCTACCAGGTTCGCGTGAGGAGCGCCGCCGCCCCTGGAGCACCCACCATTTCAGCCGTGGCAGAGCAGCAGATGCTCCCAGGGCAGACTTATCAAACGCTGGTCACCGGTACAAATTTTTCCAGGGGCGCGGTGGTCTCGACCAACCTGGCTGGAGCGACCGTCAGCACACCAGTTTGGCTTTCGACCACCGCGCTCATGGTCAACATCACGCCCCCCATTGGTGCGGCGGATGGTTCATACTCTTTGACTGTCCATAATTACACTAGTGGCTTGTCTACCTTGACTCCTGCCTATGCCGTCAGTTCCACGGCACAGCCGCCTATCGTTATCAGCGAGCTCAATCTCAGCGCCGGTTTTGTGGAGATCCGGAATCTGGGCACGGTCAGCGCCACTCTGACCGGCTGGATCATCAGTTGTCAGCAGCCCAGTTCCACCAACGGCACTTTCACCTTTCCCACCTTCACCCTGCCTGCGAACACAACCGTCATGGTGCGCGAGACCTCCGGCACGGATACGGCCGCCGTGCTTTATGACCGGGACAATACCGTGAGCTGGAGTTGGTTCGACGGGAGTGCGGGAGACATCAGCCTGCGCGATGCCGGTGAACGCAACGTGGACTATATTCGCATCGTAAGCTCTCCCGTCTCTAGCACCTCCGATCCTCAAGGCACGGGGGGACGGTGGCTAGGACCCAACATGCAATCTCCAACAGGTGGCGCCGTGCTCGCCCGCTCGGAAACTACGGCCGTCTACCGCACACCTTACGGACTCTCCTGGGCCGCCCCCACCATGCCCCTGTCCACAACCGGACGCGACAACGCGGTAGATGCTTATGAAGGAAATGATACGGCGCGCCGCTGTGGTTTGTTCCCTTCCCTTCTTTACCTGCCGAACCTGAAAATCAGCTCCCGCCCCAGCGGCACTTTTGACTCCGATTGGTTTGGCTTCATGCTGAAACCGGGCGACCCGCTATTTGTTACCGCAGCTTTCACCCACTCGTCGGGAAATCTAGACATGGAGATCTATGCTCCGGGCGAGGAAACCACCCCGCTCATGGTTTCCAACGGCACCACCAACAGCGAGACGATCCAGGTCACAAGTTCGCAATCCTCGACCGTCGGCGGCGGCATCTACCGGGTGCGCGTTTACGGTGTGGGCAGCGCTGTGAACACCTACACGCTTACGGGAGGATCGGCGGTATCTCTGGCCGTCACGGATTCGTCTGCCATCGAAGGCACTGTGCCAGACAAGGCTACTTTCACGGTCACCCGCATCGGACCCACCGATGAGGCTCTCACCGTGAACCTAGCCCTCACCGGGACCGCGCAGGAAGGAGCCGACTACCAAGCAGTCGGCACGACGGTGACCATTCCGGCGGGATCTGCCAGTACGCTCATCGATATTGTCCCCATCCGTGATCAGTTGGCGGAAGGCACCGAGCAAGTCATTCTTACGCTTGTCGCGAGTGCCGACTATAATCTTGGCGCCCCCTTCAGCGGCACGGTCACGATCGCGGATCCTCCTCTTCCTGTGCTCACTTTGGCGACCACAGACTCCAGCGGCGCCGAAGGTTCAACACCCAACAAGGCGACCTTCACGATCACGCGCAGCGGGTCCACAGAAGACCCTCTAACCGTGAACCTGGCCCTCACTGGAAGCGCTCAGGATGGAGTGGACTATCAGGCCGTCGGCTCGGCTGTCACCATTGCAGTGGGATCGGCCAGCGCAACGATCGATATCGTCCCTGCCTTGGATCAATTGGCGGAAGGCACCGAACAGGTCATCCTCACCCTGGTCGGGAGTGCGACTTATAATCTTGGCACCCCCATCAGCGGCACGATCACCATCACTGACTCCGCGCTCGGACAGTGGCGCTTCACCAACTTCGGAGGGGATACCCCAAACAGCGGAGACACCATGGACCCTGACAAGGATGGAATGTCAAATCTGCTCGAATATGGCGTGCGATCAAACCCCAATCTGGCAGGCAAACCGATCTACCCGCTGGTTACAGTGACTGCCACCACCATCACGCTGACTTATCAGCGGGACCTTGCTCGTCCGGAAATCACGATGACTTTGCAGGAGTCTTATGATCCCCGGAGCGGTTGGACGGATCTCACTGACACGCTCGTCGGCAGCCCCGGGGGTGTGGAACTCCGGAGAAGAGTTGTGCCCATTCAAGCCGACGCGCCGCGATTCTTCCGGCTCAAGGTCTCGCGTCCGTTGGTCCCCTAGCCTCCCCATCGATATGCCTTACCTGCGCGCGCCACGTGTGATGCTTTGTCTGTTGGCGTGGGCACTCTTGGCCCTACCATCGAATGCCGACTGGGTGGCCACGGGTCAATTCTCCTACACAGACCGACTCTATGATATGACTGGCTTCACGCTTCAGTCGTCTCCATCCTGCGATTGAGCTGGCAGGACAAAGCGTTTTTTGCAGCCGTTGTGCCGAACGGTGACGATGAAACAGGTAGCGCACGCCATGCGCGCCGCGCTTGTATGTCCAACCGCCTCTTCTACTGGTCGCTGACCTCCGCCCTGGCCGGGTTCCTCTTCGGCTTTGATACGGTTGTCATCTCCGGGGCAGAGCAAAAAATCGAATCGCTCTGGGGTCTGAGCAAAGGCATGCATGGCCTGGCCATCGCATCGGCTTTATACGGCACCGTGTTGGGGGCGCTTCTTGGCGGGTGGCCGACTGACAAGCTGGGCAGGCGCTGGACGCTCTTCTGGATTGGGATCCTCTATTTCATCTCTTCCGTCGGCAGCGCCCTAGCACCGGAAGTTTGGAGCTTCATCGGTGCGCGGTTCATAGGCGGTCTGGCGGTTGGGGTTTCCACCATCGCAGCGCCACTTTATATCTCCGAGATCGCTCCACCTGACAGACGGGGTCGTCTAACTGCCCTGTTTCAGTTCAACATTGTGCTCGGTATCGTGATCGCCTTTGGATCCAATGCGCTCATTGCTGGCACGAGCGAACATGACTGGCGCTGGATGCTGGGCGTGGAGGGCATCCCCGCCCTCATCTACACAGCACTCTGCCTGATCATTCCAGAAAGCCCACGCTGGCTCCTTACCGTGCGGAAAGACCGCGCCAAAGGCATCGCTACCGAGCGTCTCATCAATCCTCAGTCCACCGACGCGGAACTGCACGCCCTCGCAGATCGCCTCATCGCTTCGGGTGAGCATGCCCACGGTGGCCCACGCGAACCGAGCGACTTCTGGAGCGCCCGCTGGCGTATTCCGGTCAGCTTGGCATTCCTGGTGGCCTTCTTCAATCAGCTCTCCGGCATCAATGCCATTCTCTACTTTGCTCCACGCATCTTTGAACTCACTGGCCTCGGTGCCAGAGCCGCGTTGCTGCAGTCCATAGGCATCGGCGTCACCAACCTCATATTTACCTTCGTCGGCCTCTGGCTCATCGACCGGCTCGGACGCCGCACCTTGCTCTACATTGGATCGTTCGGTTACATCATTTCCTTGGGGCTCTGCGCCTGGGCATTTTATACGGAGCATTACAGCATCGTCCCCGCGTGCATCTTCGCCTTCATCGCCGCCCACGCCATCGGCCAGGGCACCGTGATCTGGGTGCTCATCTCGGAGGTCTTTCCCGACAAACACCGCGCCGCGGGTCAGTCTCTCGGCAGCTTTACGCACTGGTTCTTCGCTGCCGCGCTTACCACAGCTTTCCCTTCGATGGTCGGCCACCTCGCCCCCGGTGGCATCTTCCTCTTCTTCTGCGGCATGATGGTGCTCCAACTCATATGGGTGAAACTCATGGTCCCTGAAACCAAAGGCGTACCCCTGGAAGAAATCCAGGCGAGGTTGGAACGGCCAGTGAAGGCGTGAGGCAGGTAGTGACTTGACTATGGACAGCGTACCACACCAAGCTTTACGCACCGATAAAGTTTAGGTCTAATGGCGGGAACCGATCCATGGCCGACATGACCTTGCTGGAAATGCTGACGCGCCTCGCGTTCACTGTCGGCTGTACCGCCGCAGCCATCTGGGCATTTTATTCGTTCGCGGTTGTGTGGGAACAGCGCAAACAGCGGCTTCAGTCCGCCCGACCACATCCACTGGACGAGCTGTTCCGCGCTGGCTGGGATTACATTGTAGACGGCACCTTGGCCGCCAAGCTCATCTACCTCGGGCCGCCGGAGGATTTGAATACCATGTTCATTCCTTATGAAGTGGACATCATGCCCGGCCATCGAAAGGAAGTGGAAACGCTTCTCTATGGCTCAAGCCTCCACCAAACGAGCGACGACGAACGCGTCTGCTATCGTTCCCGCGCCGATGCCAGTGTCATGCTGAAAGACTCCGAGGTGCTCATCCATTACGATGCCTCGCAGGAAGACCGCATCACGATGAAGGCGATGTTTCCGTAGCCGGGCAAACCGGGACAGGCTTACGTATCCGTCGATACATCATCCCAAGCTTGATCCATATAACCGATCAGCCAATTGAGCACATAGTGCCGCTCCATCACGACGCCGCCATCAAGCTTGGCCGGCGCTGGCTGGCCCTTGATGCGGGCATCTGTGGTTGCCCAGTGGTAACGGTAAATCAGATCCGCTTGATCCAGGATCTCCGGGAAAGGCCTCAGCTTCGCATCCTTGATGAATTGCGCCGTATCCCGATCGCGGAAAATCCCAGCCAGCTTTGGCACATCGCAAATGGCCTCCGGCTTCGGCAGTTCTTCCAGATAACCAAGCGACCATAGCAGCACCCAGACACACTCGTATTTCCACGCAAAGTTGATCCTGTCCTGCTGGCTGGGATCAGCGTCCTTGAGAAACTTTTCTTCCGCAGGGGTGAAGAACTCCTCAGCGCCATACTTCTCTACCAGTGCATCAATCTTCGCCTGATCAAGCCCCTCCCCTTTCACCGCGCAAATCACCAAGGCGATAGCCCTATGCGCAATTTCTTCCGTGGTGCGTTTCTTCGCCTCCGTGGAATCTTCGATCACCGGCAGATGCTCCATGACCGGCACCCCTTCTTTCTTGAGCCGATCCATCGACCGCTGCTTCCGCTCGACAGCCTCCTTCGAAGGTTCCTTTGCCTTCAGCTCTTCGATCTTCGTTTTCCGCTCTTCCGGTGATTGGCCCACGGCAATGGACGTAACAAAAAAGCAGAAAAGCCCGAGGGCAAGTTGGAGTCGGTTCATTGGAATGCGCTTTCTGTTTCCGCAGTCGCTGACCAGTCAGAGATCCGGTGTAATACTACTGCCTCACTCCACCGGAAAGCCCCGGAACACATTCCCCGCGTCCGCCGCATCTGCGAAGGTTTCGAAGTCCATGTTGCCAATGGAGAGGTTGTTTTGCACACCCCAACATTCGGATGGGATCACCCGGAACGTGCGCCCGGGATCATCCACAGCATCCACCACCTGCACAGGATGCTCCGGATCGGTGATCGTGGTCGAATCGATAATGAAGGCAAAGGTCCGCACGCTGTCATTGTCTTCCTGCAGCGCAGCCGCCACATCCTCGGGGATCATCCCGGCGAACTCCGGATCGCTCACGAACTCCACATAAGCCCGGTAGCCGTGCTCACCCACCGGCTCAGTGATTGCCTCGCACACTTCCTTCCACACCGCCTCATCAGAAAAGTCCGTGCGCAGCGCGAGCGTTTCGGCAGTGGGAGGGATGGGTTTCATGAGGTGAAGTAAATAGAGAACCACTGGCGAAATAACGAGACTACTTCTGCATGATGCGACGACCGCTAAACTGCGTCAATGGTCCTCTAACAAACAAAGAGGGCGGGATTGCATCCCGCCCTCTTCAAAAGGTATCTGTATCTGTGTAGCCGCTTGTGCGACTCTCTCCTGCTAGAACGAACTAGCGGGAGTAAAGTTCCACGACCAACTGCTCGTTCACGAAGACGTCGATTTCTTCGCGCTCGGGGGCACGGTTCACGGTGCCGGAGAGCTTGTCGCGATCCACGGTCATCCAGTCTGGGACCACCACGCCTTGAGTCAGGTCGAGGAAGCGATTGGCCAGCTGCTGGGAGCGTGGGGTGTTGCGGATAGCGACCACATCGCCAGGGGCGACTTGATAGCTGGAAATGTTCACGCGGACGTTGTTCACGGTCACGTGGCCGTGGCCGACCATTTGACGGGAGGCGAAGCGGCTGTTCGTAAAGCCCATGCGGTAGACCACGTTGTCCAGACGCAATTCAAGCATCTGCAGAAGGATGGTACCGGTCACGCCCTTGCGGCGGGAAGCTTCGGCGAAGAAGCGGCGGAATTGCTTTTCCAGCACGCCGTAGGTGAAGCGCAGCTTTTGCTTTTCAGCAAGGGCGATGCCGTAGTCGGAGAGCTTGCGGCGCGTATTGCGCACACCGTGCTGTCCAGGAGGGAAATTGCGGATCTCAAGCGCCTTCGAGGGGCCGAAGAGGGCCACACCGAAGCGGCGGGCGATTTTTTCTTTGGGTCCAGTATAACGGGCCATGACTCAGTAGGTAGGGAACAGACGAAGGGCGGGTGAATTAAACGCGGCGCGCCTTCGGCGGGCGGCAACCGTTGTGAGGGACAGGGGTCACGTCCTTGATGATGGAGACCTCGATGCCGAGGGCTTGCACCGCACGAACGGCGGACTCACGACCGGAACCAGGTCCTTTGAGGCGGACTTCCGCTTCGCGGAGGCCGTGGCCCATGGCTTGGCGGCAGGCATCTTGAGAGACGACCTGAGCGGCATACGCGGTGCCCTTACGGGAACCTTTGAAGCCCATCTTGCCGGAGGAAGACCAGCCGAGGACATTGCCACCACGATCCGTCACCGTCACTTGCGTGTTGTTGAAGGTCGCGATGACGTGGACGATGCCAGAAAGGATGTTCTTGCTGCCTTTCGCCTTAACAATCTTGGGCTGCTCGGGGGAACCGCCATCCAGGCTGAGGAAGACATCATTGATGGTCTTCGGCTTTTCCTTTTCAGCGCCAGGAGCAGCAGGTGCTCCGGCGGCAGGAGCCGCAGCGGCGGTGGCAGCAGCAGGCGCAGGCGCCGCTTCAGCAGCGGGAGCCGAGGTTGCCTGCTCGGCAGGGGCCGGGGCAGGAGCGGGCGTCGCGGCAGCGGCTGCTTCAGGAGCAGCAGCTTCGTCAGCGGCGGTAGTATCGATATTGTCGTCAGCCATGGTAGTTGAAAGAGGCGGAATATTTCGCGGAGCCACTGTGGCTTAGACCTTGCCGGACTTGGCGTTCGGGTTGCGTTGCACACCCACGGTCTTGCGCTTGCCCTTACGAGTGCGGGCGTTGGTCTTCGTGCGCTGGCCGCGCACTGGAAGGCCACGGCGGTGACGGGTGGCGCGGTAGCAGTTGATGCTGGTGAGGCGCTTCAGGTGGGCGCCCTGCTCACGGCGAAGGTCACCTTCAACCACGATGCCCTTGGCGGCCACGATGCGGCTGATTTCGGAAAGCTGTTCGTCCGTCAGTTCACCCGCGCGGGTGTTCGGATCGATAGCGGTT
Organism: Phragmitibacter sp.; assembly: GCA_965284365.1. GTDB lineage: Bacteria > Verrucomicrobiota > Verrucomicrobiia > Verrucomicrobiales > Verrucomicrobiaceae > Phragmitibacter. Next base: position 6,205,572 of record OZ260079.1, read on the forward strand.
TCAGCAAGGATCTTCCGGGTAAGGGAAGGGCCAATGCCGTAAATGTAAGGGAGAGACGCTTCGATGCGCTTCTCATTCGGGATTTCAACTCCAAGCAGTCGTGCCATATATACTTAATCAGTTAGGATCAAAGATCGGTTAGCCTTGCCGCTGCTTGTGGCGCGGGTTTTTGCAGACGACGCGCACGGTGCCTTTCCGCCGGATGATACGGCAGGATTCGCAAAGACGCTTTACAGATGGACGGACTCGCATGGGTGGTTGATGGAAGGGATATCTCTAGGGCGTGCCCAAAACTCGCAAAAGGGGAAGCGAGGGGGGAGGGATGTCTAGCAGGAATGTGGGCGGGTGCAAGGGAGAAATGGCACTTTTTTATAGAATCTCGTCCCGGGGAGAAGCCTCGCAGCGGTGTGAATCATTCCTTCAGTAAAGGAGCGCGGCTGTCCCAGCCGTGAGTCCAGGACGATGCTACGTCGTGCATTCCTATAACTCCCCTTCCCCTCTGACCCACAATAAGAACTCCCCTGCGCTCAACCTTGCTCTCACCGGATTCTCCACAATGTATTGATGAATTTTCGCGAAGTGAGCCTCGTTTCGGACGATCCGGTCAAAATACTCCGGCTGCCATAATCTGCCCGTCTTTCCTATAAACCGATTGATCTGACCGGCGCTGAATCGCTTCCAGGAGAACAGCACCTCTTCAAGCCCGACACCGTGTCCCAAAGAAAAAAGCGCATGCACGTGATTCGGCATCACGACAAATGCCCACATACAGGTTCGCTGACCTTCAAAGTGCAGTACAACATCACGAACCAGCTGGCCACTGTGGAATTTCTCAAGAAACAGCTCCCGTAGCCAGCATCCAGATAACCGTCTAGCACTTCGCTAAAACTGCTTGTGGTATTCGATCTCCGTTTCCACCGACCACGGTTCCGGATGCAGACTCATCCAAGCCAATTTGGCGTTTGACCAAGTTTTGAGCAAATGTGCTGGCAGAGAGTCGCCTAGCCGCCAAGTGACGAAGTAGCAGACGCCGTTTTGCTGCCAGTGAGGAAGTCGCCGCCGATGAATTTCCAATGGCTGGTCGCCACTGAGAAAGTTCGGCTGCATAGCGGTGCAGAGACCTGAAGGGGGGTGTCAGCGTGCTGGGTGAAAGCTAAATTCTGGTGACACGGCTGGGACAGCCGCGCTCCTTTCTACTTCTTCTCCTGAATGGGCATGAGGCCAAGGGTGATGGCCTTGTTCTTCAGGAGGAACTCTTTAGCGAGGGCTTCGAGTTCTTCCTTTTTGATGCCGGTGAAGTCATCGATGAGGGAGCGGCTCCAGTCGAGGCGGAAGGGTTGGGCCTGGCTGTTCACGAGGACGCGGCCGAGCCAGTATTTGTTGTCCCGGCGCATCTGGACGAGCTGCTGGAGCTGCGGCTCGCGAGCACGCTGGAATTCGTCATCGGTGATCCCCTCCCCTGAGATGGCGGTGGCGATGTCCAGGAACATGGGCTTCACGGACTCGACCTGCTCGGGCTTGAGCGTGGCCATGGCGGTCATGTAGCCGTAGCCGGTGAAGGTATCGCTGGCGACGTGATAGCTGGCGGGACTGTAGGTTTCCCCGAGTTCCTCACGGATGCGCAGACGCAGGCGGTCATCCAGGATCTGACCCAGAAGCACGAGGCGGCGGGTGCGCTGCACGTTCATCATGTCCGCTGTGGGCCAGTAGGCCAAAGCATAGGCACGCGGGATTTCCGTGGTGAAGGAGAAGTCCTTGTTCTTCGGCTCGCCGGGGAAAGCCACCTTGCGCTCGGTTTCATAGGGCTGGCGGGTCGCCTCACGCTTGGGCAGGGCGCCGAGGGTCTTTTCCAAAGCGGCGATGGTCTTCTCGATATCCACATCACCGACAATAGAGACTTCCAAGTAGCTTTCCTTCAGGGCCGGGGTGAGCCAGGCTTTCAATTCCTCCATGGAGCGGATCGCCATGACTTCGCGTTTCGGGAAGAGGAAACGGGAGTCGCCGCTGTGGATGAAGCCGACAACTTCATTCTGCATGACGCCCTCTGCGGTGTGCTCAAGCTGGGTGTAGATCGCATCCAGGCTCATCTTGAACTGCCGATCCGCTTCTGCGCGGTAACCGGGGGCTGTGAAATACGCGGCAAAGACCTGAAGTTGTGTCTCCAGATCCTGCGGGGTGGTCTTGCCACTGAAGGCAAAGGAGTCATCCGCCACGGTGAAGTCGAGGCCGACGGAACGGTCGGTGCCCACGGTTTTGCTAGCGAGAATGCGGCGCAGTTCATCCACGCTGTGCTTCTCCAGACCGCCCTCCTGGAAGACGCTCTGGGCATAGGGGATGATGCCGGCCTTTGCCAGCGGAGCGGAGAGCTTGCCGCCGCCGAAGTTGGCCTGCACGAGGATGCTGTTCTTCTCGAAGTCGGTCTTCTTGATGTTCACCCGCACTTCATTGGAAAGGACGATCTGGGTGATCTCCAGATCCTTCACTTCCTTCCGCTCGGCGACCTGGCCGACAGGGCCGAAGTCGGTGTAGGCAAAGGCGGCGTCTGTCTGCTGGTTCGGCGCTTCCACGGGCGTGTGGGCGCTTTCCACGAGCGCGGCAGCGATCGTCTTGGGAGCATCTTCCAACTGAAGATTGCCACCGACAAAGAGCTGGATGTCCTTGGTGCTCCAGTCGTCCTGAAGCGCCTTCAGGCTGTCGGCTGCCGTGATGGTCTTGAGCTCCTCTTCAACGCGTTTGGCATCGTCTTTCGGGTCGGTGAAGACCTGTTCGGAGCCGAGAGAACGAACGATGTTATCAGCGAGGTCGCTGTTCTTCCGGGTGTCCATCTGCGCGGCGCGGAGTTGAGCGCGCTTCAGGACTTCCGCAGTGGCCTCGGCGAATTCCGCCTTGCTGAAACCGTGTTGCACGGCACGACGCAGTTCCTGCTCGATGAGGGCGAGAGCGCGCTTCCAGTTCTCCGGTTTGCATTTGGCAAAGATGCCGTTGCTCTCCACGAACTTGAACATTTCGAAGTTGTAGCTCTCCGCTTCCAGGATGGGCGAGTTCTCTTCCTTGCCCAGGCGGGAGAGGCGCTGGTTCAGCATGGCGTCCGCGAGGGTGCGGATCATTTTTTCACGGCGGCGTTTGGCGCTGTCGGGTTCCTTGCTGGCATCGCGCAGGGTTTCCAGGCTGATCTCCACGGCAGGCGCTTCCATCTCTGTGTGGAGCTTTGCCACGAGCCCACGGCCTTTGGTGACCTTTCCGAGGCTCGGATCTTCCGGCACGGTCGGTGCGGCAGGGATGCTGTCGAAGTGCTGATGAATGAGCTTTTCCATGAGCGGGATGTCCACATCCCCCACCACCACCAGCACGGCGCGCTGCGGGATGTACCACTTCTTATAGAAGTCCGCGAAGCGAGGACGAGGCATGGTCTTCAACGTGTCTTCGATGCCGATGGGCATACGCTTCGGGATGAGTGAGTCCGGCAGGGAGAACCTGTAACCTTCCTCCATGATGCGGGTCTCCACACTGTCGCGAGCAAGCTTCTCACTGAGGATCACGCCGCGTTCTTTATTGATCTCTTCCTCGCCCAGGAGCAGGCCGTCGAGATCATCGCGAAAGAGCTGCATGCCCTCGCTCAGGGTCTTTTCATCGACATGCGGAAACTCGAGTTTATACACAGTTTCCTTGAAGGAGGTGTGGGCATTGGTATCCGCGCCGAAGCCCATGCCGAGCCGCTGGAAGCGCTCCACCATGGTGCCGGCAGGGAAGTTTTTGGAGCCATTGAAGGCAAGGTGCTCGAGGAAGTGAGCCATGCCCTGCTGGTCGTCTTCTTCCATGAGGGAACCGGCATCAATGTAAAGGCGCATGCTGGCGCGCTCTTTGACGGGGAATTTGTTCGGATAAACGACGTAACGCAGGCCATTGGCGAGACGGCCCCAGACGGCCTTCGTATCGGGTTTCAGGTCACTGGTTTCATGAGCCCAGGCCTCCCCCCGCAAGCTGGAGGGAGTGGCGGCGAGCGCCAAAAACGACAGGGCGAGGAACGGGGCGGCGAAGCGTTTGATCGTCATGAGAAACTAGTCTGAGAATGAAAATGGGTCGTACACGGATGAATACGAAGGGCGCGCAAAGAAAGACATCCTAGCCGCGAGAACGTTCGAGCAGGACGAACATCAACAGGGAGAGAACGATTCGCAGCTCGTCCGAGGCGGGGATGGGTTCCACCTCCTCAATATCGAAACGGCTTTCCAAGAACGAACGACGCTTGGTCATTTTCGCGGAAGTTTTTCCGTTCCGCATGATTCCGTAGCTGGGGTGGAAGAAGAAGCCGGAGAACATACCGATGACGGGAATTTCGCCGAAGAAACCATCGATGAACTTCGCGAAGGGATTCAGTTCATGGAGGTCATACTCGACCTGACCATGTTCATCGAGGATCTCGTAATGGGCTTTCCAAATGGAGCGCATGCCGCGGCGCCGCACCCGGCCAATGAGCTGGCCATCCGGGGAGCGAAAGTCGTAACAGGCATTGAAGTCGAGCATGCGGTCAGCGGCGATGGTGCAGAGGAGGTGCTTCCGGGAGGAATCGCTAAAGACCTCCACCTTTTCCTTCAGGCGAAACATCTTCTGCTTCACATAACAGACCTCGGCTCCGGAGGCGTCCTGCACATACATCTGGGGCGCCAAGGCGAAGAATTTGAAGCGGAGCTGGAGGGGGAATTTCATGGGTAGGGGAAAAGTTTAGAGGGATGAAGGCGGAGTGCAATACGTCTGTTTTGTTCCTGGTTCTTGGTTCTTTGTTTGGGGGAGCAAGTGCGGTTTGGTGTTTGAACCGGGTCGGAAAGGCGCGAAGTGACGCTGGGGCGTGTCGCAATCGGCGATATTGCGTACTACGTAGTACGGAACGGCGGGAAAATGGTGTTTTTGGGGTTCGGAGAGCGGAGTGAGATCAACGCGAGATGGTGGGCTCGAAGTGCGGATTCGTGTTTCGACCGGTTCATAAAGGCGTGGAGTGGCGCTGGGGCGTGTGGGGATTTGGGAAATACCCAACTGTGCAGTTGGGAATGGGAAGTTTTTTTGGGTGTGGGAAGGTGGAGGGATACAGTGAAAGGGAATTGGAACTGAGTGAGCCGGGCATTTGGGTAAGAAGGGTGCCAGAGGTATGACCGCACACCAAGGGGTTGCGGGGGTGGTTGGGGCGAAGTGTGGGGGCTGGGATTGGTCCTAGATTGGTTAGTGCGGGAACCTGCCGTTGGCTCCGCACTTGCGGCTGCGCCTCCTTCCTAAAGTGGCGTGGCGCGTTGGATGCGACCGCAGTCCAAAAGGACGTGGCTGTGTTTGGGTTGGTGGGTGGGAAGTTGTCTGGGAGGGAGCCATTCCAGCCCGTCGGAGCAAGCTCTTCTGACCTAAGTTTTGCGATGATTTGACAAATCAGCCTCGCAGACAGATTAACATGACAGCGAGAGCGCCTTTACCCTCAGGGTTTGCTTGCAACCATTTCGGCTTTTCAGATCCTCGTCTACCAAGCTTATGAATGCGCAACTTCCGGTGAACTTCTCGTGGCCCCCAAGTGCTCAGGGGCGGTCTAATTCGATTCATTTGACGCGTTCTCGAATCTTCTACATCTCATCTTTGATCTTTATGCTGATAGCATGTGAATCGATCCGAGCGGCGAGCTCTGATCTGGGAGTTCTCAAACAGCAATATGAAAAAGCGACGAGTGAGCGTGTGACCAGCGTTTATGAGAGCAATCTTCTTCAGTTAAACGCACGTTACCTTGAAGCAGTGGACCGGACTTTGACTGCGGCCAAATCTGCCGGAAACCTAGCCGAAGCGCTGGCGCTGACAAACGAGAAGAAACTGATTGTGGATAGGGGATCAGTGCCTGATGACGACGATTCGACCAAACCCAGCCTCAAAAAGCTCAGAGCTGTGTATCGCGGAGAACTACAGAAACTGAAGACTCAGCGCGAGTCCGCGCAGGCAGCGCTACTAGGACCTTACGCGACGAGACTAAAGGAACTGGAAGTCTCCCTTACTCAATCAGGGAAGCTCGATGAAGCCAAGGAGGTTTTAGACTACCGAACCGCGTTGGGTTCGAGCATGCCCAGCACGTCTGATCCAAGCTCCAGCAAGGACTTTGTCACAAACAGCCTGGGTATGAAATTTGTTCCTGTAAAAGGGACTGCTGTGTTCTTCTGCGTTCATGAAACGCGGAGAAAAGACTACATCGCATTTACCAATGACGTCCCCATAGCTGACACTGCCTGGAAAACTTTCAAGGTTGAGGGTGCTGCGGCGGGCCATGAGGACACTCACCCTGTAGTTCACGTCGAATGGGATGATGCAAAGAATTTTTGTGAGTGGCTCAGCAAGAAAGAGGGGAAGGTCTACAGACTGCCGACCGATAAAGAGTGGAGCTATGCTGAAGGCAATGGAGCCAAAGAGAGGTGGATGGAGAGCACGACGCCAGAAAGCCTGAGCGGCAAAGAAAATGATTATCCTTGGGACAAAAAGTACCCACCTGCAGCATCCGACTTAGCGGGCAACTACGGTGACAAAACATGGTTTGCCAAGTTTCCGGGTAATCCTTATATCGAAGGCTATAGCGATGGATTCGTTTCGACTGCCCCGGTTATGAGTTTCAAACCAAACAAACTTGGACTTTATGACATGGGTGGCAATGTTAGTGAATGGGTTGAGGATTGGTGGAACAGCGAAAAAATCGAGCACACTCTTCGCGGTGGCGGGTGGCAAAGCGCAGGTAAGAACGTCCTTTCGTCAGCGCGATATACACAGAGTGAGAGCGGGACCCGATATTATCGCTCTTATGGATTCCGGGTTGTTTTGGAGAGACCGTAGCGCACCGTCACCTGGTCTTACCTAATCGAGACGTTTTCGGAAGATGGCCTGACCGTCTGGGAGGATGCCTTCCTGCCGCCAGCCGAGATGTTGATAGAAGCCGTGGGCGCGGAGGTTGGGGCCATTGCCGGTGGAGAGCCAGAGCCTTGTGTGACCTTTCGCGCGAGCAGTTTGTTCGGTGAGGTTCAGGAGGGTGCGTCCGAGGCCGTGGTTTTCGTACTCTGGGCGCACGAATAAGGCAAAGAGGTAGGCTCCCCTACCCTCCTGAAATTCCGTCATGGAGAAGGCGGCGGGGATGCCATCTACCTCGGCGATGTAGCACGCATAGCGTGGGCTAGCCAGCATGGCGCTGACAGTTTCTGGAGTAATGCCGAGGGCGGCGTGTTGTTCGCGGGATTGATGGTTCTCGGTGACGGAGGTGCGGATGGAGAACAGGCTTTCGACGTCGCTGGGGATGGCGGGGCGAGTGAGGATGTTCATGGAACAGCAGGAGTTGCCTGCTCTTCACCGAAATACGCGATCATATTCTTCGCGAGGATCAATGGAATTACTCGCTGACTTGACCGTCTGGAAGAGCAAAGTGCAGAGTGACTTGATGCCAGGTTTATTGGATATCCTCCTCCGGATTGGCGAAGCGCTTTATCAGTTTTGCACATGCATCTTTAGCCCACTCGGAATAGTTGGCTTCTGTCGCCATGCGTTCGGCGTCTTTGACCTTAAGCGCATCAACGTTCCAATGGACGCGCGCTTGGCCAAGAGGAAAATGATCGGTCTCGCTATCGATTCCGATGAAAGGCAAAAAATCAGGGTCATGGTCGCCTACGTCGATGCGATGACTCAGGTCGACGAGGGCTCGCACCCCTTCAACAACGCCGACTCTGTCCTGAAGGATGTCTTCGGCAACGGTGACAACTTTCTGCCGATACTTGAGGATATGAGACTCGTTCATTACATTAAGCTGCGGCGCTAACCAGATCTGTGTAGATGATCTTCTGGTCACTGATCTCGATGATCTGCTTCGCCTGGAGTCCTTTCACGACTGCGGAGATTTCTCCTGTTGTCAGGCTTTTTCGAAAGAGTTCATTGATGGTGTTCGACAGGGATTTGAGGCGTCTTGGTCTGGAAGTGCGTCGTTGCTTGAGTTTCGTGATGACAACGGCGACTCGGTCGGCAGTATTTACCGGCTTCTTAGGCTTGATGATGATTGGCTTTTCTCCCTGTGGCGAGGTTGCGACTAGCGTTTCAGGTAATTGTGTGCCGGGAATAAGGCCGGATCTTTCTGCGGAGATGTTGCCTTCTTTCAGATGCTGAATGAGTGGGTCAAAACCTTTGTCTCCCGATATAATATGAAAGTGGGCGTCAGGCGTCTCGATGGCCAGGCGGCCGATGTAATAGGCGATGTGAAAGTCCAAAGCATTCGAGCCATTAGCCGCGACCTTGATGTATTTGGCTCGGAGTCCGAGAGGTTGCACAGCGGCGGCGACGGGGAATGAGAGCGTGTTCTGGCTAGCGCCGACGAAAATCAGGATGCGGAAGTGTTCGGCATCCAGTCCTTCGAAGGAATCTGGCTGGACGTTCTCGAAGTCGATGAGGATGTAGGTCGTGCGCACGGCGAGTGGATGGATGGAATTGCGTATGGAACAGTATCATAATTTCCATAACATGCAAAAACCGAGTGTTGGGTTTTTGTGTTGGAAGGTGGGGGCGAGATCAACCGCGCGTAGGACGACCCCTCCAGGGTCGATGGCTTTTGGCGGGTTACCCGGAGTCGTTCGACTCCGGGCTATTCGTGGAAGACCCCTCCGGGGTCTGGGCTGCCTTTGTGCTGCCTGCCTCTATTAGTGGCCTGCGGCTATTCGGAGTTTGCTGCGTGAGGGGTTGCATTGGCGGCTTGGATGATCATTCTGTTGGAACCCAGCATGGGGCCGAGGAGCAAAAAGGGAACGATGATCTGCCAGGGGAACTTGGTGGAGGCGAAGGCGAAGCTAAGGATGATGGGAAGGAGCATGGCGGCGAGCCAGAGAAAAGTGTTCCATTTGAGGAGGGAGTTTTTATTTGGAGTGGACGGGCTCATGGGGAATATGCTTGGTTCTTAGTTCTTGTTGGAGTGGTCTGCGATGCTCTTGGGAAGCTGGTCATTATAGAGGGAAGCGATGCTAAGCTGAAGGCGTGCGGGACGCCCGCCACCACTACGGAGGATAGGTTCTTCGTCAGAGATTGTTATAAGATTTGAAATGGTTTGAGACGCTCTTGTCGAATAACAGCATCCAGGCTACCCAGGCATAAAAGATGACCAATATGATCATCCAGAGACTTATTATGGAGGAAGGAGAGAAGGCTGGCATGCGGGACAAGGCGATCCAGGCAACGATCCCGGTGATCGTGCTGATGAGAGAAATAACACCGACGAGGTAGCGCGCCCAGAATTTTCCCTGGATGAGGAAATAGGCAAAAAAACAGGTCGCCACAAAGCGGATGACTCTGGAAGTGATGCCCCGGCTGCCTCCATCTCCCGTGAGAAGCAACAGGAACGTGATGTTCAGTGCGGAAAAGATAATGATGCTGATGGCGACGATGCGGGTCTTTTGTTCTCCGGTCATGGTAATGAATTGATTTTTGAGTTCCGGGCTGAGAAGGACGATTGCGATAGGTCGCTTCTTCATGCCAAGATTCTCTTTGCGATCAGTGTGCTAACCGTGACCGCACAGAAGAACAGGCAGCCGCGACCCATGGCGGGACCGTGAAAGCCCCAGAAGTCGTAGCCTTGCGTGTGCATTCCGAACCATTCACCCCCATTTTCTCTCTGTTCTTGATGCAGTTCCCGGAGTTGTGGAATGCCAACGACGCTGATCACGACCATTGCAGCGAAAGCTATTATCAGAAGGAAACTGAAGGGTGAGTTACTTGGGGGATCTAACAACTGTATGGACGTGCCGAAAAAAAGGCCTGCAAGCAGGCTTGTGATCCATGTAGCGCGGAGCTTTAGCATGAGGTTGTGCAGCGATTGCTGCATTTTAGCAATTCGTGAACAAGGACGCTATGGGAATGGGAGAATAAATTAGGGGTTCGCCACTCCGTGCCGCGTCGGAGCAAGCTCCTCCAACCGAGCGGTGGCGAGCCACCGCACTCCGGGTTGCGTGGAGTTGTACGATGGGAGGAGGCGGAGAAAATTGCTTCAGCGGCCGAGGATGTCGTGGGCTGATGGCTTTCCGACGTTTGACTTGTTAGGCAAGCTGACCGCAATGCGCGCAGGTCTATGCAACAAGAGCTTTTGTAAGCAATGCGCCCGCGACAGTCCCACAAAAATACAGGAACATCCGGCCCCATGTCGGCAGATAAAAGGCTGCGAAGTCTTCCTGCTCCAGTAAACCACCCAAGCGGTCGAGGCCCCTTCTTTTAACTTCTTGCTGAGCCTCACGGTATTGCGGAATGCCTATGACGGCGAAGACCATAAACAAGAGAAACATCGCGAATACAAGGAAAGTGCCCGTGGACGTATCTGTCTCAATCAAACTTAAGGTCGTCCCGAAGATGATGCCTGCAATCAGGCTGGTGATCCGTGTGGCGCGTAGCTTTAGCATAGGTTGTTTGATGATTGCTGGATTTTAGCAATTCCTGAAGAAGGACGCTATAAGAATGGGGTAGAATAAAGTCAGGGGTTCGCCACTCCGTGCCGCGTCGGAGCAAGCTCCTCCAACCACAAAGCGGCAGCAAGCTGCCGCACTCCAGATTACCTGGAATTGTACGATGGTGAAAGGCGTGGATTTTGTCTGGGGTTGGCTGCAACCGATTGTCATAATTCCCGAACAATTTCCGGACTGCCAGCGTCTCTTCTTCGTCGATCACGGAGAACCTATCTCGTTCGAAGGAGATGGTCTTCGAAAGCAAGCCCTTCGAATGATGGCCATTGGCACAAAGACGGCAATGGATGCGCCCATCGCGTTTATGACGGCAAACGATGGGGCTGGATCTATCTTTGGATCGTAAATTACCCAGAACAAGAAGAGACCGACTATGATGACCATGACTGCGGTGCCGAGACAGAAGGCCGGGCCTCTAAGTTTATCCAAGAGAGACCCGAGAATATTGCATATTAGAAAGAGTGCGTAGAACAATGGGCTCAGAAAAGGTAGAAGCAGGGCTGCCCGACCGGGAGCGTTATCCGCCCTTCCATCGATTGTATTTATCGGGCCAGACCTTTCGGAAAACCACACCCAAGCTGCGAAAAGCAGCAAAAGCAGGACAGGGAAGAGGGGCGGTAAGAGCAGCTTTCTTGCAGTCATTGTTCCGCCTCCGGTTGAGGGCTTCTAATGAGAGCGAGCCGCGTCTCGTCAGCATCTACCTACATCATCTCGACACGCCCTTCGGGGTCGGCTTCGACGAAGCCTTGGGCGATGAGGAAGTCGTCCATCTGATTGATGGTGGCCTGGTAGACGTCGAAGGAGACGTTGAAGTTGAAGAAGCCGTGGCCGAGGCCTTCGTAGAGGTGGACTTCGGTGGGGTTCTTTTTCTTCTTCATCTTCCGGGCAAACTCGAAGGTGGTCTCGTGCGGGATGACGCGGTCCTGGGTGCCGTGGAAAAGGATGGTGGGCGGGAGGCCGGCTTTGATGGCGGCGGGAAGGCTGGACTTTTTGGCGAGGTCGGGACTGGGGAAACGGTCGAAGCCGAAGCCGCGCTTCGTGGTGTCCAGGATGGGATTGAAAAGGGCGAGGGCGTTTGGCACGCAGGAGATGCCGGCGTCTTCGCCGTGCTCGTCGAAGGTCGCGGGGAGCATGGCGGCTGCGGCGATGGCGTGGGCGCCGCCACTGCCGCCGGCACCGACGATCTTTCCGGGATTGATGCCGAGTTCGACAGCATTCACCCGGAGCCAGCGCATGGCGGAGCGGGCGTCGGCCATGGCATCGAGGGGGGTGGCGCCTTCGTGACGAGCGCTGACGCGGTAGTCAAAGGCGACGGCCAGCATGCCGCGGGCGGCAAAGTAGACGCAATGGGGGGCGAACTGGCTCACCTGGCCATTGTCCCAGCCGCTGCTGTAAAAGAAGGCGACAACGCTTTTTGGGTAGGAAGGGGCTTTCGCGGGATCGGGCAGCCAGATGTAGGCAGGAAGCTCCACCCCGGCGACAGATTTGTAGATCTCTTCACGGGCGGTTTTTAGCAGTTCCCGATTGCGGTCAATCGGGGCCACTTTGGCTGGGCTGTCTTCGGGATGCTCCATCTAAAAAAAGCAGGGGCGGACAATCGTGGGATTCCGCTTCTGAGCAAGGGATTTCCGAAGGTCTTGAGCGACCTGCCACAAAAAACTCCATAAATGAGCCTCGGGGAAGCGGAGGGGGTACTTGGTATCCGATTCACGGAGAATACGCTTCGCGCTTTGCTTCGCAGCAGGACATTTGCTAAGCTGCGCTTTCCCCCTATTCCACCCCTCCATGATTTCCCGCTGTTTGCTCTCGGTTTCTCTCGCTCTTGTGTTTCTCGCTGAGCCGTTCGCGGTAAAGGCGGACGATTATCAGATGCGGCGGGAGATGGACCGGGCCTACTCGGCGTGGCGTAGTGCGCTGGCGGAGAAGAACTTGGCCGGATGGCAGCAGGCAACGGCGTCCTACCGGCAGATGCTGACGCGAAACCTGATCATCAGCCAGCGGCAGCCTTTCCCGGCGGCACTTTTCGATCTGCCGATCCGTCCGCCGGAGACTACGGGACTGCGGTTCATCAAGGTGAAGCAGGTGGGGGATACGGCGAACCTGTACTATTATGGCAAGGTGGATGTGGGTCTGACGGATCCGAGTGAGGTGCCGGAGAGCCTGCTGATTCTGAAATTTATTCGCGAGGGGTCGGCGTGGAAATTCGATACGACGCGCATGGTAAGCCTGGGGGGAGCGCCGGAAGTAAAGTCGGCGATGCAAAATGGCGGCGGTGGAAATTTCCTGGAGTCGCCGGAGTTGGCGCCGGACGGGGTGGTGCCCCCGACGCCGAAGGCGGCAGCGATGCTGGACCGGATCGGTGTGCTGCAGGTGGCGTCATTTGGCTTTGAAACGAAGGCGACGGTGAATGGATTTGACGTGCCGAGCGTGACGAACAATGCGGAGGAGCACATCATCATCGGCGGACTACGGGATGGGCAAAATCCCCTGACGGTGAGTGTGAAACCGCTGCCGATTCCCGAGGGGGAGAAGCGGGTGCTGGAGGTGAATGCGCTGGTGCTGACGGGGAGCGAGCAGAAGCCGTACTATAAAGTGTTTACGTACAAGCCGGCGCCGGAAAGTGTGCAGCCGACGCAGCAGCAGATTATCCATGTGAGCCGGATCACGATGCGGGATTAGGGGTGGGGGCCAGGGTTTGAGGTGGGGCGGGAGACGGAGGGAGTCAGGGAGATAGCTGCATTTGGTTTTCCACCGCGAAGACGCGAAGGCACGAAGGTCTGAAGGATTTTTGGGGGGGACGAACAAGGGGAGAATTATGAGTCCGGGGTTTGCACAAGCGATCCCCTGCCCCGTCGGAGCAAGCTCCTCCAACCACAGAGCGGCGGCGAGCCGCACGCACTCCAGACCGCGCGGGGTGGAAGTCGGCAGATGCGGGAACGAAGTCTGCGGTTCGCCTAGCAAGATATGGGCAGAAAACGAGCTCTCTTTGTGCCTTTGTCCTTTGTGCCCTTTTTGTGAAAACAAAGTGACGCTGGCTAGGTCCTGGACGAGGCCGCTTCGCAGGCTTTGAGGCGTTTGGTGAGGAAGTCCTGCTCGGGTTTCATGGTGGCGAGTTTCAGGGCTTTGCGGAGGTGTGAGAGGGCGTCGGCGGGTTTGCCGCGCTCGGCTTCGAGTTCGCCGAGGACGGCGTGGACGAGGTAATAGCCTTCCAGGGAAGCGAGATCGGGAATGGCGCGGACGGCTTTGAGGCCTTCGGCGGGGCCGTGGACTTTGGCGACGGCGACGGCGCGGTTCAGCGCGATGAGGGGTGAGGCGTTGAGGAGCATCCAGCGGTCATAACAGGAGAGGATGGCGCTCCAGTTCGTGTCGGCTTCGGTCTTGGCGGCGCAGTGGCAGGCGGCGATGCCGGCCTGGAGATGGTACTCCGAGAGGTCGGTGCCAGAAGCGGCCTTCGTCAGGTGCTCGAGGCCGCGATGGATCATGGTTTTATCCCAAGTGGAGCGGTCCTGCTCGTGGAGGCGCAGGAGCTGTCCCTCGGCATCGACGCGGCTGCTGAGGCGGGCGGTATTGAACCACATCAATGCGAGCAGGGCTTGGGTGCGGGGGCCGTTGGTGGCGGGGTGATCGGCCAGGGCCATGGCGAGCTGGATGGCTTCGTGGCAGAGCTGCTCTTTGATGAGGGTGTCGCCGCTGGAGGCCTTGTAGCCTTCATTAAAGAGGAGATAGAGAACGAGGAGCACGCCATCGAGCCGGGCGGAGAGTTCGGCGCCGGTGGGGATTTCAAAAGGGATGTCCTGATCCCGGATTTTTTGCCGGGCGCGGGTGAGGCGTTTGTTCACGGCCACCACGGTGATGAGGAAAGCGGTGGCGATTTCTTCCGGGCTGAAGCCGCAAAGGGTGCGGAGGGCCAGCGCGGATTGCGCCTCCAAAGGGATGAGCGGATGGCAGCAGGCGAAGATGAGCCGGAGGCGTCCGTCCTTGATCTCGTCGTCAAACATGACCGAGTCCTTGGTCTCTCCATCGGTGGGCCATTGTTCCATGGCCGTGATGATTTCGGGTTGCTTGTGCTGGAAGAGTTTTTCCCGCCGGACGACATCGATGGCCATGCGCTTCGCGGTCTGCATGAGCCAGGCCGTGGGATTCTGCGGGATGCCGTAGTAGGGCCATGTTTGCAGCGCGCGGATGAGGGCCTCCTGCACGACGTCCTCGGCGAGTTGCAGCTTCTGGATGCCGAAGATGCCGGTGAGCATGGACACCAGTTTCCCCGACTCCTGCCGGAAGAGATGCTCAGTCAGCCGGGGGATGTCCTGCGGGACGCTCGGGTTCACGGGTGATGGTGAGGTGCGTCCAAATCCCGGAGGCGATGGGGCGAGGAGGCGTCGATCAGGCGAGGGCTTCGGCGTAGTCGTGGGAGACCTGGCCTGCTTCAGAGGCATCACACATGGCGACGACGGGGCGGACTTCCACAGAGAGACCGAACTCCAGCGCGGGGCAGGCCTGAGCGATTTCCAAAGCGCGCTCTTCGGTGGGCACGGTCAGCAGGAAGTAGCCGCCGATCGATTCTTTTGCTTCCGCGAATGGGCCGTCGGAGATGAGGCTGCCTTTTTTTCCGGAGACGACTTTGCCCTCGGGAGCGAGGGGATGGCCGGTGACGGCTTCGCCGGAGGCCAGGAGGCCGTCAAACCAGGCATACCATTCCGTCATGGTGTGCTGAACCTGCTCGGCGGAGAGGCCGCGGTACCAGTCGGTGCCACGGAAAAGCAGCATGAACTGATTGGTCGGGGTGCGGGGTGCGCTCATGGTTGGTGCGGGGACCTATCTTTCTATATATAGGGGTTCGATGTGGGTGTGAAAGAGGATTTTTGATTTGGTCCGGCTGGGGGCCGTCATAGTGATGACGAATGGCGAGGGGCGCGGAGGACAGGGATTTAAAAAATTTGTGGTGTTTGTTTTGGATCGGCAGAGGTGAGTCCCCTGCCCTATCATCTGCGTCATGCCGGAGTCGTCAGCGTCAGTGTCCTCATCATCGCCATTGCAGCCTATTGTGTCGTTTGCCACGGCAGCGACGTTTTCGAAATGGCTGGCGAAACATCACACCGATCACGCGGGCATCTGGTTGCGGCTGTATAAGAAGGGCTCGGGGAAAAAGGCGGTGACCTATGCGGAGGCGTTGGATGAGGCACTTTGTTATGGCTGGATCGACGGGCAGAAGAAGTCGGGCGATGAGGAGTGGTGGCTCCAGAAGTTCACGCGACGAGGGGCTCGCAGTGTGTGGTCAAAGGTGAACACGGGACACATTGAACGGTTGACCAAAGAAGGCCGGATGCAGGCGGCGGGTATGGCCGTGGTGGAAGCAGCGAAAGCGGATGGCCGCTGGGACAATGCGTATTCTTCTGCGAGCACGGCAGAGATGCCGGAGGACTTTTTGGCGGCGCTGGAGAAGGCGCCCAAGGCGAAGGCTTTTTATGAGACGCTGAACAAGACGAACCGCTATGCGTTTTACTTCCGGATCCAGTCGGCCAAGCGGCCGGAGACAAGGGAGAAACGGATCAAGGATTTCGTGGCGATGCTGAAACGCGGGGAGGCGTTTCATGGGGGATTGGCGACGAAGGGGACGAAGAAGGTGGTGGTGAAGAAAGCTGTGAAGCATTGACGGCCGTGCCACAGTTTTGGTAGTTTCACGATCATCTTGCGAAGCGGAGTGCGCCGATGAAGAATTTTGCCATCGCTTGCTTCAGTTTTGGAATTGCATTGGGTTTGGCATTTCAGTGTCACTTTTTCCAATGCATTCTCGTTCATGGGATATTAAGTCGCCTGCTTCTGCCTTTATCCCTCTTGATCGGCTTGGTGATCTTGATCGTTTGGATGAGAGAAGAAAAAACAGAGAGATGGTGGGACGTTTTTAAAGCCACTGTTATCATGGCACTGAGTTTGGACGTGTCCCTTCTCGTAGGCTATGCCTTGAATCGGTGGCATCTTGAGCGCACTTTGGATTATGTGGCGCATGCGCAGGTTGTTCTTGATGATATCAAACGCCAAACCGGTGACTATCCAGAGGAGTGGCCTCCGGAGTTAAGCAAAGATAGACCGTATTGGTTGCGGGATTCGCATTGCTACGGACTCCACTCGGAAGGTGTGTTTCGAATTTACTACTACAACCCCATAATTCCGGTAGACGGCAGTCAGTATTATTACAGCGACACACGCATCTGGATAGACCGGGACGGTAGCAAGGCGCGTCAGGAATTAGAGGATTCCACTTCAAAATAGTCATCCTCCGCGATATCCGGGATGCCGACGACTAACACGCGCATGCGACCTTTGGCGCCGTGGATGACGCCGGGCGGAATGTGGACGAGGGAGCCTTTTTGGACGGGGTGGTCTTCGCCATCGAGGCTGACGGCGCCGCTGCCGTCGAGGACGTAGTAGAGTTCCGTGGAACGCTTGTGGTAGTGGAGCTTGGCGCCATCGATGTCCACGGCGTGTGCCCAGGCGGCGGGTGAGAGTGGCACGTCCTCGTGGCTGATGAGGCGGTCACGCCAGCCGCAGGCGCTGCGCTCGCGGGCGGTGTGGCCCTCGTGACGGATGAGGGTAGGGCCGGTGGTGATGGGGCGGTCGAGGGATTCGCTCATGGGCGGGATGAGTTACAGTTTCCAAACAACGCACCGACTCGGGAACATTCCCAGTTTTTTGCGCAGGCATTGTCCAGAGAAAAGCGGGCACCGCAATCGGCTCGCGCCGGAATTCCACTTGCTTGTGCAACAACAGGGTTATGTTAGGCCCGCTCCGCATTGGCTCAGTTTGCGCGGTTCCGTCATGACTGAAAGAGCTTTTGAATACGCGGCCTCCATCTGCTACGCGAGAGAGGGCGAGCCGTTTCTGCCGACGTGGGCGATGTGGATTTCCCAGGTGGTCGAGGGGTACCGAACATTCCCGGCACTCTCTTCTGATCAGACGCAGGAAGACCCGCCGCGAGCGCGCCGCGTCGCTACATATGCCGTGCTTCCCGATGCCGGCTCGGACAAGAGAACGGTGCTGGAATCGATTGGCCGCAGCGAAGTCCTCATTGTGCTATGCACCGCCGGAGCGGCGGCGGATGAGCAACTCTGCTCCGAGATTCACCATTACCTGAGCAACGGCGGAGAGAACGTGATCCCCGTGATCCTGTCAGGCGTCCCGGACGGTGCAGATGCGAGTCTGGAGTGCGTGCCGGCTCTCCTGCGGAATCAGCCGGGTTGGCCTGCCTTTGAGTTTATTGATTTGAGATCGTGCCATGAGGAACTGCCTCGCTTTGGAGCGGCTCTCCCTGAGGCATCCCCTGCTGTCATCGAAGAATTTGTGGTCGACAGCAGAGACTTGTTAGAGAAAGCGCGGCGCGAATTGGTGGAGTGTTTCGGTCAGAGGGAGGTGCGGCATGAGGTTGCTGTGTTGGAGCCTACCGGAAGTCCGGGCACTGCCCGCCCTGCAGCATCGACATCGATTGGAACCATCACAGGGATGTGTGCCGATGATGAAGAGCCTCAGCAAGCTCCGACCACGCCAATCTACCCACCGGAGAATGTGCAATTCACCGTCTATCGCCCGAAGTATCTCTCCCTGAAATGGCAGAAGATGCTGGTGTTCACGCATCTGGATGACAGTCCTGACGATGATGCGGTGGAAAGTCCGCTGGAGGAGGTGCGGCGGGAGGCGGCGCAGACGCTGGGCAACAAGGCGCAGAGTTATCAGGACATCACCAAAGACAGCAAAGCCCTGGTGCCGAGGGAGTCGGATCTAACGATCATCCCGAGGGCTGATAATGTGAGGTTCAATCCGCCGTCCCGCAGCTTCACGTGGGTGGATGACATCACCTGGCATAAGGAGGAGTTTCAGGTGGCAGCCACGCCCCAGGCGATGGCGGCGCTCGGCGCGGGGCCGCTCACGGGGACAGTGACGGTGTATTTGGGTTTGATCATTCTGGCGGAGATCCCGCTCAAGTTCATGGTGGGGGCGGAGGCCACCGCGACACCGGCTCCACTCAAGTCCCAAGCAAAGGCTTTCAGGAACATTTTCCCGTCATACTCTCATCGGGATAATCAGGTGGTGGAGCAGATCGAGGCCTATGCCATGACCATGGGCGACCGTTATCTGCGGGATGTGACGACTTTGCGAGCAGGCCAAGATTGGAATGCCCAATTGAAGACACTCATCTCCAAAGCTGATGTGTTTCAGCTCTTCTGGTCGCGGAATGCGGCTGCTTCTTCTGAAGTGGAAAAGGAATGGCGCTTCGCGCTGTCGCTCAACCGTGCGGAGTTCGTACGACCCACTTGTTGGGAAGATCCGTTCCCGGAGATTCATCCTGACCTGGGGGCGATCCATTGCCAGAAGCTGAACCTGCGTGTGCCGGTCCCGGAAATGCCGCCGGGTTTCGAGCCTGCGCCGAGCGCGCCGCTGCCGCCTCAGGAACCTACAAGCCATGAGCGCAGACCGGTCCCAGCGCTGTCCCCTCCTCCCCCTGTCCAGTCAGTAACCACACCTGCCTCCGCCGCAGCCTCCGAATTCCCTCCTCCTTCACCGACACAGGTGCCAGTGGCAAACCATAGCCCAAGCGTGGGAAACAGCAGCAGTATCCCAAGGCCAAAGAAGCGGCTGCCCATTTGGAGGATGATCAGTTCCGCGGCATTTGGCCTGGTTTTTTTGGGGATGGTGACGAATTACCTTCTGTTATCCGGGTCGAACGACGGACCACCCATGCCGGGGCCGCCGATAGAGCCTGATAGTCCACCGCCCAAGCACGATCCGGGGGGAGATCCGGGGCCGTTCCCAAGTCCACCGACAAACCCAAGATTGCCCACCCCGCCGCCGACGCCAACTTTGCCGCAGCATGATCCGACTCCGACTCCTCCGCCCCCTCCACCGGGATGGACCGATCTAGAGCCGAGGCTTGAAAAGAAGGTGCAAGAGCAGATGCTGGTGAAAGCGAGGAAGAGCCTGACGGCGCAAAAGGGGATCTGGGATAAGCAGGAAGTGAGCAGCGAGGGGCCAGGCCAAGTCATTGACACACCCGACGGGCAATTCTACCGCATGCTCATTCTATCAAAGCGGCGGAATGCCCACATGAAGATTGATGTGCAGATCTTGATCGAGGCGGCCTTTGACAACCGCAAGTCCCCTGAGGTGGGTGACGTGCGGGAGGTCGCGCGATTTCCGGCTACTGTGGTGAAGCAGGAATTCATTGAGGCAGGACAAAGGGCTAAAGCCATTGCTCTGACAAAAAGCGCCGCGAAGATCCTGTCTGGTGAAAAGGACAAGACTCCCGCAGCAGAAGTGTTTGATGATCCCTTCGTCTTTCGCGGCACCTCCATGAGCCGGGCAGCGTTCCTGGAGACGCTCGCGAACCGGAAGGCACCCTCACGACCTGAAGTGCCCAAAAAACTGGCGGCGTCGGTGTTCGAAACCACGCAGGTTGAGGGATTGGGCACGCAGCAGGTGCGGACCACGGTGAAGTATCTGGATCCCGCCGGGAAACCTCGGGCACTCACGCTGGGGATCTTTTTTGATTATCTGGGCACGGTGCGAGTGCAATCTGTGGAATGATGGAGCGAAGGAGGCACAGGGACGGGGAGTACGCCACATGCGCTGGTGGGGTAGGCGTTCCAAATGGCAGCGGACGCAGGGCACCTTTGCACTGAGCTTTACCCATATTTATATCTTGTGCGCGGACATCGCTTCGATGAATGCCAGAATCTGACATGATATTCGCTTGGCTCCATACTGGATCTCGGAGTCTGTGAGGTCGGGAGTAGTGCGAAAGTGATGCCAACGAGGACGTTGGCGCGCCCAGCGGGTCCGCGCTCGCGCCTAGACTGCACACTGAGGACGAAAAACAAAAAAGCGCAGGAGGGTTAGCTCCAGCGCTTTTTCAGTTTGTTTTGCCGATGACCGGCGGTTGTGAGGTTACCGAGGGGAGAAGCCGGACATTTTTTTCCCGGAGTTGCCGCCGTAGCCGCCTTCGCTGCTCTGGCCTTGTCCATAGTTGCCTTGGCCTTTGCTGGGCTTGCTGCCACCGAAGCCACCTTCGCTTTGGCCGTAGCCACCGCCCTGGCCTTTGCTTGGCTTCATGCCGCCGTTGCCACCGTAACCGCCTTCGCTGCTTTGGCCTTGTCCGTAGTTGCCCTGGCCTTTGCTGGGCTTCATGCCGCCGTTGCCACCGTAGCCGCCTTCGCTGCTCTGGCCTTGTCCGTAGTTGCCCTGGCCTTTGCTAGGCTTCATGCCGCCATTGCCACCGTAGCCGCCTTCGCTGCTCTGACCTTGTTCCCAGTTGCCCTGGCCTTTGCTGGGCTTCATGCCGCCGTTGCCACCGTAGCCGCCTTCGCTGCTTTGGCCTTGTCCGTAGTTGCCTTGGCCTTTGCTGGGTTTCATGCCGCCGTTGCCACCGTAGCCGCCTTCGCTGCTCTGACCTTGTTCCCAGTTGCCCTGGCCCTTGCTAGGCTTCATGCCGCCGCTGCTGCTGGTGCCGTAGCCGCCGGTCCCTGGGTAACCATTTACGCCGCTGGTCGGCTTCGAGGTCTGGCAATGTTCCGTTTCGGGATAAACCTTAACGGGCTTCACTTCGCAATACACCTTGATGGGCGTTTCGCAATTGGTGGTGGAAGTCTTCTGGGGAACCCAGCAATTGGTATTGCGGTCTTTCGCTCCCACTTGTGCGGTTGCGATGGTAAGAACGGTGACGACTCCGAGGTAGCTAAGGGCAAGTTTCATATGTTTGATTTTCTAATGTGATTTGATTGTTTGATTTTTGATTCTGCGTCCGGTTTCCCGGACTCGTGCATCAATCTTTGTTGATGCTTTCTGCCTTATGCATTTCGCCCCGCTAACACTCGTGACAAAAAAAGTTTCGACTGTTGTACGATTTCCTTCGAGCATGGCAACAAACGATCCATTACATGTCCTTATGCACCAATTGCCCAGGTAAACATGTGAAACCCAAAATCTACCCCGACTGTGCCCCTATTCAAATTTTTGACTGTTGTGACAATATTTTGAAAAATATTTTCATCAGTTGTCCTGGCCGATTTTGCCCGTTCGTCAGTATCATGAATGAAGCGCACCAATGCGCTCCTCTTGAGGGCTCCAACCGATTCCTTGAAGACATTCTGCTTCGTCATACTCAAACCTGAAACTAACCACCGAATACTGCCCCATGAACACAAGCACCACCTACGTTGACGGATTTGTCCTGCCTCTGCCCAAGGACAAGATTGAAGCCTACCGCGCCATGTCTCAGAAAGCCGCCATCGTCTGGAAGGACCATGGCGCGCTCGACTATCGGGAATGCATCGGAGATGACATGAACATCGAAGGCACTCTCTCCTTCCCTGCCATGATGAACACGCAGCCGGATGAAATCCCTGTCTTTGCCTGGATCACCTACAAGTCCCGCGAGCATCGCGATGAAGTGAACAAGAAGGTCATGGCGGATCCACGGCTGGAATGTGATCCCGAGAACATGCCTTTTGACTGCAAGCGCATGGCTTACGGCGGCTTCAAGACACTGGTCGAGATCTAAAACCAGGCCACCATCATTTTTCACCTAACAAGGATTCATTCTTAACCAGCATCCTTCGATTTATTTGAACTTCATTCACGTCACCCTTCATCCTTATCTTTTTATGAGCCCCACCCGACTTGCCCTTATCTTTGTCCTGTTGCTTACCAGCGTCGTTGTCTTGCGCGCCCAGGAGCCACCGCAAATGCCAACCCCTGCCCCGGAGCACAAGTGGCTGGAACGATTCGCCGGTGATTGGACCTCGGAATCCGAGATATTCATGAACCCTACTCAGCCTGCTATCAAAGCGACAGGTACGGAAACGTGCAAGATGCTGGGCGACTTCTGGTTGGTATCGGAAGGCACGGGCAATATGGGCGGCATGACGATGAACCATCGTCTCACGCTCGGCTATGATCCCGCGACGAAGAAATACATCGGCACCTGGGTAGACTCCATGACCAGTCATCTTTGGGTCTATGAAGGCACCGTGGATGAATCCGGGAAAAAGCTCACCTTGGAAGCCTCCGGTCCCTGCCCCATACAAGGGAAAGTGATAAAATTCCGCGATGTGACCGAGTTCAAGAGTGACACGGAGCGCACCTTCACATCCTCCTCCATGGGCGAAGACGGCAAGTGGGTCAACCACGTGAAGGGCGTCTCCCGCAAGAAGTAGTCACTTCCCTTTTGCCACACCCGCAACCATCTCTCACTCTTTCCCCTCCCCTCTCATACCTATGGACACTGCCAACGCCACTGCCTCACTGGATACCGGCAACAGCGAGGAATTCACCCTCACCCGCACCTTTGACGCTCCCCTCCAAGTGGTGTGGGATGCCTACACGCTGCCGGAACATCTGAACCACTGGTGGGGGCCCAAGGGCTTCAATCTTCACGTGGAGAAGATGGAGCTGCATCCGGGCGGTACTTTTCTCTACAGCATGACGCCCCCGAATGGCACGGCCACATATGGGAAGTGGGTGTTCCGATCCGTCGAACCACTACGCGGGTTTTCCTGCGTCGTTTCGTTCTGCGATGAGAATGGGGCGTTGCTGCGTCACCCCATGGCGCCAACCTGGCCGTTGGAAATGCTGTGCTCCTGCACCTTCACGGAAGAGAATGGCAAGACCACACTGGTGAATCAATCGGCACCGTGGAATGCCTCCGAGGAAGAGCATGACACCTTCGACGCCGGTCGCGAGGGCATGCGGCACGGTTTTGGCGGCACCTGGGACAAGCTGGATCATTATCTGGCGTCTCTGCCAGCTTCAGCGTAGTTCTTTGCACTTCCTGTTTTTCCGTTTTATCGATCAACTCTCACTCCATCCCTCCCCCTCTCCTTCGTTCCTATGTTGAAAATCATTCTCGCGGCCGTCGCCATTATCATCATTGCGCTGATCATTATCATCAGCCGTCAGCCAGATACCTTCCACCTCTCGCGCAGCACGAAGATCGCTGCGCTGCCGGAAGCGATCTTCCCGCATGTGAATGAATTGAAGAAGTGGTCCGCCTGGTCGCCCTTCGAAAAGATGGATCCGGAAATGAAGAAGACTTTCGCCGGCCCAGACTCAGGCGTCGGTTCCAGCATGGCCTGGGTGGGGAATAGCCAGGCTGGTGAGGGGGCAATGACCATTACGGAAAGCAAGCCCTCTGAACTGGTGAAGTTCAGACTGGACTTCAAGAAGCCCATGGAATCCACGAGCAACGCCCATTTCACGTTCAAGCCAGAGGGCGATCAAACGGTGGTGACCTGGGAGATGGATGGCGCGAACAGCTTCATGTCCAAAACCTTCCAGCTTTTCATGGATCTCGACAAAATGGTGGGCGGACAATTCGACGACGGCTTGGCTAAACTGAAGTCCGTGGTGGAAGCCAAGTGAGGGCGAGAGGCGTATGAATGGGAGACAACCCCTCCCAAATAAAGAAGAGACTGACTTGGTTCAGTCCGATCAGCAGACAGACAACATCAAGATCAACAACAACCACAACTAGTTCTCATGAAATACCTTCCTAATATTGCCGGAGCTCTGCTCGGCCTCGCGTTCATCGCTTTCGGAGGAATGTTCCTTCTAAAAATGATCCCGGACATGCCCCCGCCACCAGAGGGATCTTTGATGGCAGCCTTCACCACCACTTTCTGGGCCACAGGCTGGATGCATTTTGTAAAGGTCTGTGAAGTGGTCGGCGGCATACTTACCGCCATTCCGAAGACTCGAAATTGGGGGTTGCTCGTCCTCGGACCGATCATATTGAACATCCTGGCAGCACATCAGTTTGTCATGGGCGGCTTGAAGTTTGACCCGATTTTGGCTGTGGTGGGCGTGCTCGCGCTTTATCTCCTGATCAATGCGCGGAAGAAGTTTGCGGGGCTGTTGAACTAGCTTACTCGGAAACCCATCTCCACTCTCAGGCGGCGTGCATCGTTAGTGGTGCCGCCGCTTTTTCGTGTATTGAATGCGTCGGAATTGTGGGTAGTTGCCAGAGCGAGTCTCCGCACTCCACACCGGAACGGACTCATGGAGCTGATGAGGTCTGTTGTGATTTGGTGTTTGTGGGGGCAGGCACCACTGCTAAGAGTGCGATCTTCTATGCGTGCGCTTTCTGACTGCTGGCTTTATGGCATCCTGGATCTCGGCTATGTGAAACCGGAGAACGCGCTGAGCATGACCACGGCGCTCATTGAGGGTGGCGTGGACATCCTGCAACTGAGGGCAAAGAAGTCGTCCCCAGCGGACATCGCGGCCTTGGCGGAAGCAGTTCTGCCCATCACCCGGGCGGCGGGCGTGCCATTTGTCATCAACGACTTTCCGGAGATTGCCCGTGCCGTGGGGACAGATGGCATTCATGTGGGGCAGGATGATCTTTCGGTCGAAGAAACGCGACGGATTGTGGGACCGAACTGTTTTGTGGGAAAGTCCACGCACTCCGTGGCTCAGGCTCGGGCGGCACTTGTTGAGGGTGCAGACTATATAGGATTCGGTCCTCTTTACGCCACAGGCACCAAACCGGACTATGTGCCGATCGGCCTTCAGGATATCGCGCAGGTTCAATCCTTCGCACAGGCGCCAGTGTTCTGCATTGGCGGCATCAATGAAATAACTCTGCCTTCCGTGCTGGCTGCCGGGGCGAAGCGAGTGGTTATTGTGTCCGCGCTCTTGTTAGCCGCTGATGTGCGAGCCTATGCGAAGAAGACGCGCGACCTCATCTTAGGAATGATTTAAAATTATTAGGCGCTCCAAAGCTAGAAGTAGCTGAAAACCCGTCCATTCCGCACTCTCGCGTCTCAAAACTGCGAAAATGCGCAGGAAATACCGTATTGCGGGGATATCGAGGCTTTTCAAGGAGTTATGACTGCTTCTCAAAAGAGGTAAAAAATCCATATTACCTGCTTTTGCGGACATACGCTGATTCTGAGCGAGTTATAAGCAGTAAAATGAGCGACGCTCAAATGCCTCGTAGATATGCAGTTGGTATGGTTAATTACTATTTTGCGAAAATTTGCAGAATTGTGTTGCAGTGGTTATAGAAATATTATAATTTCCATCATCAGCAATTCACACCCCCGCTAGTTCATCCATCACTGCAAACCGCTACCACTGCCACTCGCCATGACAGCTATTCCTAACACTCTCCTAAATCAGAATGCCTTGGCCGCCGCCTGGCCTGAAGTCTCCCCCGGTTCCGTTTTCCACAAGGTGGGCCGTGTGCTTCTTGTCCTTCCTGCTTTTAATGAGGAAGCCACCCTTCCCAGCCTCCTGCAGCGCTTGGCGGATGCCGATATGGCGCCTGCTCGTGGCATGGTGGTCTTTGTGGTGGATGATGGATCGAGCGACGGCACCGCAGAGATCGCCCGCAAAGGTGTGGAAGGTCTGGAAGTGAAGCTCATCCAGCATGAGCGCAATTCCGGCCTCGGTCAGGCTTTCCTAACCGGTCTCACCACTGCCGCGGAGTTCGCCAATGAGGACGACATGATCGCGGTCATGGATGCGGACGACACGCATGACGTGACGCTCATCCCGAAGATGCTCAACTCTATTATTAATGGCAACGACATCGCGATCGCTTCCCGTTTCGTGAAGGGTGGCGATGACAGCACGGCACCGCAATTCCGCCGCATGCTTTCCCGCGGTGCTTCAGTGGTTTTCCGCCTCGCGCTGCCGCTGAATGAGATCAATGACTTCACGAGCGGCTACCGCTGCTACCGTGCCACGCTGATTCAGGACGCGCTTAAGCATTGGGGCGAGCGCCTCATCGAAGAGCAAGGATTCGCCTGCATGGTGGAACTGCTCTTGAAACTGCGCCACTGGGGTCCCAAGATGACGGAAGTGCCGATGGTCTTGCGCTATGACCGCAAGCTGAGCACCAGCAAACTGAAACTCGCGCGCACGCTGAAACAATACTTCAAACTCGCCCTGCGCAATGCCCTCGCACCCGCACCTCGGAGGCTCGTACATGTCCGCCGCTAAACCAACCGTTGCCATCCTCGGCGGCGGCATTTCAGGACTCACCCTGGCGCATCGGCTCAGCAGCCAAGGCTGTCAGGTGGAGCTCCTGGAGGCGGACGCACAGCTCGGCGGTCTGGGCACGTATTTCAATTGGCGTGGCCATTGGATCGACAAGTTCTACCACTGCCAGATGCCGAGCGACGGTCCTCTGCTTTCCCTCATCGATGACATGGGGATGACGCAGGAGATGCAGTGGAAGCAGACCACGATGGGCTTCCTCGTAGAAGGCAAGCGCTACCCATTCAATGGGGCGCTGGACCTGCTGCGCTTCAAGCCACTCACCTTCCTGGAGCGCCTGCGTTTCGGCATCGTGAGCGTGCTGCTCCGCCGGGCTGGCAAAGGCAAAGACTTGGACAACATTCCCGTGAGCGAATGGCTCAGCGGATTGTATGGAAAGACGCTGTGGAAGAAACTCCTGGAGCCACTCTTCCGTGCCAAGTTCGGAGATGCCGCCGCGAATCTGCCGGCGCTTTACATCTGGTCCCGCCTGGGCCGTGACAAGAACAAAACTCCTCGTGGTTATCTGCGCGGTGGCTTGAAGGCCTTCCTGGATCGCTGCCAGAAAGTGCTTACGGAACGTGGTGTGAAGATCCGTCTTTCAACTCGTGTCACTGAACTGAAACCCCATGATACGGGTGTGGATGTGGAATGCGCGGATGGCACGACGGTACGGGCGGATTGGGTGGTCTCGACGCTGCCCTCCCCTACCCTTCGTGGTGTCCTTAAGGGCAATGCGCCACAAGCGAATCTGCCAGACATTCCGCATCAGGGCGTGGTCAATGCGATCTTCTTCCTGAAGCGGCCTCTGGACAATCACTACTGGGCGCCGGTCATGCGATCCAATACGGACTTCGACGGCCTGGTGGAGATGACAGAGTTGGTGGATCCCGCTCACTACGGCGGCCATCACGTGGCGTATGCCATGCGCTACACTCAGGCTTCCTCGGAGCTCTTCAAGGAAGACAGCGCGACCATCGCCCGGCGCTGGACCACGCAACTGGTCTCGCTTTATCCGGATCTGAATCTGACGCCGACGGATGTGGTGGACGTGCAGATCTTTAAAGCGCCCTATGTGGAACCGCTTTATCCGCTGGGTTATGCGAAGACGAAGCCGGGCTTCGATATTCCGGGCACGCGCATCGTCACCTGCTCTACGGCACAGGTATATCCCGGGATCACTTCCTGGAACTCCGCTGTGACTTTGGCAAATGAGGCTGCGGAACACTTCATGGCGAAGCAAAAGGCTCTTTCCGAGCCTGCGCCGAAGCTGCCACGAGCTATCCTGAATCAGGAAGTGGCTGCCATGGCGGTAGTCTGACAAACAAGCGCACTTAATCAAAAACCGACAACTGCGACCATGACGCGACTGAAAGCCAACCTCTCGCTCGATCTGGATGACCGCTGGGCCTACCTCAAGGCCCGCGGTGATGCGGAGTGGGCCAGCCGGCCTAGTTACTTCGGCGCGTTCATTCCCGCTTATCTGGACGTGTGCCAGAAGGCTGGAGTGACGAGCACGATCTTTATCGTCGGGCGTGATGCGGCGATGCCGGAGCATCATGCGCTGCTGCAATCCCTCACGGAAGCGGGGCATGAGGTGGGCAACCACTCCTACAATCACGAGCCGTGGATGCAGGGGAACACGCGGGAGCAGATCGCATCTGAAATCGCGGCGACAGAGCAGGCTATCTTCTATGCCACGGGCGAACGTCCGATCGGCTGGCGCGGACCGGGCTTTTGCAGTTCCCCGGATATTCTCTCCGTGCTACAGGAACGGGGCTATCTCTATGATGGCTCCTCTTTCCCAACTTTCCTTGGGCCACTCATGCGGCTTTACTATCAGCTCACTGCGAAGCCGGATGCGGAGCAGAAGAAACAACTGAAGGCGCTCTACGGTTCCTGGTCTGCGGGGTTTCGTCCCTTGCATCCGTATCAGTGGGCAACTGATCGCGGGCCTTTGTTGGAGATCCCCGTGACGACTTTTCCGATGCTGCGGTCGCCCATTCATGGCACCTATCTGGCCTGTCTGGCGCAATACTCGCCTCTGCTGGCGAAGACCTATTTCCTCAGTGCCCTCACGGCCTGCCGCCTGCGCGGTGTGGAGCCTTCCTTCCTGCTGCACCCTTTGGATTTCATGGGATCAGATGAGGCACCGGGCCTGGAGTTCTTCCCCGCCATGAAGATGCCGAGTGTGAAGAAGCGCGAACTCATGACCTGGGCGCTGAGCCAACTGGCCAAACGCTTCGATGTGCAGCCCATGGGGGCTTATGCCAAAGGCGTGCTCGCGAAGGCTTCGGCCACGGCCTCATCCGCGGCGCGTCTGGAGACACGCGCGGTGATGGCTTAACGCTGGGCAGCGACGCCTGCTTAGTTACTTCGCGTCGCTTGGCGGTGTGCCATACACCGCCAGTTCGTTAAAGGACCAGAAGCAGCCTTTATCGGATCCGGTCTGCGTGATGCGCACGAAGCGGCTGACCGTCTTCTTCGGGAAGTTGATCGTGGTCATGGCAGCACCCGTGCCGGTCACGATGGGGTCAGACCATTTCTCGCCGTCATCACTTACGCGCACTTCGTATTTGCGCGGGTAGTCGTCCTTGGAAGCCACAGAATCCAACGTGACGCGCGTGAGCAGGTGCGGCTTCTTCATGTCGAACTGGAACCACATGCCCTCCTTCTGTGCTCGACCGCTGGACCAACGCGTCTTCGGATCGCCGTCCCAGGCACGCTTGATTTCGTTCTCCTTGTCCGATGCCTTGAAGGCCCACTGGCTCATTTCATCGCGTGGGAACGCAAGGAAGGGCGCGAGTTCCGCCAGGGTGTATTGGGGACGTTCAGCGCCATCGACAGAGCGGATGGCCGCGACTTCGGCAGGTATGATGGTCGGGGCAGTATTGCCGAAGCTGTTGCGGATGTAGGTGAGCACTTCGGCCATCCATTGATCATCATTAGCCTTCCACGGCACCATGAGGCCGATGTAAGTCTTGCCATCCACTTCGCCGGTAAGGCCATGCAGCAGGATGCGCACGACTGCATCCGGGCTGCCGTTCACGCGAGGGGAACCGGCCAGCGAAGGCGCGAGACGCGCTCCGTCTGTGGCCACGATGCCTTTGCCGTCAGGACCATGGCAGGCGAAACAGGTTTGAGCGTAATGATCGCTCCCCTTTCGCATGAGGGCCATGCCAACCGGATCAATCTTGACGCCAGGGCCGCTCGGTTTGGCAGGATCGAATTGGACGCTCTGCCGGGAGGAGGCGGTGACGATTTCATTCCACGGATGGGCGGCGGCAGCTGTCTGGATAGCTGCATGCGACGCCTTGTTCGGCACGTAACGGAGCGAGTTGATGGCCTGCGTGATGACATCAGGAGAAGTGTCTTTGAGCAGCGGTTCAAGCTTGGCCATGACTTCCTTGTCACCGGTCTTTAGGTAGGCTTCGCTGATGCGGATGGCAGCAGAACGGACACGCGCGTCCTTATCACCAAAGGCTTCCAGGACGAGGGCCTTATCTGCTGCGCCGAGACCATCGAGGGTCCACAAGGCGTGCATGCGGCCGAGGGGAGCGTCCCCCTTGTGTAGGAGTTCGGTCAGAGCAGGCACCACACTTTTGTCGCCTTTCAGCACGAGCAGCTTCTGGGCGGTATCGCGCCACCAGCCGTTGGGATTGGAGAGGTGTTGGACCAGTTGCGCCGGGGTTTCCTGGAGCATGCGGGGCTGAGGGCCAGGCTTGAAGTCATCATGGACGAGGCGGTAGATGCGGCCGCGCGCATGATACTTGTCGTAGCCGTCATTCACGATGGTATCGCGCAGGTAACCGCCACGTGGCACCCAGGCGCTTTCCTGAATGACGTTGTGATGCATGTCCACTATGTAGAGGCAGCCATCCGGGCCGGTGGCGGTCCATACGGGGCGGAAGGTCAAGTCTGTGGAGGTGATGAATTCCGTGCCCGGCGTGGCATTGGCGAGGACGCGCTTCCCTTCCACGTTCTTCACTTTGGCGCTGCGGATGAGTCGGCCCACCGGCTCCGGCAGCAGGTAGTTCCCGCGCAGTTCCTCCGGCAAACGATCCCCACGGAAGATGGACTGGCCGCAGCAGGCGCTGAAGTGGTTCAGCGTGCCCTTGATGTTGTGGATGCGATTCAGTCCGCTTTGCGTGTCATGCATCTGCACGGCTGGGAAGACCTCGGCAAAGCCAGGCTCCGTTTCATCCGGCAAGGTGAGGCCACCATACGCGGGATACTGCTGGAAGCCGTAGGCCGGATTCTCACCGCCTGCCGCAGAGCAGTACAAACGTCCCTCGTCATCCATGGCGAGGCCCCATTGTGAAGTGCGGCCATAGATGGGGCTGGACTCCATCCCTTTGCCATCCTTCGTGATGCGGAAGCGGCGGGAGAGATTGCCGCTGTAGAGATAGTTATCCACGCCCCACAGCAGCGCGGTGTCCTGATGCTCCAGATTGTTCTTCGTTGGCTCGCCCCTGAAGAAATCGGACTTCGTGTCCGAAATGCCATCGCCATTGGTATCCTGATACGAAACGAAGTTGCCGGTGTAAGTTTCCGCTATGAGCACGCGATCATCGAGCGGCAGCACCATACGTGGCAGCACGAGGTTATCGGCGAAGATGGTGGACTGATCCATGACACCATCGCCATTGGTATCCGTGAGGC
This sequence comes from Phragmitibacter sp., assembly GCA_965284365.1. Taxonomy (GTDB): domain Bacteria; phylum Verrucomicrobiota; class Verrucomicrobiia; order Verrucomicrobiales; family Verrucomicrobiaceae; genus Phragmitibacter. Next base: position 6,236,747 of record OZ260079.1, read on the forward strand.
GAGTCACGCGGGACGTCGGCTCATTCTCACCGGTCGCATCCAGGTCCTTCATGTAAGTGCGCATCTCCGCGACATACATGCGGCCATCACCATCCCAGGTGCAGAGCACGGGATGAATCAATGTGGGCTCGGCAGCGACGAGTTCCAGACGATAGCCCGCGGGCACCTTGATCTGCGCCATGGAATCTTTCGGCGAGAGGTCTTTCATCGGCAGGCGCGGAATGCCCCCGGGGAAATTGCGACTGGTGCGCTCAGCCGTGGGGAAATCATCCGGGATAGGCGTTTTGCAAGCACCGGTCAGGAGCCACTCGATGGAACGCAGGAAGGTGGTCTGGAAACCCACGCAAGCGAGTGGGCCGGAGTTATCGCCGACGTGGCCCATGACATTCGTCACGACCTTGCCTTTGCCATACGGCACCCACCACAACACTGGCTCATGCTTCCCGGTGCCGTTGTATTTGGAATCATCAAAGGCGCTCAAGATGATGTTCACATTGGCCGCAGGTCCACGCTGCCCATGATAGAGTTCGTCCTTCACGTGCTTCCAGAGCGGCGGCATGCCAGCCGTAATGGGGTGCTTGTTATCGCGCACGGTTACCTGCCAGTCCCATTGTTTGCCATGACCGGAGGAGCGACCGATGCCCGGCTCCTCGCGAACGACAGTGCCCTTGTCATCGAGATACAGACTCGCCCCGAAGGTGGTGTGCCGCCATAGCAGGCCGACCATCTTTTCGTATTCCGTCCAGCCGGTGAAGCTGTTGTTCGCGGCGTGAATCAGCACAACGGAGCCACCGTCTGCCACATATTTTTCGAAGGCGCGCTGGATCGGCGCGGGCCACATCTCGCCATTGTAGTCGAGGACGATGCACTGATACTTTTCAAACTCTGGATTCCATTTGGCCCAATCCGTTTGCGGTGCGCCCTTGGGCGGCGTGTTGGACTCCACTGCGGTGAAACCGGGTTGGGCGTTCAGCAATGTCAGGAGGAACTCATTGCCGATCTGCCAGTTGTGATTGTTCTGTCCGCCGATCACCAGAACGGAGATGGCGTCCGGATTCTTCTTTACTACAGGAGCAACCGCAGCAGCCGTCGAAGGTGCAACAGTTTGCGCAAACAGAACACTCGTGCCGAAACTAACGAGGCACACGGTGAGCGTGGTGAAGATGGAGAGTAGGAAGAAGCGGCCTTTCACGGATGGTGCGGTGAGGTAAGTAACGATAAAGGAGCGAAGGGGACGTCATGAGGTTAGGCGCGATCTTCCAGTCCGCCACAACTCCCGTATCCCCTAAAGCGGGGATGCCACCTCCTCCTCCCTCACCCATTTAGGAGAAGTGTTTCGCCACCGCTTCCGTGCGATTCTTCACCTGTAGCTTCACGCAAATGTTCTTCACATAAGTGCGCACGGTCTCCGTTCCGATCCCCAGCTTGTCCGCGATTTCCTTGTAGATATAACCGGAGGCCAGCAGCTCAATGACTTCGCTCTCCCGTGGTGAGAGCCTTTCTGTATCGGGTGCCGGTTTGACGGGTGCATGGAAATACTGCACCACCTTCCGGGCGATGTGCGCGGAAAACTGCGCACCCCCGGAATGCACATCGCGAATAGCCTCAAACAACTTCTCCGGAGGACCAGACTTGATCAGATAGCCACTCGCCCCGGCCTTCAGCGCGCGAAAGATGCGGTCGGCATCTTCATAAACCGTGAGCATGATGAACTCGAGATCGGGCAGCTGTTTCTTCAGCAATGCCACACACTCAATGCCGGACATGCCGGGCAATTGTATGTCCATCAGCACCACATCGGGCGGCTGCGTGGGGATCTTGCGAAACGCTTCCTCACCCGAACTGACAGCGTAAAGACATTCGATGTCCCGCGCGCTTTTGAGCACGAGCAGAAGCTGCTCCCGCAGTCCGGGATCATCTTCCACGATCACGACTGTTTTCGTCTTACTCATCGTTTACTGAGGAAGCAGGTGGGGGTGCAGTCATCTTGGAATCCGCCGAAGGCATCGGCACATTAAAACGCACGGAAGTACCCTTGCCTGGAGAACTGTTGATGGTCACTTCCCCACCGAGCGATTCCATACGCCGGCGCATATTGTTGAGCCCATTTCCAGAAGACTTGGCGCTGTTCATCTCAAAACCCTGTCCATTGTCCGCAATTGACACCTGCAGCCATGGATCGCTAAACTTGATCCGCAAGGTGATCTCGGTCGCCCCTGAATGTTTAATGCTGTTATTGAGCGCCTCTTTAACGGCCAAGGTGACGTTATGACGAATCTCGCTCGTGACCCGGCGTTCACTGGGGACTTCGCAGGAATGGATGCGGCAGCGAATCCGAGCTGTCTCCGTCAGGTTCTCCGTGATCTGACAAACATAGTTTACTAACGCCTCCAGGTGATCATGTTCGGGGTTCACGGTCCAGACCGTTTGGTAAAGCGCCGCTACCAATTCCCGTGCCATACCGGAGATGCGCTGAAAATTCTCACGGGTGGAGGCGCTCTCCGACTCATTCTCCGCCAGTCCGCTCATGAGCGAGATATGCGTGAGGCGTGCGCCGAGATCGTCATGGAGATCGCGGGCAATCCGCAGGCGTTCCCGCTCCACCATGTGCTCCTGCTCGGCCTTCGCGAGATGCAGACGCAGCCGCCACTGGATGATGGCACGGCCTGCGACCCACAGCAGGATCGCCGCTGCCAGCAGCGCGCCAATCCAAAACCATGCCTTCCTCCAGAACGGCTCCAGCACCACGAATGAAAGCTGCCGCGGTCCCGCGATGGACTCACCTGTGGCGGTCAACTCATCACTAAGGAAGGTATAGCTGCCCGCGCCGAGGTGTCCGTAGTTCACATCAAAGCTGTTGCCCATGCCGATGTTATACATCTCCGACCATTCAATCGTGAGCGATTCGGATGATTGCACGCGCGGTGCCACGCCTCGCGACATCACCCACTCCGCATGCGCGCTTGGGTCGTCGTCGAGGATGCAGAACGCATCGCCCGCAGTGGTGGACACGATCTTCGCCATGGAGGGCCGCGACCCGCTACGACCCCAGCCATTCGGTCCCGACTGCTGCGATGTCATGGGTGACGGCGCTTCATACACGCGCTCGGCCTGATCCGCCCCACCAGCCACCATCTTCAGTCCCCGCACGGCATAGATACCCATCGCTGTGGGAGGCCCCGATGAGGAGATGGCCACTGTGACCGCAGCGCTTCCATCCGGAACGCGCAGTCTCTCACGGCGCTGCGTGAATGTGGACTCTTCAAGTTTGCCACGCCAGCCGCCGCTGATGCCATCCACCGGGAACAAACGCTGCCCCACTTGGTCGCCCTTCGCATCCACAAAGCGGACGATGAGCCCCATCTCACTGCCGATCTGCCGCCAGTCATTGTCCACCCCTTTGAGTTGGAAGCGCATGCGCCGTGTCGCTTCCGGGTCATCCTGAGCGGACGTGCCCATACGAAAACTGACGGACTTATGAGAGGCGGGAATCTCGGCGATGTGAGAGGATGTCGGGGTTAGTTTCCCGTCTACCAACAGTTCTACGGGAGCCGATGAAACTTTAGACGAATCCGCAGACTGGACAGATGCCGCAGGCCCAAGACAAACGGCGCCAAGTGCCAGCCACACACGAGCACGCCCCAAAAGCGACGAGAGACGTGGGTGCGATGGCCAAGTCAATAACACGGCGCGACGTTACCGTAAACATCAGCCGGTGTCACGACTGAGCCTGAATTTGCTCGCGAAGCACTGGGACATTAATCTTGCCCAAGGACGTTCGAGGAAATGCCTCCACAAACAAAGGACCGCGCAGCTTTTCTGCTGCTGATGCATCCACATGATAACGCTGCATGAGCGATACCCAGTCATGCTGGTCCTGGTCGCCCTTTTCCACCACGAGCACAATTTCTGTGCCCTTCCGCTCATGCGGCAGATCACAAACAACCACCTGCGGGGCAGACGGTGCCTGAGTCATCAGTCCTTCAATTCGCCGCTGCACCGAAACTAAGGAAACCAGTTCCCCCTTCACCTTCACAAAAGACGACTCACGTCCCAGGAATTGCAAAAATTGCCGGTTGCCGTGTTGCCAGATAGAAACCCGATCACGCGTGCGCAATCCAGACTCTGGAAAGATCGCGTCCCAAGTCCAATCGCCTTCGCGCTGCACGGCATAACCCGAGGCAAGCGAGGGTCCCCGAATGGTGAGAAGGCCTTCACCATCGGTGTGCAGATCCCAACCAGGCAACACTTCTAACCGATCGGGATCACTCCCGGCATGCAGATGCGCCATCGGCTCCGTGGCAATCTGCGAGCAGGCTTCCGTCATGCCGTAGCTTTGCAGCACCGGCCAGCCCAGCCCTAGAGCACGATGGGCCAATTCCTTCGTCATCGCACCACCCCCTACCACAATCGCGCGGAGGCCATCAGGCGCTTCGAGCTTCGCGGTCACCAGATCATAAATCTGAGTCGGCACCAAAGACGTCAGCGTAATCCGCTCAGCTTTGCACATCTCCGCAAAACGCCCTGCATCCCATTTCTCTCTGAGAAAGCTCACACTGGCACCACTGACATAACTGCGAGCCAGGATGGAAAACCCACCGACATGATGCAGCGGCAGCGAGATGAGCCAGCGATCCGCCTCCGTGCATTCCAGATGCGCATTCACCACACCGGCAGAGGCCAGCGCGGCTACGCGAGACAGCCCCACCCACTTCGGCACGCCCTCGCTGCCGCTGGTTTGGAAATACAGCAGTGAACGGGTCGCCTCCCTCGCTGAGATGAAGTCGAGCAATCCCTTAGGCGCGGCCTGTTGCGGAGCCAGCGCCAGATGAGGTGCACTGCCTTCCCAGAACGAGTTCCGCATGAGGTCTTCAGAGGAGGTCATGACGCCCTATCCTCAATCTCCATAGGCTGCCAAGGCAATGCATTTAACTCCTCATTGAATCCCAGACCGGTACCACTGCGATTGACATGCAATTGCCCCCCGACAGAACGTAGCCGGGCAAAAAACGCATCCTGCTCAAACAAATGTTCCGTGCACAGTCCGCAAAGATCCAGCCGTGATCCAAGTTCCTGCCACGCCACCGCAGCCTCCCACGCGGCAAAGCTCTGGCCAATGGCATGATCCATCGCGGAGGTCATGACGATACGCGTGCTCGGTGGTAGGCCGTCCACCATTTCCCTCCACTCACGGCGGCCCGGCTTCAGCACCGCCACGTCAAAGCCTTCACTGGCGCCGCGCAGTTGTTTATCCAAAGCGAGCTGCACCCGATGCGTGCCGCGCACGTGATCCCACCGAACGGGATCATACGGAAAAGGATCTTCCGCAAAGTCGAGTCGGGCTTTCACATGATCCGGCAAAGGTCGCAGGAAACCGGTAAACTGAGCCTCTGTCAGACACGAATTGAAGTCCATGCGCACGCGCACGGAGGCGTCAGGCACGGCATTCGTGAAGCGCGTGATCCAGGCGAACGACAGAGCCGGATCAGCGTGCCCCTTGGTCTTCACGGCACGCCAGCCTTCCGTCACCACCCGTCCGCACTGGCGCTCAAAGTCCGCGTTTTGATCCCAGGAGTAATGGCAGGGCGGGATCTCCAAACCGTCAAACAGACTGACATTTCGACTGCGCGCTTCGCCATCCATACGCGCCATGCGCAGCGCGCGTTCGATGACTTTGCTGGTGCCTCCGGCTTGCAGCAGCCCGAGTTGCTCTCCTACCGGCAGATCACCAAACTCCGGCCACGGATGCAGGCACCCAACACCGCCATCAAGTTTGATCAGTGCCCCCTGAAACTCGCGCCGGGTGGAAACGGCATTGAGCGCCCCACTGGAGCGCAGCGTGTAGCGATGATAATGCAGCGGCGTCTTCATGAGGCAGGCTGCACGATCCAGCCTACGGAGATCAGAATGCTGAAGAGCAGGAGACATGCACCTGCCTTAGCCAAAGTCTTGTTGAGCGCCGCGGACGGCTCCTTCGAGATGTCCTGGGCAATGAGGATCAGGAAAAAGAAAAGCAGCACCGGCGCATAACGCGAGGCGAGATGATTCGTGCCATACCAATAAGCGCACAGCGCTATGGCGCCCAACATGAGCCCAATAATCTCCCAGCGCGCAAAGGTCTTACCGAGCCGCACCGCCAGCGTTCGCTTGCCGGTCTTTTTATCCTCATCCACATCCCGCAGGTTGTTAATCGCAATCAACACCGTGGATAGCATGCCAATCTGCAAGCCCGCGACCAGCGCCTCCACATGCCATTGGCCGCTCTGCACAAAGGCCGAACCCGTCACTGCGATCAAACCAAAGAACAGCACTACAAACAGATCCCCAAGTCCGCGATAAGCCAAAGGCCAAGGCCCGCCCGTGTAACCATAAGAAAACCACAGCGACGGAATGCCAATCGCGACGATCGGCCAACCGCGCATCCAGATAAGAGGAATGGCCAGCAGCGCCGCCACCAACAAGACGAATACACCAACCTTCAGCACCGTGCGCGGCGGCATCATGCCACTGGCCGTGATGCGTACCGGCCCGAGTCGCTCCTTCGTATCGCTGCCCTTCAGGCCATCCACGGCATCGTTGAAGAAATTCACGGCGATCTGCAGGCACATGCACGAGCCGAGTGTGGCCAGCATGAGCCAGATGCAGAACTCCCCGCTGAGCTTCCATCCCAGCGCCGACCCCACCAGCACCGGAGCGATGGCTGCGCCCAGCGTCTTGGGCCGGGCGGCGAGGATCCAGGGTTTCAGAGACATGCGACTACCAAATAGATACGATCAGGGAACGCGGGGGAACTTCGAGAAGTCCGGTTCACGCTTCTCGACGAAGGCATTTTTCCCTTCCTTTGCCTCTTCGCTCATGTAGTAGAGCAGCGTCGCATTGCCCGCCAGATCCAGCAGACCCATCTGGCCATCGCAGTCCGCATTCAGCGCGGACTTCAGGCAGCGCAGCGCAAGCGGCGAGTGCCTCAATATTTCCCGGCACCATTGCACCGTTTCTGTTTCCAGTTCTGCCAGTGGCACGACCTTGTTCACCAGCCCCATGTCGAGCGCCTGCTGCGCGTCATACTGACGGCAGAGATACCAGATCTCCCGCGCCTTCTTCTGGCCAACGATGCGCGCCAGATAACTGCTGCCCAAGCCGCCGTCGAACGACCCTACCTTCGGACCCGTCTGGCCAAAGCGCGCATTGTCTGCGGCGATGGTCAGGTCGCACACCACATGCAGCACATGCCCGCCGCCGATCGCATAGCCCGCGACCATCGCGATGACCGGCTTTGGAATGCCTCGGATCTTCTTCTGCAAATCGAGCACGTTCAGCCGCGGCACGCCATCGCCGCCGATGTAACCCGCGTGCCCCCTCACCTTCTGGTCGCCCCCGGAGCAGAAGGCATCCGGCCCCTCCCCCGTGAGCACCACCACCCCCACCTCCGGGTCTTCATGGGCGATATCAAATGCCTGCAGCATCTCCTGCACGGTCAGCGGCCGGAAGGCATTGCGCACCTCAGGCCGGTTGATCGTGATCTTGGCAATGCCGTCGCTGCTCTTCTCCAGTTTGATGTCGGTGAAAGGTCTGACTTGGGTCCACATGATGCGTGGAGCTTAGGCAGAAGTGACGGCGTGTCTATGATGTGGATGAGGGGAGATGGCCGGGTCGTCAAGATTGTGGCGGAACTTCGCGCTTAGACTTCCAGTCCCTCAAAATATCCCGAGAGTAAGGATCTCCTTCCGTCTCAAACTGCCTCAGATGATCCAGTGCCAATTCACGAACTCCAAGATTCGGATTCTCAAGCGCGTAGCCGAGGACGGCGGGGTCAAGGAAGTGATCAAAAAGGCGCTGCGCCTCTTCCAGATTGCACACCGGGAGACTTTCTCTGAATGTTTTGCGCACGAGTGTTTCCAAAAAAAGCTGATCCTGCCAGTCATGCTCACGCCCCGTGTTGGCCTTGGTAATATACAAGTCGAGAGGGTCCGGGAGGCGGACCCCGTCCTCCAATTCCTTTGCCGCATTCCAGACTCGTTCAAAGTCTGCAAGCTCCAGTTCGTTCGGATTGCGAAACACATCCAAGGGTAAGTCCATCCCATTGATTCGTATTACCCCCACATCTTCTATCTCTTCCGCGATTTCCTCTATTTCCAGATTTCTCCGTTGAGCTAATGACCAAACGGTCGTTATAGGATATTCACGCAACACCGAAAGCACGGCATCGGCCCAGTCTTCAGATGTCGCCAACGGTTCAAGCCAGATATCTGAATCTTTCGTTGGCCGGTCAAACCCGTGGGCTATGACGGCCATACCGCCGAGCATCACCACTCTATATTGAGAGGCTAATTTTCTGACAAAGTCGTCGGTGAAAACGCGCTTTTCCATTGCTCCACCCTATCCCCGACTTGCTGCGAAATCCAGATACAATCGGCCAAGTTACGCGGCGCATGTGGCAACCACGGCTCTGAGTTGCTAGGAATCTTCGGCCCCTTTGCCAGATTGGGATTAGCCGCATGACGCCTCTCGATCATCTTGCGACGCGCCATCTCTTGCGAGTAGCGGAGCTTTAGTTGCTCAATGGTGGGCCGATACTGACGCATAAGCATAATATCATCATACCCCATCCGCAGGATTTCGCAATCAAACTGACCAGCATTGGAGTAGGCGGTGACCAGAAAACCTTCATCCCCAGCCACAAAAACACTAGCGACACAACCAAGTAGAGGTTACTGTTCGTATAAACACTAATGGATCTACAGGAAAAGCTGGCCATCCTCGCGGACGCGGCCAAATACGACGCCTCCTGCGCCAGTTCCGGGGCACAAAAGCGCGACTCCCGCGATGGCCAAGGGGTGGGATCGGCGGGCGGCATGGGTATCTGCCACAGCTATGCGCCGGATGGGCGTTGCATCTCGCTGCTGAAGATCCTGCTCACGAACCGCTGTCAGTATGACTGCCACTACTGCATCAACCGCCGCTCCAGCAATGTCCGGCGGGCCAGCTTCACTCCAGAGGAGGTCGTCCGCCTCACCCTGGACTTCTACAAGCGGAACTATATCGAAGGCCTCTTCCTCAGCTCCGGCATTGTGCGGAACGCGAATCATACCATGGAGCAACTCGTGCAGATCGCCCGCACGCTTCGGGAGGTCCATGACTTCCGTGGCTACCTGCATTTGAAAACCATCCCGGAGGCCGGACAGGATCTCATCGCGCAGGCGGCGCGGTATGCGGACCGCATCAGCATCAATGTGGAATTGCCGAAACAGGAAAGCCTGGACCGTCTCGCGCCGGAGAAAAACTTGCACCGCACGCAAAAAGCCATGGGCCACATCCGAACGCTCATCGAAGACGCTTCCGAGCGCATCCGCGATGGCGATAAAAAGATGCGTCACGCCACCGGCCAGAGCACGCAGGTTATCGTCGGCGCAGACACGTCCTCGGATGCGGATTTCCTGCATCGCTCCAGTGAGCTCTATACCTCGCACAAGCTGCGCCGCGTTTATTACTCCGCTTTCAGTCCCATTCCGGATTCATCCACCGTTTTGCCCGTGTCCATGCCGCCTCTTCAGCGGGAGCATCGCCTTTATCAGGCCGACTGGCTGCTGCGTCATTACGGCTTCAGTGTGACCGAGATCGTGCCGCAGGAGGCGCCAAATCTGGATCTACAGGTCGAGCCAAAGCTGAGCTGGGCTCTACGGAACAGGCACCTCTTTCCCATCGATATCCAGAAGGCCTCCCGCGAACGCCTGCTGCGCATCCCCGGCATCGGCGTGTTGAACGTGAACCGTATCCTGCAGATCCGCCGGCACACACGCATCCGGCTGGAGGATCTCATTCGCCTGCGCGTCTCTCTGCGCACCGCGCTGCCTTTCATCGTCACGGAGAATCATCGGCCTGCCACGAAGTTGCTGGATAGCACTGACTTGTTGGGGCGGTTGAAGCCGCCGGCGGAGCAGTTGCAGTTCAATCTCCTCACCCCTGCTCATGCGCTTTGTTGATCCAGGCGCCACGTTTGAATCTTGGCGCGCCGCCGCGAGATCGCTGCTGCAGGCGGAAGTGCCGCCGGAGGAAATCATGTGGGACGCCACATCTTCATCGATTGGTCAACTCTTCGAATTGGAGCCGCAGGCCACGTTAAAGACTGCTGACAAATCCAATCGCGTTCCACTAGAGTTTTTTACCCTCGCTCGTGCCGTATCCTGCCATATCGATCCGGCGAAGTGGGCCATTCTTTATCGCCTCCTCTGGCGCATCACGCACGGGAAACGCCAATTGCTGAAGATCGCCAGCGATCCCGATGTCGCCCCTGCCCGACAGATGGAGAAAGCCGTGCGGAGGGAAATTCACAAGGCTCATGCCTTTGTGCGCTTCCGTTTACTGGGTGAAAGCGATACCGGCCGCGAGTATTTCACCGCGTGGTTTGAGCCGGATCATCACATCGTTCGCCCCATGACACCCTTCTTTGTGAAGCGTTTTGCCAACATGGACTGGTCCATCTTCACACCAAAAGGTAGTGTGCATTGGAAGGACGAAAAGCTCCACTACTCCGAGCCTGTGGAGCATGATCCATTCGAAGGTGACGACCGACTCGAAGAGCTGTGGAAGACCTACTACGGCCACATCTTCAATCCCTCCCGGCTCATGCTCAAAGCCATGCGGAAAGAGATGCCGGAACGCTATTGGAAGAACATGCCTGAAACTGTTCTGATCTCTGAACTGATACAGAAAAGCGGCACCCGCGTTTCGGATATGTTATCGAAGCAACCAAATCCACCGAAGCGGCCTGGCAGGCTGAAAGCAGACGCATCGCCACCTCAACCCTGATCATCATATTCAACGGCCTTGGCCTTCCATCCTTCACATCTCCGATTGCTGCAAAAGGCATCTGATCGTAAGTATAAGTCATCATGAACGAACAGCATGTGATGACGCCACTTACCGGCTCAATGCAGCACCCGGCCACTTACCAGACCCAGCCCACCGTTACCAACACCCTCCTGCACTCAGCGGCCCCGGCGATGGCTGGCGGACCAGGCCTCGGCCATCATTCGCCCCCCACCGCCCAGCAGGTGGAGATGAAACTCACCTGGATCTTCTTCACTTTCCTGCCCGTCATCATCGGTGGCCTCATCATTCTGGTGAATCCACCCACGAAACCTACCTCGCAGGTGCTTCCTTCCGAGCCTGCCTCTAAATACCCCGCGCTTGCGCATGCTGCGCCACCGCCACCCTGGACTTCCTTCTGGACCGCTGAAAGCCGCGCGCATACTGGCGCCCTGTGGGATGGCGTTTGGGCCAAAGCCCAACAACCCACTGTAGCAACCGCCTCGACGATCAAAAATGGTGGCATTCGCACCCGCTTCCGTGGCCGTCGCAAGACCGAAGGCTTTGTCACTTTCCCAGAACTTACCGCCCGCATGACTCCTGCGGGCAAAGGCATCGCCGTCACCGTTTATCCTGGTGGCGCAGCGTTTGCGATCAAGAGTTTGGACAGCACGAGCGAGATGAAGGAATTGGTGCTGGCCTCCGCGAAACTCGAACCCGCGCTTTTGCCGAAAAAGCAATACAGTTTACAGCTCGTCACCATGGGTAAAACCATCGTGGCCATTCTTAATGGACAGATCCTCACTGCCGAACTTCCCGCGGGAATCGAGGCCGTAGCAGGCACTTTCGGTATCTCAGGTGCCGACGGCGATTTCTTCCGCGATCCTGAAGTGTTGAATCTCGACGGTTTGCCAGAACGGGAAGCACGAGAACTTGCCTTCCGTTTGTCGAGCGATTAAAAGACATGCCAAAAAATGGCCGATACGGACCCCACCCAGCCAGTACCTCGTCCGAAGCCCCCCGTCCCTGATTCCGAACTGATCAGCGATACAGCAGTCGCCCGCGTACTGGAGGCATCCACCCCTACCCATTCCTCAGCCAGCACAAGCTGGCAGCCCCCCAGCATCGAGCAACTTCAGGCTGCCTTGCCGCAGTATAAAGTCACAGCCTTCATTGCCCAAGGAGGCATGGACGCGGTCTATAAAGGCATCAGAAAACGCTCAAGCGCCCCGTCGCCATCAAGATCCTGCCGCCTGTGTTCGACGATGGGAATCTGCAATTTGTGAGCCGCTTCAAGCACGAAGCCGAGGCCTGGCTGGTGCTGACGGCCTCCACGGGATCAATGGGTATTCCGATGCCTTCCTGCTGGATGCCACCGCTTTCACCAGCAACGTCGGTGGGACGCTCACGACAGAGTTCACTGACACGGGCTCGGCGGATTCCATCTCTGTGAAGTTCAGCACAACCACCTTTGGTGGGGCGATCCTTTCGGTGCCGGAGCCGAGCCGGGCGCTGCTGATGGTGGTTGGTTGATATAGGTTTGTTGGGGAGAAGGCGGCGGCGCCAGCGGTGTGCGGTGGCGTGAAGCTCAGTGGTGGCGGAGGCCCCCGTACGCCATTGAGGAGAACAGCCATGCTGCTCAGAGGCGTATGGAAGATCTGCCACCACTACCAACCTCCCCTCACGCCACCGCCGCCAACCCATCCAGAATCTCATCCAGCGCCGCCTGCAACGGCGCATAATCCACTCCCTCTGCATGCATGATGACCTCCGGAGTTTGCACAAACTGGCCCGGCCACTCATCCAGATACCCGGACTTCCCCAGGGCTTTCACGATCAGCGGATCCAGCTCCAGATGGAACTGCAACCCAACAACCCGATCCTCCCAAACAAACGCCTGATTCTGACAGCCCGCACTGGATGCCACACCGATCGCCCCCGGCGGCAGACTGAAGGTATCCCCATGCCAGTGCAGCACCGTAAGCTGCTCCGGCACCTCCGCAAAGATCCCCTCGCGATGCCCGAACTTCACCGGCAGCCAGCCTAGCTCATACACCGCATTCTGATACACCTTCCCGCCCAGCACATCCGCCAGCAACTGCGCCCCCAGACAAATGCCCAAAGCCGGAAGCCCCCGATAAAGGCATTCCTCAATAAAGCGCTTCTCTTTGATGAGCCAGGGATGATCCCGATGCTGATAAATGTTCATAGGCCCACCCATAACAATAAGCAGATCCACTTCCGACGGCGCCGGCAACTGATCCCCTGCCGCCAGTGAGAGTCGCTTCAGCCGATACCCCCGCCGCTCCGCCCAATCCGCGATCCGCCCCGGTCCCTCATGCGGCACATGCTCAAGGCAGACGATCTTCATGCGCATCCATGGCGCGAAAAGCAGGCCGATTCAAGGCTCGAACATAAGCATCCAAGTAGGATAAACCAAATCTTTTCAGTCTTCGCGCCTTCGCGGTTTAATTGACGTGTCCGCCCGCCAACAGATTGTCCATTACCCCTCACGGCGTCGTTGCCGTTACCGCCAGCCGGAAAAACTTATTGGCCGAACCCACCACATCAGGCACACGGACTTCGATGCGATCTCCTGCACGAACGATGGTAACGCCGTTTACTCCATGGACCAGATTTCCCCACAATCCTGAAGAAGGAGCAGGGTTGGTGGACATCTGGGCACCCCAGGCAGCTCCGGTGCGGGCTGCGGGTTGATTGAAGGAATAGACCAGGGTGCGCGTTGGCGCCTGCGGGTTTTCCACCGTGATTTGTGGAATCTTCGTTGGGTCCGTGACGGCGTTGGTCTTGGGCTCTGTCCCTAAAACATACTCTGCCAGATTGGCCAGACCGTTGGAGTCCGGATCTGCCGTCCAACTGGGGCTTCCCGTGGCGAAATGATAATAGCCCCAACTGGAAAGCGTGCTGAAACTGGGCGGTGACGAGACCAGCAGTGAATTGATGGCAGCTTGCAACTCCGGCATGGGCCCAATCGGCGTGGTGAGAGTGCCCGTTTGGGCGCGCCCGGTGGAGACCAGTATCTGCCGGATCTCCGCTGGGGTCAGGCGGCGTTCCAGCACTTTGATCGCGAAAGATTGCAAAAGCCCTACTGCCGAAGTGACAGTGGGAGTGGCAGAACTGGTTCCGTTGAAGCTATTAGTGTACTCTTGATTCACATCACCGCCATAGGTGGCATAGGCGCCGTAGCCCAGCGTGGCGACCGACTGACCCCAGCCCTGCACATTCACGCGGGTGCCATAGGTGCTGAAGGATAACTTCGCGCGGGCACTGCTACCCGCCCCCACAATGATTGAGCCGCTGTCGCCGCGGGCGCGATAGGCGTCATAGCCACTGGAGTCCAGATTCTGGTTGCCGTTTCCAGCAGCGGCCACTACCACCACCCCGGCGTCGCTGCCCGTCTTCACGGCATTCCAGACGGAGAGCGCGTATTCCGCAGGCACGTATTGATCCCCCACGCCGCCGGTCTGCATCTCCAACACCACGATGTCACCCGCTGCGGAAGCCGCAATCGCGGCCACAATGGCTGCCGTTCTGTCCTGAATGCCCCCTGCTGTTTTGTTGGAATATTCAGGATAAAAGAAAGTGGGACAGTCAGGAAGCGAGCCGGTCATCCCATAGCTATTGTTCCCGGCGACCAATACTCCCAGCACGGCCGTGGCATGATCATCACCGAAGGCGGTATACATGGAAGCAATCCCTGTCTGAAGCGTCACCAAACCACTGAGATCTTCATGCAAGGGATTAAATTGGTACTCACAGTCCGTGACACGCAAGGTTGAGTGGCCCCGGATGCCATAGGTATTCCACACATAGTCCACATTCACGCCGTTCGTTGCGCTGCGATACCCTTGCAGGCTGGTCAGGTTCGGAGTCGTGGGGGCAATGTCTGCCGCTGGAGGAGGCACGGGTTGATCCAGAGACTCCAGCTCCGCGTACTCCACCAGTGGCGAGCTGTGCAGAGCCCGGGCTGCGGCCACCACATTCTCCTTGGTGGTCACCTTCGGTACGGCCACCAGCAGGCTGGCTTGATCCGGTTGAGCGCGGCCACTGTTCTTCGCGGCTTTATCTTCCAGCGCCTTCAGATCCTGCTCCGGGACGGTGTGCAGGGTAACAAAACGCAGATCCCATTTCTCCGCCAGTTGCTCCAGTTCGGAGGCCTTCGCAGACTGGCTTTCCAGGATGGACAACTTTCCGTCAGCAGAAGCTCTGGCGGCAAAGGCATCGGTAAATTTAACGCTTATCTTCAGGACATTCCCCGGTGGAATCCGCAGCGGCTCCTTCGGCAACGGCGTGCGGGGAATCAGCGACTTTTGAAAAGCGGCCTCTTGTGGAGGCAAAGTCGCCGGTTTCCGGAAAATGACCCGGGAGCCGACAGGAACCGGAGAGGGAGCGGGAGCTGTCACGGCCGCAGCCTGGCTGACGCTCGTCGCTGGTGCGGACTTCCCCGCGGGTGCCGATGCAGCGCTTGAAGAGGGCGCCGCGTTACCAGCAGTAGGTGTCGATGACGAAGCCCCACTAACAGGCTTCGAAGCCTGTTGAGAACTCTCTTTGATGTTACCCTTCGAAGCAGGGTTGGCTGAGCGCAGCCACAGAGTAATGGCGCCGACAATTAATAGCAGCGGCACTACGATGAAAGCTTTTCGGCGGCTCATACAGACACGCATCTTCTACTGAAAAGGAAATTTATTCCATTCAAAAGTTAACCAGCGGCCATGGATTTCAGGGCCTATCTCCTTCAATCCTTACTGTTAAGATAAGTCAATTAACCTCACTCGTACGTCACTCCGCAAGCAGTCAGAACTTAAGCTCGCAACGGCACGTAAAAGAGCGTGCACTTAGTCCGTTTCGCTAACTTTGAGGAGTTCTCTCCAGTCGGGTCCAAGGATTAGCCGCCAACGAGTTAGATAAAATTTTTCAGCCGACACAGCGTCGGCAAGCGTTATCATATAGGAACCAGCGACGCAGGGACGACCCTGCCTCTCCTTAATCAATTGATTGATCAATCACGGGGACGACCCCAGCATCATCAAGGAGAGCGTGTAGACATGAACTGGATCATTTTGATCATCGCAGGCCTGTTTGAGATAAGCTGGGCAGTTGGCCTGCAATACACCCACGGCTTCACCCGCCTCTGGCCCAGCGTGGCGACCATCGCCGCCATCGCCCTTAGCATGTTCTTGTTGGCCGTCGCCTTGCGCTCGCTTCCAGTAGGCACTGCCTATGCCGTTTGGGTCGGAGTGGGTGTGGTGGGCACCGCCATCGCTGGAGTGTTCCTCTATGCCGAACCCGTCAACGCGGCCAAGATCATCGGTGTCATTTTGATCACGGCTGGGATTGTTTCGCTCAAGCTCGGTTCGGCTGTTCCCAATTAGGGCGCGGATTAAAATTTTGTGCTTAATGCGCATGCGGATGCACCCCATGCACAAGCCCATGCCATCCCTGGTACGCCATGAAAGCAGCCAACAATATCAACAACACACAAGAGAAATAAGGCGCCCGCCGCACCCAGTTGGAAAACCCGGCGCTGCTCATCCGCTTCGCAGCGTGTTGCGTCCCCCAAGCCGCGATGACCCCCACCGCCACCATGGTCAGCGCCAGACCGATGCTGAACGCCGCCACGAGGGCGAAGCCTAGCGTCACGCGTTTGATCTGCAAACACACCAGCAAAATCGTGAACGCCGCCGGGCAAGGCATGAGCCCGCCCGTCACGCCAAAGAGCACAATCTGCGGGGTGGTCACGGGTCGGTTCCCAAAGCGCCGCGCGATATCCTGCGCGTGTGCACGTTCGTGAGCATCTTCATACACAGCGTCGCCCGGCTCAGGCTCCAGTTCCGCTGCGGGTGCCATGCCTGATGCGGACACTTCCTCACGGAATCTTAAGCGATACGTATGCGCATGATCGGCATGTCCCAGGCTGATCACCGCCACAAACTCATGCGGCGCCGGCACAATACCCGTGGATTCCCAAAACCCGTCTTTCGTTTCGAATGCGAACTTTTGGATGCTTCCATCGAGCCGCGAGGTCTCCACGCCTATTTGCGTCTTTTTCGGCAGCGGCACCGGTTCGCCATTGGCCCGGCAGGGATGGATGCGGAATCGCGCCGCGCCGTCCAACAAAGGCGAGGAGGCAATTTCCACTTCCAGCCAACCATGACCGGTATCCAACAACATGCCTCCATGAGGCCCTCGATTTGCCCGAGCACCCCTCACGGAAGCCGCACCATTGCTCGCTACTGATGTTACTCCCGCCGGCAGAACAAGACCGCTGCTCGTCACCACTTCCCCGGCACGCGCCGCGACCGTGGTGGTGGGTGCATGAAGGTGGGAATGCCCTCCCCCATCCGCCCATTCATTCGCAGGCAGCGCTCTCCGCTGCAAACTCTGCGGAAGCTCAAACGGGATCGGGATGTCACGCGAAAGTTGAGCAGCCTCGGCCCCGCTCACCGTCTCCTTTCGCTGCTGATGCTCCTCTGCCGCCCTCACATCCCGCCGCGTCCGCACAAACATCCAAACCGCCAGAAGAAACACAAGCGTGGCAGATACCAGATGAAAATACGGTTCCGTCGACTCAGCATTCCACTGGCTGCCAAAGGTCAGCGCCAGCCCTGCCAGCAGCCAGATAATGAGCGAGTGGGAAATCGCCGCAGAGAGGCCCAGCAAAACCGCCTGCCACACTGTCCCACGGATGGCGATGATGAAAGCCGCCATCATCGTCTTCGAATGGCCCGGCTCCAGTCCATGCAGTGCACCCAGCAAAATGGCCACCGGGATGTAGAGCCACACATGGGCACTCCCGCTTTGGATCAGTTGCTGGAAATCGGGCATGCTTACTTAACGGACAATCCCTTGGGACATTCCTTCAGAATTGCTCTTCGATTATCCCACACCTCTTGCGGGCAAGACTCATTCCAGCGCCAGCACAAACCTCGGTGCCTTCGCCGGATTCAGCCACGCGAGCAGCTTCTCCATCTCCTCCCGCGCCATAGCCGTGCAGCCGGATGTCGGCACCCCCGGGGCTTTCCAGATGTGGATAAAAATGCAGGAACCCGCGCCCGCCACCGGTTTGGGATCGGTGTTGTGCGCCACAAAAAGGCCCCACCGATACTGGTCATCGCTCAGCACCATCTTTTCCGCACCTTCCCAGTCCGCCTTGGTGCGGCCACCATCCACCACCTGATTGTAATAACGCGAGTTTACATCATCAACACCCCGATGATTCTCCGTCATGTGTCGATAAGGTATCTTCACCCGGGACGCGGCAGGCTTTGCCGCATAGCCGTAGGCAAACGGCAGCGCAAAGATGCCCGCCGGACTCTTGCCATCCCCTTCACGCTTCGGCGGCAGATTCGTAGCCTTCCCGCGATGCTCCCCCAACCCCTCCGCAATGCCATGGCGCCCAAAGGTCACCGGCACCGGCCCATGCACCGGCAGCCAGGGCATTCGCTCATTGGGCCTCTCCAGGCACCAAATCCTTCCTTGGGTGGCATTTCCATCCAGAGCCAATGCCAGCACCACCTGCCCGCAATTCATCGGGAGATCCTGAATCAAATGGGCGGGGATCGAGACCATACGCCGAGTTTTGCCATGCGCCGCGCCCGCGCACAAGTGCAGCAACAGCATGGCCATGCCCACGCCCCTGACAAAACTGCCACGAGAAACCTGCCGCATCAGGGATGAAAGAGTTGGCCAGCGCACCGGAGCATGTTATGGCCAAGTCATGGATTTGCCAGCATCCGTCACTGAACTCGCCCAGGCATTGGTCCGGATTCCTTCCATCAATCCGGAGGGGGAGACATCCCGCGAGTTCACCGGAGAGGCCGCCTGTGCAAAGTATGTGGGCGATTTCCTGGAAGCCTCTGGGGCCCTAGTCACCTACGAGGAAGTCCTGCCCGGCAGGCCTAATGTCATCGGGCGATTCCCTTCGCATCCCCTCCCCAATGGCGAGGCAAAGCCCAAAGTCGTCTTTGGCCCTCATCTGGATACCGTGGGCATCGATGGCATGACTGTCGAACCCTTCGGCGGCGTCTTGCGTGACGGCAAAGTCTGGGGACGCGGCTCCTGCGATACCAAAGGCTCCATGGCCACCATGCTCTGGGCCTTTCATGAGCTTGGTAAAGAGATGGCAGAGCTTCCCGTGGAAGTACATTTCGCGGGCTTCATCTCTGAAGAAACCGCCCAGCATGGCTCGCGTCATTTCGCTGAGCATCATGGGCAAGACTATGCCTGCGCCATCATCGGTGAACCCACCGGACTGCAGACTGTTTTTAAACACAAAGGCTGCCTCTGGGCGGACATTGAGACCTACGGCATCGCCGTGCATGGCTCCCGTCCCGAAGCCGGCGAAAACGCCATCCTTCGCATGGCCAAACTCATCAAAGCTCTCGATGCCGACTTCCGAACGCAGATCCGTGAAGCTGGCGGCAAAGATCCCTGGCTCGGCCAGACCACCATCAGTCTCGGCATGATCCAGGGCGGCACCCGGCCCAATATCACCGCGGACCGTTGCCAGCTTACCGTGGACATCCGCTTCACCCCGCTCATTGCAAAACTGGGCGGCCCCTTCGATCTCTTGCAGGCGTTCGTCGCCAAACATGACGCGACAGCCAACGTCTCACCACGTGGCATGACCCAACCCTGCCTCGACACGCCGTCAGATGATTACTTCGTGAAGAAGCTCGTGGACTGCGGTGCTCCTCTCACCGGCGCCCCCTGGTTCTGTGATGCCGCCTACCTCGCCGCCGTCGGTGTCCCCAGCGTCGCCATCGGCCCCGGCAGCATCAACCAGGCCCACACCAAAGACGAGTTCGTGGAAGTAGCCGCCCTGGAAGAATGCACTGCGTTTTTCAAGAAGTGGCTAAGGTCACTGTGATAAGGGCTTAAGCCGGTAAGCTTTTCCCTTCCACCCCCCACAGCACCTTCACCACCTGCGCGGTCGCAGCGACATTATGCACGCGGAAAATCTGCGCGCCGCGCTTCATGCCAGCAGCGATACACGCAACCGTTCCCGCATCGCGTTGCAGAGGATCACGCAGTTGCAGCACATCCCCGATCACGGTCTTACGCGATACTGGCAACAAGAAGGGGCAGCCAAACCGATGCATACGTTCCATCTCACGATAAATCGTGAGGTTATCCTCGCTCTGCTTGGCAAAGTCGATGCCGGGATCCAGGATTAGATGCTCCTGCGTCAGCCCCGCTTGCAGCGCGAGCTGGATCTTCTCTTCAAAAAAAGTGTCCAGCGACTCCATCACATCGGGATAACGCACGTGCACATGCGGCACCTTTGGCTGACCGATGCTATGCATGATTAATAGCGCCACGCCATGCCGTGCGCAGACTTCCGCATTGGCCGCTGTCGGCAGCGCAGAGATATCATTCAGGATATCCGCTCCCATGTGCAAAGTCGCTTCAATGACTTCCGTGCGCCAGGAGTTGATGGACAGCAGCGGCGGCCACACCTGCTCCTCATCCCACAACGGCCCATGCAAAGAGGCTACCCAGCCTTCCCACTTCGTTAGAAATGCCGTCAGCCGCCGCACTTCCTCTTCCACGCTCACGGCTTCTCGATTTGTCCGCGCGCTTTCGGCACCGATGTCGATGATGTCCGCGCCATCGCGCAGTTGCTGCTCCGCCTGCTTCCAGGCCTGATCCGGGTCAAGCGTGCCATCATCACAGAAGGAGTCGTCGTTCAGATTCACAATCCCCATCACCAGCGGACGGCGGGGAAACGAAAGACGATGATGACGGGCGACGAGGTTCATGAAGAATGGAAGCGCGCGATCATGCCACAACACCAACCATACTGCTGCGAAGAATGCTATAGAATAGCTTTCTCTCGCCGGAGCGTACGGTTGACAATGCCTCGCCCTGCCAGTATTAAAACGCCGGATGAATTATCTCCATACCAACTGCCCGCAAAGCGCTCCGTCGGCTTCCGCCGCCGTCAAGCGTATTGCCGGCGTCTGGGCTTCTAAAGCCCGGACCCAGGTGGTTTTGGAATAGTATCGTCCTCTGATAAACGACTAGACCGCGAACCACCTCCAGCCATGGGCGGTGGTTTTTTTGTCTCCCGCTCCTGGCTGCCTCGTACCCAAACAGCTGCCATGACCTCTCAAGACGCGATGAAAACGCGCCGTTCCTCCCGGACGGTGCCGACCAGCCCTGTGCCGCCCACCACCACCATAACTTCTTCTCCCAAAGCATCCAAGGCGGTGGCTCCCTTTTGGCTCGTGATCTCCGCTTTTGCAGCGGTTTACCTCATCTGGGGATCCACCTATCTTGGCATCCACATCGCCATCCAGACGATCCCGCCCTTTCTTATGGCGGGCAGCCGGTTTGTCATCGCCGGCGCCATGCTTTATGGCGTCATGCGTCTGCTGGGTGCCCAGGCTCCCTCGCGTTCGCAGTGGGGCAGCGCCACCATCATCGGCGGCCTTTTGCTTGCCGGAGGAAATGGCGGCGTGAGTTGGGCGCAGCAGCACGTGCCCACCGGCATCTCCGCCCTCATTGTCGCCGCCGTTCCACTGTGGATCGTTATTGGTGACTGGATCAGACCACGCGGCACGAAGCCCACCGCTTCTATCATGGTGGGATTGCTCACCGGCTTCCTCGGCGTGACGCTCATCATTGTGAGCCGGAACAGCTTCGGCGAACTCGTGGTGGACCGCACTGGCGCCACCGTCCTGGTGCTTTCGACGGTTGCCTGGGCGGCAGGATCCATCATTGCCCGCTATGCACCGCGCCCCGGCTCGGCCCTGCTTTTTATCGCCATGCAAATGCTGGCGGGCGGCGTCATCCAGCTCCTTTGCGGAGCTGCGCTCGGTGAGATCCCGCGTTTCCATTGGGACGCGATCACCATCGCCTCAGCGTGGGCCTTCGTTTACCTTACGCTCGTTGGTTCGCTCATCGGCTTCACCGCCTATGTCTGGCTTCTCGAAGTCAGCACCCCGGCGAAGGTCTCTTCCTATGCCTACGTGAACCCGTTCGTCGCCGTGATTCTCGGTTACCTGGTGCTGTCAGAACCCCTACCCCATCAGGTGATCCTCGCCGGGGGGCTTATTCTGACAGCCGTCATCCTGCTGACCCGCGCCAGCCGCGTGAAGCGTAGCGTCGCCAGCAAATCCCCGGCTTAATTAACTACCGGGGACAAGGATTGAAAAACAGATGTGCGCTTAGCGCCGGGAGCTTCTCCCACCGCCCAGCTTCGCATCTGCGGAAATAGCACCCGCACCAGTGAAGAACAGGGTCACAAAACCAGCCAGATAAATGAAAGCCAGTTCACCGGGTTTATCTCCCGTGACCATGCCTTTATGCGCCATGAAAAACGCCACGGCCATGGTCACGGCCAGGCCCAACGCTGCCCAGCGGGTGAAAAGCCCGATCACCAGAAGTGCCGCTCCCACCACTTCCGCCGAAATCGCCAGGATAAGACTCGTCTTTGATCCAATGCCGAAAAGGCTCAGAAACTTGCCCGAGAGCGAATCAAAATTCTGCACTTTCATCATGCCATGTACCAGCAACATGGTCAGACCAAGCCACACACGCAACACAAGCAGGCCAAAGCTGGGAGAAAGCGGGATAAAATCGAGAGTCAGAAATTTCTTCATGGTAGGTAGTGAATGTGGGTCGAATGGAGATGCGGTGTCTTGTTGGTTTGCGTATTTGATGATTTGTCGCCAGATGAAACTCTTCAGGCCTCGGGGCGTAGCGCCGTGACGAATTTCACAAAGCCTTCCGCCTGTGACTTCAGGCGTGTCACAATTCCGGCGTCCTTCAGTTTGCCTTGCTCGTCCAGCAGCTTGCCGATTCCCGGCATGAAAACCCGTTCGGGGAAAAGGTAGGCGTTCCGATACCCAAAGATGGCCTGAAGCTGCTCCACCGGCCGAAGCGCCCCCCACATACCCATCGCCAGTCCCGTGAAAGCCACGGGCCGATGCTCGAAACTCTCCGGAAACTCCAGCATGTCGATGAAGTACTTCAATACTCCGGGCACGCCTCCATTGTACTCGGGAGTGACGATGTGCACCCCGTCACTCTTCAGGATGCCTTGCGAAAATGGCAGAAATGAAGTCGGCGTGTCCGCGTAGGCGGCCGGCGCGAAGATCTCCGGTGGCAGTTCCGCCAGATCCATGATGTCCACCGGCTGACCGATGGCTTCATACTGCTCGACGAGCTGGCTCACCACTTTGCGGGTATTGCTGCCGGGGCGGTTCGTGCCGGAGAGGATCGTGATTTTCAAGCTCATGCAGACAACTCTCTGCTATGAGGACGCCCCTAATGCAAGCGGCACCGTATGCGGTTTCCGTCCCACGAAGCGGATCAGTTCCCGGTACCCCCCATCCCATGCCATCTGCGCCCCTTCATTAAAATCCGCTCCCACCTCAGACGGGTGGTGCGAATCGGAGTTGATCAGCAGCGGTACCCCCGCCTCACAGGCCATCTTAACGAACGACGGCGCGGGATACATCTCCCGCACATCCTTTCGCAGGCCGGCCGTATTGATTTCATAGGCGCCGCCCGTATCCACCAGCGCCTGAATGACCGGCTCATAAAAGCGCCGCAAATCCCCACCAGGCCGGTGCCCGAACTTTTTCGGCAGATCTGGATGCCCCATAAAGTCGAAAAGCCGGGAGCGGACCGCCTTTTCGTAAATTTCAAAATAGAGCGCCCATATCTCCTCCACGGTGCCCTCAGTAAAGCGGGAAACGTACTTCGGGTTATCCACGTCCCAGCCGGGCGCTATATAATGTACGCTGCCGATGAAGTAGTCGAAAGGCGCCTTAGTCGCCAATTCCTCAATCCAGGCCTCGTGTCCCTGAAGGTAGTCCACCTCCAACCCCAGGCGGATAGGCAGCCTCGGATGCGCTTCCCGGGCCTCTTCCACCATCTCCAGATATTGCGGAAACTCCTCCCAAGCCATCCGCCAATCATCGAAATAGCTCTTCATCGGGCTGTGATCGGAAAAGCCGATCTCAGGCAATCCCCGCTCCACCGCAGCAGCGGCGTATTCACGCGGGTGGCCCTCCGCATGTTTACAGAGAGGGGTGTGAATGTGGTAATCAGCAGGCTTCATGCGCCGGGAAAAAAGAAAATAAATCTTGAACGTTTTGTGGGCTTTCGGCTAACTTGACCCGCATGACACGGAAAATTTCCCTTTTCTTCGGCCTTTTAGTGGCCTTGAACTCATCGGCTTTCGCCTGGGTGGGCGGCCCTTTCAGCAATAACTCGTATAGCAGCCTGATCGAAGCGAACGGTACCTACCAGGCCACTTTCACCTTCAGGAACGGCAATGGTTATGCCTATTTCACCACGGACAATGACCTGTCCGGCAGCGCCAGCTTGAACAGCACCGCTTCGAGCGTGTCCATCAGCTCTTCTCAGTTGAGCACTTCAAACCGCTCCGTTTTCTATTACAAAGGCATCACCTACGTTGGCATGGCCACGGGCACGTCTGATATGACCGCCCGCACCATCAACGGTTTTGCCAACGCCTTCTCGGAGTATACCTCCTCCAGCTCGGCTTCGAGCAGTGGTGGCTCCAGTGCTTCTTCCGTCTCCAGTTCCTCGACCGTTGTTTCCAACACCGGGACTTACTCCTACGCGGCTAATGCGACCTTTACCGCTAAAATCACGGACACCGCCCCGGAAGTCCGCTTCGAAGGCACAGGCGAGCTGGCTATTGTCAGCCCAGACGGCTTCGAAGATGTATCCGAAGCTCTCGGCGAGTTCCTCACGGACAGCTACGAAACCATTTCGGAGAACATCTCAACCGTCACTGAAGATGTGAATGCCCTGCTCGTGGAAAACCAGTTGCCGCTCACTTACAATACCGTGGTGACTATCTACGACGTGCAGACCCAGACCACGACGAATACGATCGCCGCCATCAGTGCCATCACGGGCAACGTGACCAGCTACACAACCACCATCACCACTCCGGTGGAAACGCGTGACACTACGGAACTCGAAGTCCTTTTCGATGCTTATACCCTCGATGAAGTCAACAATGCCCTCACAGTCTTGAATGCGGTAAACGCGAACGCCACGACTCAGTATCAAGATCTGTTTGCTCAGGCATCAGAAGATCTCTTGGCAGCTCTGACGCCTCCGTCCTCCGATGAGATTTCGGACCAATACACTGAATATGTGAGCATGAAAGTCTACGGCTACCTGAAAACTTTCCAATAATATTGCCGCGCTTTTTGTAATTTCCGTGCCAATTTTAGGCGTCGCAGAGTCCCTGCGGCGCCTCTTCTTTATATGCAGCGTCCCGCCCCCGATAAAGGTTACACCTTGTTGGAAATGCTCATCGTAATCGTCATCATCTCCATCCTTTTCACGTTGGGGTTGCCGACCTATGCCTACCTGCGAAAGAAAATGCAGGACACGGTTTGCATGAGAAATCTTCGCATTCTTCATGGGGGGTTCATTGGCTACATGATGGATCACGATATGGTCTGGCCTCAGATGCCAGCCCAATACCGTTACAGCGCCACTGAGAAGAATTATTACCGTTGGTGGAGAGACACGATGAAGGAGTATGATATCGAGAAGGAGCATTGGATTTGCCTCGCCGACAGCAAGTCAAATGCGGCCCTCGAGAAAGAGGGTAATGATGATTTTGTCGGCTCATATGTTCCCACAGAATTCGATGAACTCCCCAACACTGCCAACCGCTGGCGCATGCCCTGGGTTGTGGAACGCGGAGAGAACCACGGCAGTTCCTATGGGCCCAATACCCTCATGCCGGATGGCACCATTGTGAAGGGTATCTCGGTGGCCGAGATGAAATAGCCTCGCTCCAGCAGTTAACAGTCCGGGTGAATGTTGGGTCGTATTGAACGTCTGGCGGCCGAGGCCGGCGCACCTGATCATTCCCATCATTGAAGCCTTGTCCCAGCCCGATTGCTGACCGGCTCAGCACATTCCTGTCCGTCAAACTTCCCAGCGTCCTCCCTCACCACGACGGTTGACCTTAAGAGTCAATCATCTACGTTTTCCCCCTTTTTTTCCCATGAGCAACACGGCCTCCGCCATCACACCTACCAGGGACCAGGATTTCCCAGAATGGTATCAACAGGTCATCCGCGCGGCGGATATGGCCGAAAACTCCGAAGTTCGCGGCTGCATGGTCATCAAGCCGTGGGGTTACGGCCTATGGGAAAACATTCAGCGCCAGTTGGATGTGAAGTTCAAGGCCACGGGCCACGTCAACGCATACTTCCCGTTGCTCATCCCCCTTAGCTACCTGGAGAAGGAAGCCGGCCATGCCGAAGGCTTCGCCACGGAGTGTGCTGTCGTCACCCATCACCGTCTGGAAGCCCAGAAGCAGCCAGACGGCACGGTGAAGATGATTCCCGCCGGCGAGCTGAAGGAACCTTATGTCATCCGTCCAACGTCGGAAACCATCATCGGCGCAGCCTTCGCCCGCTGGGTGGAAAGTTATCGTGACCTTCCCCTGCTGATCAATCAGTGGGCTAACGTCATGCGCTGGGAGATGCGTCCCCGCATGTTCCTGCGCACCGCCGAGTTCCTTTGGCAGGAAGGCCACACCGCCCATGAAACCAAGGAGGAGGCCATGGAGGAGACCAAACTCATGCATGGCGTGTATGAGGACTTCCTCAAAAATCACCTCGCCATCCCGGTCATCGCCGGGGAGAAGACCGAGCGTGAGCGCTTCCCTGGTGCTCTCAATACCTTTACCGTGGAAGCCATGGTGCAGGATCGGAAGGCCATCCAGGCCGGCACCTCACACTTCCTTGGCCAGAACTTCTCGAAGGCCGCCGGCATTGAATTTCTGGGGCGCGACAATCTGCGCCAGCATGCCTGGACCACCAGTTGGGGAATGAGCACCCGCACCATCGGCACCCTCATCATGGCCCACGCCGATGATGACGGCCTGGTGCTGCCTCCCCGCGTCGCCCCTCATCAGATTGTCATTCTGCCCGTCACACCGAAGCCAGATACCCGTGCCGCCGTCAATGATGCCTGCCAGGCACTTGCCAGGACGCTCCGAACTCAAAGTTTCCACGGCGAGCCCCTCCGCGTCCATGTTGACAGCCGGGACATCCCAGGCGGCCAGCGGAACTGGGAGTGGATCAAGAAAGGCGTGCCGATCCGCGTGGAAATCGGGCCCCGGGATATTAGTAGCCGGAATGTGGCCGTCTCCCGCCGTGACCGCTCGCCCAAGGACAAGGAATTCATCCTCAAGGAAAAATTCATCCGCGATGCGGACGACATCCTCACGGAAATCCAGAATGAGCTTTTGCAACGCGCCACCGCTCTGCGGAACGCGCATACGAAAAAGCTGGAGACCGAAGCGGACTTCCGCGCCTTTTTCACCCCTGAGAACGAGAACAAGCCGGAGATCCACGGTGGATTCGCCCTCATGCACTGGGCCGGTTCCAGTGAAGATGAAGACCGCCTCCAAAAGGAGCTGAAAGTCACCATCCGTTGCGTGCCCAATGGCCCGGAATACGCCGAGGAAGGCACCTGCTTCCATACCGGGAAGCCCAGCTCCCGTCGCGTCGTCTTCGCCAAAAGTTACTGACGCCTTCGCATTCCCGCTTGCCAAGGGAATTTTGTCCCCTATCCTACCCGCCCCCTTCCTGCCACGCAGGCCGGATGGGGCGTTATCGCTACAAACTCAAACTCGCCAAAGGACCGGATCAGTTTTCACTGAGCTTTGCTTGCCCCACTGGGCGTGAAGTGCGGTTTTAGGCACCTTAAGTTACATGTCCCAACAACAACTCGCAGAACTCATCGAGGCCGGTGTTCATTTCGGCCACCAAACCCGCCGCTGGAATCCGAAAATGAAGGGATTCCTCCTGGAAGCCCGCAACGGTATCCACATCATCAACATCGAGAAGACTCTCGAGCAGGCTGAAGTGGCCTCGAATTTTCTCAGCGATCTTGCCCGCAAAAACAAGCGCATCCTTTTTGTCGGCTGCAAACGCCAGGCTCAGGAAGCCATCGAAGAAGCAGCCAAAGCCTGTGGCCAGTTCTTCGTGAACAACCGCTGGCTCGGTGGTACTCTCACCAACATGACCACGATCCGCAAGAGCGTGGCACGTCTGGCCTACCTCGAAGAGCTGCCAAAGCTCCCTGAGTTCAAGACGATGTCCAAGAAGGAAATCGCCGCTCTGAACCGTGAGAAGACCAAGCTTGAGCGCAACCTCAAGGGTATTCGTTACATGGACGGCGTGCCTGACGCGATCGTCATCGTGGACAGCGCCCGTGAGCATATCGCCGTGCATGAGGCTACCCGCCTTAACATCCCGATCGTCGCCCTGGTGGACAGCAATGCTGACCCTAACCTCGTCGACTACCCGATCGTCGCCAATGATGACGCCATCCGCTCCATCCGCATTATCCTGCAGAAGCTGATCGACCCCATCATCGTCGCGATGTCCGAGATCAAGAAGTAACCGGTGCGCCTCAGGGCGCATCCCCTTCGATCTTCACTCACCTTACTTACCTTACCTACTTTCACATGGCTGAAATCACTGCTGAACTCGTTAAAACCCTCCGCGACAAGACGAACGCGGGCATGATGGCATGCAAAGCCGCCCTCAGCGAAGCTGCTGGCGACCTTGAGAAAGCTGAAGTGATCCTTCGCAAAAAAGGCATCGCCAAGGCTGATTCAAAGGCCGACCGCGCTACCAAAGAAGGCGTCATTGCCAGCTACATTCACATGGCAGGCCGCGTCGGTGTCCTCATCGAAGTGAACTGCGAAACCGACTTCGTGGCCAAGAACGAAAACTTCCAGGGCCTCGTCAAGGATCTTACCCTCCACATCGCTGCCGCGAACCCCAAGTTCCTGCAACGTGAAGACGTTCCTGCCGAACTCATTGAGAAGGAAAAAGACATCGCTGCCGATCAGGTGAAAGGCAAGCCCGCCAACGTGGTGGACAAGATCGTGGAAGGCAAAATGAACAAGTTCTACTCAGACAGCTGTCTGCTGGAACAGGCCTTCATCAAAGACGACAAGGTCATCATCCGCGACCTCATCAAGAGCAAGATCACCGAGCTCGGTGAGAACATCTTGGTGCGCCGCTTCACGCGCTACGCAGTTGGTGGCGAATAAGCGCACCGAAGCGTTTTTCGCCTCTCTTCACTTCCGATAGTTTGCTAAACGCGTCTGGCCCTGCCAGGCGCGTTTTTCTTTTGGTGAGGATGTTGCGAACGAAGATTGGACGCTTCGCCACGCTTGGTTCCAACTGCCCGTGCCGCCCGTTGTGGGCACTAAACACTCAGGCATCTTCCTGGCATGCCAAATTACCGCATAATCCGCTCTCTACCCACTCCGCGATTGGATAGTCAAAACTTCCGCCGCTCCGCCATTCCTGACTATATAGTCAGGAATAACGCGGATTCCTGCACGCATGAGCGGCACTACACGCCTTTCTGCGCCAGTTCATCCGCCATTCCGCACTTGGGTGTCTACTTCGCCGTCTCTTTCACCGACACTGTCTTCATTACCACCGTTTGACGGATATTCGCGTCCTTGCCGCTGATGCTGACCTTCATGTCTGTGTTGAGGGTTGAACTCGCCACCAAGCGACGCTCGATATCGAAGAACACTTCACCGGAGACCGTTGAGCCATCCTGCACGCCCACCAGCGCGGTGGGGTTTGTGGGGCCGGCGCTGGCAAGTTTTCCATCCAATTGCACTTTGGCTTCGGAGCGGCCTTCCTTGGTATTTTTACCAACATACTTGCCGTTCATGTTCAGCAGGATCGCCCCCAACGGCGGCATCTCCAGTTTGTCTTCCTTCTTCCACGTCTCCCCTTCCGCCACGGACTGCTCCGGCAGACCGAGTTCCAGGGACTTGCGGAACGCGTCCGCCATCTGACTTGCGTTTGGCGCGGCCACCTGACCCAGCGGAGTGCCCGTGATGCCTTCCACCCCCTGGATGCTGACAAGCTTGTCCTGGGCGTCGAAAACGATGGTAAAATCCTTCCCCATCATCGCTCCAAAGGTCTGCTGCAGAAAAGGGGGCGACTTGGCCGGATCCGTGGAGTCGTAGGACATCGGCACACCCATGGTGCTCAGGTTGGCCTTGATTCCCACAAAGGTCACTTTGGCTTCTTTCTGCCCGGCTTGTTTGCCATTGGTGACCACGATGCTGATGGTCTGACTGATCGACGTCTTTTGTTCCTGCATCCCTCCCAGGGCGGGCAGGCTGATGCTCATGTCGGTGATATACTCCTGCACATAGGTTTTACCCACATCCCATCGAGGCCGCAGAGACAGCTTCTCCGCCGCAGATGAAGTCACAGCAGCGAAGGCCAAAACAAGAGGGATGAGGCGGGCAATACAGGTCATGGGAGAAAGAAAAGACTGGAGAGGCGCCAAGTTGCCAAAGGAAGAGCCTCTGGGCAACAGCGGTCATGGCACCACCCAAGATAAATACGAATGCGGGCAGCGGCGCTTTTTTCTGAAACAAGTTCCAAAAAACCTTCGCAGACTTGGCACAGAGCACGCTATACTTTATCTCGTTGAAGGCCAATCAAACTTACATCCACGTAAAGCAGTCAACGTAAATCATATCCCAAGACCAACTCCACATCGCATCTATGAAAAAAGTCGAAGCAATCATCAAGCCTTTCAAGCTCGAAGACGTCAAGGAGGCTCTGGCCGAAGTCGGCGTGCAGGGTATGACGGTTGTCGAAGTTAAAGGCTTCGGCCGCCAAAAGGGGCACACCGAAATCTATCGTGGGAGTGAATACACGGTGGACTTCCTCCCCAAGGTGAAAGTCGAGATTGTGGTCGAATCTGAGCGTTGTGACGCCGTGGTGGAAGCCATCGTCAAAGCCGCCAACACCGGCAAGATCGGTGACGGTAAAGTTTTTGTCAGTGAAGTCGCGGAAGCCGTCCGCATTCGTACCGGTGAGCGTGGCCGTGAAGCCATCTCTGGAAGCTAGGCTGACATAAGGATTCCGACTAACCATCGGAGTGAGGAAGCGTGCGAAAAAGGCAGGTCGGGCCGGGTGGTCCGGCCTGTCTTTTCTTTTGCCCGGATGGTCAGAAGCGAGTTCGTTTACGGACTGCCACCATCAATGGCAAAGCGACAGTTTAATTTAACCACGAAGACGCGAAGGCTCGAAGATTTGAGGTAGGTATAGCGGGTAGTTGGGCACCACTAATGTCTCACTGCTAGATACGCCCTATTCCTCCTCCAACCGACGTCTCCCCTGCTTTTGCAGATCTTCCAGAGTGTCGCCAACATCGTCGGCTTCTTCCCAGACGCTTTGGGCGACGAAGATGGGGGCGTTTTGAGCCAGGGCAAGGGCGATGCTGTCGCTGGGACGGGCATCGATTTCCACAACCTTGCGGGCTTGCAATTCGTTCTCGGCACTGACGATGAGACGGGCGTAATAAACACCGCCGTCCAGGGCATTAATGATGACGCGATCAACCTTGGCGCCGAAGGATCGCAGGAGATGACCGATCAAATCATGCGTGAGCGGGCGATCCTTCACAATGCCGCGCATGGACATCGTGATCGCCAGTCCGACGGGCTCATCCACAAAGATGACAAACGTCTTGGCGCTGTTTCCCAGGAACACTGCGTAGCCGTGGTCCATGGGGAGCACATTGCGCAATTCCACCGCCACCACTTCGTTGTTCATAACATCACAGAGTAGCGGTTTACGCGCCTGCTGGCAATGAAATGCTGCGAGGCGTCCGCAGCCCTGCCGCTAGGACCAAGGTTGTATCCTCGGGAGTTCGCGATGCCGCCGCGCGACCTCCACATACTTATCCGCGAGCAGGCCATTCTGCTTTTGTTCTTCCAATGTCAGTGGACGCACGACTCGCGCTGGCGAGCCCAGGATCAATGAGCCTTCCGGTGCTTTGAAATGTTTGGTCACCAATGCGCCGGCGGCGATGATGCAGCGCGGCCCGATGACCGAGCCGTCCATGACAATGGCGCCCATGCCTACAAGTACTTCATCACCAATCTCACATGCATGAATGATGGCGCGGTGTCCTACACTGACCCGCGCTCCGACGATCGCCTCGTAGTCATCGGCGACATGCACAATCGTGCCATCCTGGATGTTGCTCTGCGGCCCGATGCGGATGTGATTGATGTCTCCCCGTAGCACGCAGGCATACCAGATACTGGCCTCGGCCCCGACACTGACCGAGCCTGAAAGGACCGCCCCGCTGGCGACAAAAGCCGTGGCTTCCACTTCCGGTGAATGGGTTTGCAAGAGAAATCTTTTCATGTGTAAAAATGAAGTCAAACGCTGCGAATTGAAGTTGACGCTCCTAGTGGAATTCCCGATAAACTCCGTCTCCCAACTTTTGGGCAGCCGCCCTTACATCCATTGAGTCATTCAACTACCAATCCGATACATGAACAAAGCTGAACTTATTGAATCCGTCCAAAAAATCCTTGGTGGCGACACCTCGAAACGCGCCGCTGGCGACGCCCTTGATGCAGTGCTCACCGCTATCGCCAAAGGCGTGAAGACTGGCAAGCCTGTGCAACTGATTGGCTTCGGCACTTTCAAGGTCGCCAAGCGCGCCGCTCGCACCGGCCGTAATCCGAAGACCGGCGAATCCATGAAGATCAAAGCTTCGAAGACTGTGCGCTTCGTGCCTTCCTCCGCTCTAAAGGGTTCTCTGTAATTCGTTATCCACCTTCCCGCATCGCATGAAAGTGTGATGCTGGCTCAAGCCCGCGGCTCTAATGGCTGCGGGCTTTTTTGTTACTACGAAGAAAGCGATGGCCCCCCCGGGGTGCGATGCTTCGTGCGATTGATCCGGTGGTGTCGTTTCGCTCAACCACCGTCTACAACATGAGAAGACTCCGGCTTCTCTTCCGTCACTGCGCCGCTTGCAGAATACCTGCGGCTTTGTGGCGGGTTTCTTCCCACTCACGTTCGGGATCGGAGTCGGCCACGATGCCAGCGCCGGTGTGGAACTGGATGATATCGTCCTCTCTCCAGGCGGTCCGGATGGCGATGTTGAACATGCTTTCACCATTAAAGCCAAAGCCCCCAATGGCGCCGGTGTAGATGCCGCGCTGATGAGGTTCCAGTTCCCGGATGATCTCCAGGGCGCGTTTCTTCGGGGCGCCGCTGATGGAGCCTCCGGGAAAACAGGCGGCGAAGGCATCTACGTAATCCACATTCTCCCGCAAGCGGCCTTCTACCGCAGAGACCAAGTGTTGCACCTGTGCGTAGCGTTCCAAACGCAGCAGCGCGGTGACTTCCACACTGCCGTATTCACAGACCTGGCCGAGGTCATTACGTTCCAGATCCGTGATCATCACGAGTTCCGCGCGTTCCTTGGGTGACTCTACCAGTTCTCGAGCCAAGTCCGCATCCTGAGCGGGCGTCGCTCCGCGAGGCCGCGTTCCTTTGATGGGATGGGTCAGAATATGCCGCCCGCTCATCTTGAGAAAGCACTCCGGGGAAGCGCTGAAGACCTGCACACCTGCCAAGTCCAGATAGGCCCCGTACGGTGCGGGTGATTGTTCGCGGAGCCGTTCATAGAAATCCCACGGCTCCAGATTCTTCGGCCAGGGTGCCGACCAAGGATAAGACAGGTTCACCTGATAAATGTCGCCAGCGGCGATGTACTCCTGCGCGCGGCGAACCATGCCGCAGAAAGTCTCTTTATCCATGAGCGGCGAGAAGCGCATCGGGACAGCGCTTATCTCTCCGCCAATAGACAGCCGACGGGCTTGCGTTTCCATGGCCACCGCGCCGTCCTCCGGCGGACCCGCCAGCCAAGTTCCTGTATCGTGCTGATAGACTGAGCAGCGTGGATAAAGTCCCAGCACATACTGCCCTTCAAAACCCACCCAGCCGAAGAGCCCGCCACTCGGAACGCCAAGATCAGGCGACGCATGGCGGCGATGCTTATGCAGAATTTGTCGCAGCTTGGCCGCGTCTTCCGCCAGATGACCTTCATAGACCTCCACCGGATCCACCGCCAGAATGGAGAGACTCCGGGATTGGGACAAGGCACTGTCCAGATAGATCAGGCCTGTGCGGTCGCGCAATCTCCGTGCCGCTTCCCATGGGGACAATGAAGCGGTAGCTACGCTGGGAATGGAGGGCACGGCCGGCAAGGCTTCCGTTAATTAATTGAGGACGAACGTCTGAGGTGCAAGAAAGAAAGAACCCGGCCAGCCTGGGAAGCGAATGAGCCGGATTCTGAATTGAGATTTACCGCGAAGACGCGAAGGGCGCGAAAGATGAGGAAGTTAGAAAAGTATATCAGGTTGATGCATGTCACTTGCTGATGATGAACGTTCCGCAATTCCATAGTCATCAAACCCTTTCAACCTTCGCGCCCTTCGCGTCTTCGCGGTTCCATTTCGGGGTTTCTGTTTTCTAATCTGACTCCCACTTCTTGGCCGTCCGGTTCCGTTTCACTTCTCCGCGCTGACGCTTACCTTCGAGGATACGTTTTTGCAGACCCCTCGGTCGTGGCCGGTTCTGCCGCTTCTTCTTTTCTACGGCGTCCTTCTTTTCCTGGCGAGCCGCCTGTAGCTTGTCCTCCAGCTTCGTACAGAGATCTTCCCGCGCGATGACACGGTTCTGGCTCTGGGAACGTTCCCTCTGACAGCGCACCTCCAGACCCGTCGGCACATGACGGAGCACGACCGTCGAGGATGTCTTGTTGATCTTCTGTCCGCCTGCACCCGCGCCGCGGATGAAGCTCTCTTCCAAGTCTTCCTCCTTGATGCCCAAACGCTTCATGCGCTTGCTGAGCGCCGCTTCACGGGGATCGGGACCTGGAGACGTCTCAGCCATCGCACAACAACCTATCCGCTCTAGAAGCGGAAGCCCTTGGGCCGTTTGGGTTTGGAGCCTTTGCCGAAGCCGCCGCCCATGCCAGGGGGCATACCCATTCCACCCATGCCACCGAGACCGGGCATTCCGCCACCACCACCACCACCGCCGCCGCCAAACATCCCACCGGCGAGGCTCTTCATCATGCCCTTGTTCTTCATGAGCTTCCGCATCATGTCGAACTGCTTCAGCAGTTGATTGATCTCCATGACAGGTCGGCCACAGCCCGCTGCGATGCGCCGACGGCGGCTGCCGTTGATAAGATCAGGATTGGCGCGCTCCTTCGGCGTCATGCTGAGGACGATGGCCTCGACATGCTTCATGCGCTTGTCATCCACGTTCAGGTCCTTCATGGCGCCCATTCCTGGCAGCATGCCGAGGATGGATTCCAAGGGCCCCAGCTTCTTCATGAACTTCATCTGGCCGAGGAAGTCATTGAAATCAAACTTGGCTTCCTGCACCCGCTTGGCGAGGCGCATGGCATCTTCCTGATCGATGCTTTCCGCGGCTTTCTCCACGAGGCTCACCACGTCACCCATGCCGAGGATGCGCTGGGCCATGCGGTCGGGATGGAAAACATCCAGCTGATCAATCTTCTCGCCAACACCGGTGAACTTGATGGGGCAGCCGGTGACCTGCTTCATGGAAAGCAGAGCGCCACCACGGGCATCGCCGTCCAGCTTCGTCATGATGAGACCGGTCACGCCGATCGCTTCATGGAAAGTCTTGGCGACATTGACCGCCTGCTGGCCAGTCGCTGCGTCTGCTACCAACAGGGTCTCCTTCGGCCCGATGGCATCGCGAATCTGCGCAAGCTGCTTGAGCAGATCTTCATCCACTTCCTGGCGGCCCGCGGTATCGAAGATCGCGATTCCCCCACCCTGCGCAACGATCCACGGCAAGGCATCCCGCGCGACTTTGACAGGATCCTTCTCCGAAGGATCGGGCTGATACACTGGGACACCGATAGACTCGCCAAGGATGGCCAACTGCTTCACAGCAGCGGGACGAAAGACGTCGCAAGCGATGAGCAACGGCTTCTTGCCCTGCTTCTTCAGGTGATTGGCCAGTTTCGCTGACGTCGTGGTTTTACCTGCACCGTTCAGACCGGCGATGAGGATGCGGCGCGGCTCTTCCAGATTGAGGGTCGCGGTCTCTGCCCCGAGCAACTCGACCAGTTCATCGTGAAAGATTTTGACGATCTGCTGGCCCGGGGAAACGGAGCGCAGCACTTCCTGACCTAATGCCTTGGTCTTGACCGATTCGATCAGGTCCTTGGTGACCTTGAAATCCACGTCCGCTTCCAGCAGAGCCAGACGGATTTCCCGCATCGCATCGGTGATGTTCGACTCGGAAATCTTGCCATGGCCGCGCAGCTTTTTGAAGGCGGACTCGAGCTTTTCTTGAAGGGTGGACAGCATGAGAAATGGGAGAGAAGAAAGGGATCTAGGAGGCTTTGGCAGGGGTCGCGGCGGCGGGCGGCGCGGGAGCGGCAGGCGCGTCTGGGGTGATGCCCGGTGCTTCATCCGGTGTCACTTGACGATAGGCGGCTTCCAGATCGATCTTGAAGCTCCAGGAGAGAACCTCTGCTTTCGTTTCAGCCGCACGGCGGAAGGTCAGCACCGCTGTGCATTCCCCCACACGGAGACGCTGGGGCACACGGTAAGTGACCTTCTGTGCGGCAGGGTCATAGTTGAAAGGCACCGGCCCAAAGCCGCTTACGCGCAGGCCCAGGGAGTCTGGCGCAACCGGTCCGAGTTTAGACAGATCGGCCTCCAGCATGGGACGACGCTCTTGCACGGTGGAGTTTGCTTCTGGCTTCACAGTCACCAGTTTTTCGCCCTGTTCGTTGACCGCATCCGGCTTGATGAACTTGCTATCGGCGATGCTGCCACTGCCACCCCGGAAGTTCGTGGCGAGCTTGAAGTTTACGTCCTTGTCTCCGAGCTGGGTGAAGCGGGGCAGGAGACCATTAGGCGTGTCCCAAGTCAGCTTTTGCGGATTCACTGTCACCGCAGCATCATAGCCGGATTCGAGAGTGAGTTTCACGATCTCATCGGACTTGTTCCCATACGGATAGGCGAGCGTCTGGCAGGGCTTGCCGAAAGTTTCCTCTAGCCACTTCTTTGAGTCTGCGATCTCAGCACGAAGCCACTCCTGATACTTCTCAGGCGTCATGCTGCGCTTGGTCATGGCCAGCGGCTGGTGGGAGAGCGTGTGACTGCCGAGTTCACCGCCATTGTCCAGCATCTCCTTGATCTGCGGGATGGTCATTGAGCGGCCCCCGGTACCCACGTACTTCTTGTAGAGATAGAGGGTGAAGGGGTAGCCGAACTCTTTCAGAATCGGGAAGGCATATTCATGCTCGCCGACCCAGCCGTCATCCAAGGTGATGACCACTGCCTCGTCCGGAATGTTCTTTTCGCCCTTCTTCCAGGCGATCACGTCCGACATGGGAATGACAGGAATGTTCGCATCTTTCAGTGCCTGCATTTGCGCGCGGAAGACAGGAACGCTGACCATCATTTCCGTCCGTGGAATACGCGGCACGAAATCGTGATACAGGAGAATGGAAACGATACTTGCTTTGTTCAGCTCAAAAGGCTCCGCGACTGGCGCAGTGGGCACCGGAGCGGTCGCGGCATCCGGCGAGAAGACGTTGGCGGTCTCCAGCTTTTTCTGGGCCTGCTCCTCTTCAGCAGTCAGGGGCTGCTCGGCAGGAGCGACCTTTTTTGCAGGGGGTTTCGGAAGAAACTGTTCAAGTTTCTCCAGGCAGGACGTCAGCAGGCCCGCACAGAGCAGCAGCGTCGGCAAAGCGCCGAGCCGCTTCCATTGGCACCGGGAAATTTTTTTCATGGCGTGAGTACCCCGCAGAGTAGCACAGGGTTCCGAGGGGGAAAGCAAGAAGACGGGGTGCGCTTCAGCTCGCCGCCGACGCCTCGCCGGAAAACTGGGCAAGGATGTTCGTTACGATCTCATCCGGAGTGGGTGAGACATCCACGATGTAAGCGTCCTTCGGCTCTTCCAAGGCGGCGAACTGGCTGTCCAGCAGTGCGGGTGGCATGAAGTGCCCTTTCCGGGCGCCGATGCGTTCGCCAATGAGTTCGCGTGAGCCTTTCAGGTAAACAAAGGCAACGGATTCGGGTGGGTCATCGCCTCGCAACAGATGACGATATCTGTCCTTCAGTGCGGAACAGGCGAGTACATAAGGCTGACCACGGCCCTGATGATCGGTGATGTGATCCCGCAGAATCTGCAGCCAGGGCCAGCGGTCATCATCCGTCAGTGGCGTACCCGCAGACATCTTGGCTTTGTTGGCAGGAGGGTGAAGATCATCCGCATCCTCAAAGGCGCCGCCCAGGGCCGTGGCGAGCTTGGCGCCGATGAGCGATTTCCCGGATCCGCTCACGCCCATGACGATGACAGTGCTAGGCCACTTGCTGGTGCCCCTGGTGCCAGTGGAATTTGTGCTCATACGCCGTCGTCCTTTGCAACCATATCCAGAAAGAGTTCTTCCAGCCGAACCCCATCAGCAGCATGCGTCCTACGCAGTTCCTCCATGGTGCCGAGGGCAATGAGCTGCCCGTTGTTCAGAATGCCGATGCGGTCCGCGAGTTCTTCAGCGATGTTCAACAGATGCGTGGACATGAGCACGGTCATGCCCTCCCGGCTACGCTGTTTCAACTCCTGTTTCACAATGCGCGCGTGAATGGGATCAAGCCCCACCATGGGTTCATCAATGATGAAGACCTTTGGCTCATGCAAAAGGGCTGCGGCGATGGCCAGCCGCTGTCTTGTGCCGTGACTCAAATTTTCGATCCGCTGATGCGCATACGCATTTAAATGAAACTTCTCGAACAGTTCCATGCCGAGAGCCTCCGAGCGCTTCTCATTCATCTCAAAGATGTCCGCAATGAAGCGCATGAACTCGAGCGGGGTCAGCTTTTCATAGAAGACGGCCACATCCGGCACATACCCGAGCAGAGCCTTGGCCTTGAGGGGATCGGTCTGAATGTCGTGCCCGCAGAGTTGCACCGCGCCGCGCACGGGTTTCATCAACCCCGTGAGCAGTTTGATCGCGGTAGTCTTGCCGGCACCATTGGGCCCCAAGAAGGCAAAGAATTCGCCTTGGGGTATATGCAGGGTGAGACCATCCAGGGCACGGAAATCTCCGTAGTCCATGGTCAGGTCGGTCATGTCAATCATACTACAAACTCTTCTCCTCCGTTTCCTCTTCGTCTGGGTAATCGGGCACCAGCCCGTGAATGATCGGCTCCACCAGACGATAACCTTCCGGTAAAGTGATGAGCGCCAGTTCGCCCACTTCGGTGAAGAAGGCCTTCGCCTGCCAGCGATCCATCACACTGAACTCGAGGACAAAGCCCCGGCGGTTCTGCCCTGCGAGCACCATGCGGCCCTCCCGCGCTTTCACCTTCACGAGTTTCGACGCATCCGCGCCAGCGTCGGCGGGCACGCCAAGTTGATTCGCCATCATGGCCGGGTCCCCCAGCATTTGAGCGAGCATCGGTTGAATGGTGTTATGGTCAGCCGTGACGATACCATTTTGCTTCAGGGTGAACTCGGGGATGCGTTTGTCCGGAGGCCAGCGAAAGTCGAGTATCATGCCGGTGGTGGGCAGCCGGATCTGCCCCGTGGATCCCAGCCACGTGTCCAGATTTTTTAACTGGATGTCAAAACGCCACGCGATCTGGCCCTGCACGCCCTTGACCGAACCTTCCTCCAGCAATCCGGACACCATGATGCTGTAGTCATTGTTCGATGGACTCTTGGAAGCTTTCCGCTGGTTGATCGAAGCATGACCGAGTTTCTGGTCGCGGTGGTAGATATGCAGCGTGTTCAGAGTCGCGCCAAGCTCGAGGAAATTCTTGAGGATCGTGCGTGGAGGAATCTCAGCGAACCCTGCCCCTTCAGGCACGTAGGTGTGCCGCAGCAGGAGCACCGTCATGGTAATCCAGAAAGCCAGAGTCAGGATGGTGAGCGTACGCCACATGAAGAAAAATCGTAGGGCAAGGAAAGCAGCAAAGGTCAGCGCGCGGCAAGACAATTCTGGGACGAACCGTATGCTGATGCGGGCCTATGCTCATGGCATTCTTACGCTTCCCGAAGCTTCGGCGACGTAGCCGGATTTCTGCAATTTCTCCATTGAACATCAAGGGTTGCGGACTGTCTCAGGTTGCGGCAGAGTCAACCGTCACACTTCACAACCTTCGCCACACGTAACCATGCCCTTCCCCGTTTCCACCATTCTTCTCGGCATTGTCGTTCTCATCGGCATCGTCTTCGTGATGATCATGGCCAAGTTCTTCAACCTCTGGCTGCGCGCGAAGATCTCGAACGCTCCAGTCAGCATCCCGACGCTGGTGGCCATGTGGCTGCGCGGCGTGCCCAATTCCATGGTCGTGGACAATCGCATCACTGCCAGCAAGGCAGGATTGCACATCACCACCGATGGATTAGAAGCCCACTATCTGGCGGGTGGTAACATCAATCAGGTCGTGCTTTCTCTTATCGCAGCGGACAAGGCAGGCATGAGCCTGGACTTCAATCGCGCCTGCGCCATTGACCTTGCCTGTAAAGGCACCTCGAAGACCGTCATCGAAGCGGTGCGTACCAGCATCAACCCAAAGGTCATCGACTGCCCCAGCGCGGAGATGGGCAAGGGCGGCAAGATCGACGCGGTGGCGCGTGATGGTATTTCCCTGCGTGTGCGCGCCCGCGTGACCGTGCGCACAAACCTGGATCGCTTCATTGGCGGCGCCACGGAAGAAACGGTCATCGCCCGTGTGGGTGAAGGCATCGTGACCTGTATCGGTTCCAGCCAGAGCTACAAGGACGTGCTCGAAAATCCGGACAGCATTTCCAAGGTCGTATTGCAGAAGGGTGTCGATGTCGGCACCGCGTTTGAGATCATCTCCATTGATATCGCGGACGTGGATGTAGGCGAAAACGTCGGCGCCAAGTTGCAGGCCGATCAGGCTGAAACAGATAAGAAGATCGCTCAGGCAAACGCCGAAGTCCGCCGTGCCGCTGCTGTGGCGGTGGAGCAGGAAATGGCTGCACGCACGCAGGAAATGCGGGCCAAGGTCGTGGAGTCCGAAGCTCAGATTCCGATGGCTATCGCCGAAGCTTTCCGCGCGGGCAATCTGGGTGTCATGGACTTCGCGAAGTACAAGAACATCTCTGCGGATACCGAAATGCGTCAGAGCATCGCAGGTGAAAATCCTGCGTCACACGAGAAGCGCTAAGCCTGTCCAATCAAAGACACCCCACTGACTACGATGACGCCGTTCCTCGCTGCTGATCCGGACATAGGGCAAGTCGTCTTTGTCATCATCGCGCTGCTCATCGGATTTGTGCAGTGGATTTCCAGCCTCTGGAAGCAGAAGCGGGAAGCCCTGGAGCGCTCGCGCAATCCACCGCCGCGTCGTGTAGTTTATCCCACCGTGGATGGGGAGGTCGCACTGCCTCCTCCACCACTGCCCGAGCGGCATGAACAGCCACGCGGTAGCACCACCCCACCTTTCGGTGGCGGCAGCACGCTGGGCGATCTGATGGACACATTCCGTCAGGAGTTTGAGAAGCACAGCAAGCCGCAAGCGCCGGCGCCTGCTCCCGTTCATCAGCCGAAACCGGCGCCTCCGCCGATCCCGGTAGTGGTCACGCATACACATTCGCATACGCACACGCCTTCTCCGGTACTAGCCGTTCCTTTGCAAAGTGCGTCTGCGCTGGCAGCGGCTTCGGCTTATAACTTAAAGCCTTTTCAGAACGATCTCGCGCCATTTCAAAGCGATCTCGCACCCTACGAGAGCGATCCTGACCGCCTCAGCAAACACAAGGTACATCCACTCGCCGGGATGCTACGCACGACGGAAGGATACCGGCAGGCGTTTATCCTGCGGGAAGTGCTCAGTCCGCCCAAAGCGCTGCATCCTTCGCCGTGGTCGTTTGATTGATGAGTGGGCCGGTGCAGCAGCACGATGGGCGTCTACGCTAGGCCAAGATCTGCTTCACAACATTCCCCACGGGACCCGTGCCGGTGAGTCGGGCGTCGAGACCCTGGTATTTCACGGTAAGCCGTTTGTCATTGATCCCGAGAAGTCGCAGCATCGTGGCATGGAGGTCATGCACGCTGGCGACATCCTGCACGGAGCGATAGCCGAGTTCATCGGTGTTTCCGTGGGAGACGCCGGGCTTGATGCCACCACCGGCCATGAATACGCTAAACGCAAGGATGTGGTGATCCCGCCCGGTCCCCTGCCCCATGGGCGTGCGTCCGAACTCGCCGCCCCATAAGACGAGGGTGTCTTCCAGCATGCCGCGTTGTTTTAAATCCTTGATCAAGGCTGCGCTGGCGCGATCCGTATCTGCGGCGGCGTTCTTCATGCCGTCTTCGATGCCGCCATGGTGATCCCAGGCGCGGTGATAAAGCTGGATCATGCGCACACCGCGTTCCGCCATGCGGCGGGCTAACAAACAATTGCTGGCAAACGATCCATCGCCCGGAGTCTTCACACCATACATGTCCAGCACATGCTGCGGCTCGCTCTTCATGTCCGTCAACTCCGGCACGGAGGACTGCATCTTGAAGGCCATCTCGTATTGCGCAATACGCGTGGCGATTTCAGGATCCACGCGATCCTCACCGAGGAAGCCATTGAGGCGCTTGATCTCTTCCACGACCTGCCGCTGCGTACTCTGGCACACGCCATCTGGACTGCCCAGATAATGCACGGCATCACCTTTTGCATTGAGTTGAATGCCCTGGAATTTGCTGGGCAGGAAGCCGCTGGACCATTGCCGCGCGGACACCGGTTGCTGGCCGGACTTGCCCTGAGAAGTCAGCACCACAAAGCCGGGGAGTTCCTCTGTATCACAGCCGAGGCCATACAAGAGCCAGGAACCCATGCTGGGACGGCCTTTGATGATGGAACCGCTGTTCATGAAGGCATGCGCCGTGTCATGATTGATCTGCTCTGTCTGCATGGAGCGGACCACGCAAATCTCATCGGCGATGCCGCCGATCTCCGGAAACAGATCCGAGATCATCTGGCCGGACTTTCCATAGGGTTTGAAATTGGCGAAGGTGCCGCGCGCCTTGAGTTCCGCGCCCTGCAGCTGCGCCAACTGCTGCCCTTTCGTGAAGGATTCCGGGAAAGGCTGGCCATCCAGCTTCTTCAATTCCGGCTTCCAGTCGAAAGTCTCCAAATGCGAAGGTCCACCGGCCATGCACAAATGGATCACGCGGCGGGCCTTGATGGGGTAATGCGGCTTTGAAATGATGCCGCGCCATTGCTCGTCGACAGGCTCAGCAACGGCAGCATGGCCTTGCGCATACAAGCCCGCCAAGGCGAGCCCGCCAAGGCCATAAGCTGACTCGCTCAGAAAGGCGCGCCGCTTCATCTGCCGGACGTAAGCTTGCGGATCAAAGGACAGGTTCATGATACGGTAAGAAAAATTTGGGGTATGGCGAACTCCTTAATAGCGGGTGATCACCTCATGAAGATTCAAGATCACACGGCAAACGCTGGTCCACGCGGCCAGCTCGGTTTTGTCGCCCATCTCCGCGGGCGGCAGTTGCTGACCAACATGCAAGAACTTGTCAGCTCCGGGAGCATCAGCTTTCCAGGCGGCCCTCTGTTCATTGAGGAAATATTCCAGCGAGGTCTTTTCTTTTTCCGTCATACTCCGCCCCAAGGCAATCCGGAATGCTCCATTCAATCGTGCCACGTCATCGGCGGAGGAATTTGCTTTGAGCACGCGCACCGCGAAGGTCCGCGCCGCTTCCACAAAACTGGGATCGTTCAACAAGGTCAGCGCCTGCTGCGGTGTGTTGGAGACAATACGGCTGGCGGTGCATTCCTCTCGCCCGGGCGCATCGAAGTTCGCCAGCATGGGATGAAGGAACGTCCGCTGCCAGTGCATGTAAAGTCCGCGCCGATATTGGCGCTCATCTCCATCCGCAATGTAGTCTCGATTGGGGAACTGAAGGTTCTCGTAATAATCCCCCGGTTGATAAGGCTTGGCGCTCGGCCCGCCCACCTCCAAGTTGAGCAAGCCTGCGATGGAGAGCGCATTATCCCGCACGAACTCCGCATCCAGTCGACGGGGGTTCTGTGATGACAGCAAGCGGTTGTTAGGATCGACCGTGGCGTATTCCGTCCGCAGACTGGAGCTCTGCCGGTAAGTTTGGGAAAGCACCATGGTGCGGATCATGTGTTTCACATTCCAGCCGCTGTCGCGGAATTCACTGGCGAGCCAGTCCATCAGTTCAGGATGACTGGGCGGCTCGCCTTGCGCGCCAAGATCATCAACGACGATGGACAACCCATTGCCAAAGAACTGCTTCCAAAGCCGATTCATGACCGCGCGCGGGGTGAGCGGATTCTCCGGGGAACAGAGCCATTTTGCCAAATCCATGCGCGTGGATCTGGCGGCGGTATCAGCAGGCGTAGGCGGAGCAGGGGTTTTGCGCATGCTTACTTGCAGAAACTCCGGCGGCGCAGGGGGCGTGACCGGCCCGGTTTCATCCATCCAGTTGCCGCGTGGCAGAAGGCGCACCGTCAAGGGATTCTCCACCGCCTGCGTGACCATGCTCCAGGCCTTGCCATCGCGGCACTCCCGCACCTGTGCGGTGAGGCGGCGGTACTGCTCCATGGCCTGTGGATCTTTGCCAGTGCTGAAGAGATAAGCTTCTTTGGCAACCGCGTCATCTTTCTGCAAGGCCTCGCGCACGCGGGTCATCTCTGAGGCAGCCAGGGGCTTCACTAGAGCGACGGGCGAAAGCAACAACTGCGCGCAACCAACGTTGTTCTCGGAAAGCTGCACGGTGAGGATATCGCCTTCCTGCAACTGCACCGGCTGCTCCAGCAGCCAGACCGACTTGAGTTCCTTATTCCAGACTTTTTCCGGAGTCTTCCAGCCAGCCTGCACACCCAGGACATCCGCCCCGCTGGCGTAGCGAGCTTCCATCTCATCGGCATCAGCGAAGCGGATGGC
This sequence comes from Phragmitibacter sp., assembly GCA_965284365.1. Classification (GTDB taxonomy): domain Bacteria; phylum Verrucomicrobiota; class Verrucomicrobiia; order Verrucomicrobiales; family Verrucomicrobiaceae; genus Phragmitibacter. The sequence continues at coordinate 6,281,410 of OZ260079.1, forward strand.
CAGCGGCAGTGGCTTCGTGGCACCTTTCTGCATCAATGAGGCCGTAAGGCGCACATTGGCATTGCCCGCAGCGCCGCTGCGCAGAATGCTGCCTTTGTGCTCGGCATGAGGGAGAAGACGCAACTGGATAGAGGCGAGATAGCCCGGTTTGGGCTTGATGGTGATCGTGGCGTTATCCGATCCACCACTCGGGAAAAGGATGCGACCATCATCTTCCATTCGCACTGGGGGCAATGCCTTGTCAGGTTCTTTGGCGTCCTTGGCATCTTTGAGTTTCGGATCCTTGGGCTTTGCCCCCTTCTTTGCGGGAGCAACGTACTCTGTGCGGGTGAGCCCTTCCGGCACGGCGGGTTCCCAACCATCGGCATGACGGGCAAACAACGCCCGCATTTCGTTCAGCCACGCCCCATAAGCGATCTTCGCCGCAGCACCAGTCTCAATCGTGGCATTGGCTTTGGCTGCTACATTGGAAATCTCACTCAGTAGCCGCTTTTCCTTCTGCTTGAGATAGGGGCTGTCCACCTGCACTTCTGGCGGGAAAGGATAGTCGTTATTATAACCCTTCAACTCCGCATTGGGCGTGTAGCCATAATCCGAGTAGACACCCCATTGCTTCACATCGGCAAAGAAGGCCTGCATGGCATAAAAATCTTTCTGCGTGAATGGGTCGAATTTGTGGTCGTGGCACTCACTGCAGCCCAAAGTCGCCCCGAGAAAAGCCCCGCCCACGGTACGCACACGATCCGCGCCGTATTTGGCCAGGTATTCCTTGGCCTGTGCTCCGCCCTCGCGGGTCATCATGTTGAGCCGGTTGAAGCCGGTGGCGACGAGTTGTTCCTTGGTTGGATTCGGCAGCAGGTCACCGGCCAGTTGCTCGAGTGTGAACTGACTGAAGGGCTTGTTCGTGTTGAACGCATTGATCACATAATCCCGGTAAGGAAAGATGCGCTGGTTCTGATCGCCATGGAATCCGACCGTGTCGGTGAAGCGTGCCACATCCAGCCACCACACGGCCATGCGTTCGCCGAAATGCTCTGACTTCAGCAGCCGATCCACCTGCTTTTCATAAGCGCCTGCGGAGGTATCTTTCAGGAAGGCGGCCATCTCCGCCTCAGTCGGTGGTAGGCCAGTGATATCCAGACTGACACGGCGCAGCAGCGTGCGGCGATCCGCCTCGGCGGAGGGCGTCATCTTCTTCTCCGCCAATTTCTCCCGGACGAAGGCATCCAGCGGCAAAGGCGCACCTTCCAACTTCGGCACCGGCGGCTTCACCAGCGGTGTGTAGGCCCAGTGGGCTTCGTATTCGGCGCCTTCCGCGATCCATTGCTTCAGCGTGTTTTTTTGTTCTGCCGTAAGTGTCTTGTGCGCGTCCTCCGGCGGCATGAGATCGTCTTCATCCGTCGTGAAGAGCCGGGTCACGAACTCGCTCTCGTCCGGCTTGCCCGGCACAATCGGGATTGCCCCGGACTTCGCTGCTTTCAGGGCTTCCTCGCGGATGTCCAGACGCAGACCGCCTTTGCGGGAGTTCTTGTCCGGACCATGACAATGGAAACACGTGTCCGACATAATGGGCCGCACGTCCCGGTTGAACTTCACGCGTCCCTCCCCGTGAGCCAGATCGGCTACGGTGAGAAGGGCCAAGGGAACGAAGAGCAGGGCACGGGAAACCAGCATGGCAGGCAGTAAAGGGCGTCGCAAAAGGCGGGATGAAAGAGTCACGACCGCAGGCACCTCCGCGTGAGGCACAGGGGATGACGCTTCCACCCCTTATTACGTCTCGCGGGCCGTATTCTATCCCAGCACCTTTCCCTGATCGGTCGGGGGCTTTCTCAGCGAAAACAGCCACACCCGCCAGTGCGGCAGCAGCCAGAGCACGAGCAGCATGATCCAGACGGTCCCGGCACAGCAGGCCATGCCCAGGCTGGCTACGCCTTTGTTGCCCGCGAAGATCAGGCTGGCAAAGCCGATGACGGTGGTCATGCCGGAGAAAAAGACAGCCCGCGCGGTGGTGGCGCGCACCCGAGCGATGTCATTCCCCTCCCGTGCCATGGCGAGCATGATGTGGATGCCGTAATCAATCCCGGTCCCGAGGAGCAAAGGAAAGGCCGCGATGCTCGCCAGATTCCACGACAGTCCCAGCGCCGCCATCATGGCGCTCAGCGCGGCAATGCCCAAGGCCAGCAGCACAACGGACAGCAGCACGTCGCGCCAATTCCGGAAGGTCAGCGCCAGCATAAAGATCAGCACCGCCACCAGCGGTACGGTCATGCGGGTGACATCGCGCCGCACAATATCGGACAACGCGCTGCCCAGGCTTTCCCAGCCGGTGAGGTAAACCATAGACCGACCAATACTTTTCTGTGTGGCTTTGAGTTTTGCCATATCCGGGACGCCCGGTTCACCCGAAAAGGTGACAGAGCCCAGGATGACGTCAGGTCCACCCGATGAATATTCGCTCTGCCCCAGCAATCGCCCCAATACGTCCGCAGCTTCACTATTCTCAACGCGCTGAGGCCATGCCAATTCAACTGCTAAAGCTCGGCGCCAGACGCCAGTCAGTTCCCTGAAAAGCATCATGGACTCCTCGGTAAAGCCCGATGCCAACACCGCGTCCCTGAGTGTCTGTTCGTTTTGAACCAGCCACTCGACAGTAGCGCGATTTTCCCTCTGGGCTTCAGCATCGGGCAGCAGCGCTACAGGCAGGTTGGCTTTCAGGATAAGGCCATCCGACTTGGCCTTGGCCAGGAGCAGTTCCACATCCAGAGCCTGTCTTTTGAGCGTTCCGCTGTCCCAATGTGCTTGCACCAGAATTGGCACCCGTGCTTCCTTGGCTTTCCCCAGCCGATCCTGAATGACGTCCCAGCCAGCGACCGCTTCACTCTTGGTTGGCCGCAACGCCTCCGCGCCGGTTTCATAAGCAGGCAGGCCTTTCCAGAGATGGATGCCGACCACCCCCGCCACCAGTAGGAAAGTGCCAATCAATGCTGGCTTATGAGAAACACCTCGCAGGGATGCCCCTGCCTCCCCTGCCCCATTGTCACTCGCCGCCCTCTTCTCATTCCCCGCCACCAGCACCGGCATACAAATCAGCATCACCCCCAAGCCCACAACCACGCCGAGCGCCACCATCACGCCCAGTGAAGCCAGGCCCGGCAGCCCGCTGAAGATCAGCGAGAGAAACACGACTGATGTCGTCGCCGCTCCCGCGATGATCCCCGGCGCCGCCAGTCGCCGCAACGCCTTGGCTCCATGCGCCGGATGATCCCGCGACTCCTGCAAAATCAAAACCGCATAATCCACCACGATCCCGAGCACGATGGCCGCGAAGCCCATGCTCATCACCGACACACTACCCAGCAGCAGGCTAGCGAGAGCAAGCGTTAGGATCATGATGAGCACCAGAAGCAACTGGATCCATAGTAGCGGCACCAGCCGACGGAACATCAGCCAGAAGAGAAGGGTGATGAGCACCTCGGTAATGCCGATGGTCGCCCGCATATCCTTCTCGATGCCGGATCCTGTCTCTGCCACAAACGCGGGCTCGCCCGTCAGATGTATCTTCACATCCCCTCCCGCCTGCTTCTCGCGGTCACGCCAGTCCGCAATGATGCGCCTCACCTCACCAAGCCACTTCGCCGCTTCCCTATAACCCCCGAGTTCATCGCGTGGTGATACCAGGAGAACGCGGAAAGTTCCGTCCGGCGACTCCAATTCAAAGCCTGCATCCCGCAGCGAGGCCATCGCGCCCGGTTCCAAGCATTCCATCATGCCCAGCGGATCATAGGACCAGCGCTGCACTTCCGCGGGGTCGGGTGATTCCGCCAGGCGGTGCATCACGCTTTCAAGATGCGCGTTGAGCTTTTCGCCTTCCAGATGATCCCTGCGCCAAGCCTGCAATCGCTCGGGAGAGGCGTTTTGCAGCGCCCACGCCAGCAAGGCACCCGCCTGCTTCGGATCGGCAAAAGTCCCGGCGGATCGTACGCCGCTGACAAGCGTCCTCTCTTCTCCTAAGGTCTTCGCCAGAGACTCGGCTAGCGCCGCCGATCTTTGCGCATCCCCTGTCTCCAGCCCGATCAACAAATCTGTCCCACCCTTAAAGGCATTGCGGAGCAGTTTTAGGCCCTGCACCTCCGGCAGTTCCTGGGGCAGAGTAGCCAGAATGTCTCCCTCCAGCCGCAGGCGCCACAGTCCGGCCACGCTCATCACCAAGAGGGTCAGGATGAGGGCCGCCTTTTGCCAGTTACGCATCGGCCACGTTAGGCAGAGGGCGCAGGCAGTCCAAGGCAAACCTCCGCTAAGAAAGCCCCCTGCGCGACGTCTTCATTATAGAGAACGTCTTCATGGTGAGGATTTTTATTACATGGGTAACACAACTTGCCACCATCGGCCGGGTTCGTTAATCTTCGATTTTTGCACGCAGTTTTTCCACCGCATTTGAAACTCCGCATCCCCCATCTCCTCTTCGGCTTCCTCGTTTGCTGCCTGCTTATGGCCTCGCAGACGCTCTCCCTTGCCGCGCAGGATGCCACCCCGGATCTCCGCAAACTGCGCCAGCAGTTACGGCGCAGCATTGTCACCACGCTGCTGCCAGAGAAGCGCGCCCACCGCGATGACCTGCTCGCGTTGGAAAAACGTTATGCCGCCGCCTTTGATTACGCTGGCGCCATGCGCACGCGGGACGAGCGCCTGATGCTGGAGCAGGAAATCGCCGCCATGGAGAAGGAGGCCCCTGCAGAGACCGCCGCCAATCACACCGGCGCCACGCGCTTCGAGCTAAAGCTGAGCGATGCCACACTCTCCGGCGCCCGCATCGCCCCGAAGGAAGGTTCCATCACAGATTGGGAAAAGTCCGGCGCTTCGGCTACCTGGGTCCTCCCCGGTCTGCCTCCCGGTGGCTATGAGGTGCTGGTGCGCTACACCACGGATCGTGCCGCGGCAGTGATGCTGAAAGAGACCTATTACTTTCTACAGGCTGGCCTCGCTGCCGGTAATGGGAAGTCAACCGAAGTGATTCTGGGCACGCTCCGTATCCGCGATGGCAAAGGCACCCTCACCTTCAGTCCCACTGGCACAGAACCGCCTTCTGCGTTGCGTCTCCACGCGCTGGCTTTACAGCGGGTAGCTCACTAAGGCTTCACGGCGCATTCGCATCCACCGCCAGCCCCTACCCCCGCATCTTCCGGTGAACTCCAGCTTCATAACCCATCTGCTCCTCGCCTCGGCGCTGGGAATGCCTGTTTTGAGCGACGCGGAGGCTCAAGCGCCGGCGCTGCCACCGGCTCAGGCTCAGGGTTTACCGTCGGCAATCACGCCGCGGCCACCGGAGTTGGAGCAGTTGCGCCAGCGCATGTCCCGCCGCGCTTTTGAGCAATCCCGCGAACTCACCGATCTTTACATCAAAGCCCTCGCCACCGCAGAGCGCGATGCCGCAGCGCAGGGCGACTATGAACAAGCGCTGGCAGCGCAACGCAGGCGGCTGGAGCTGGCCGACCTCTCGGCCTGCACCTTTGCGGGGCCAGTCCCGGCGAACTCGATCAATCTCAAGCCCGCCGACGCCCGCCTCATCGCAGGCGTAACCTACAACCGCACCACGGATCTTCTAATCGGCTGGACCATGGCGAACTGCACCGCCACCTGGGACATCCCCTCCACCATTACGCCGGGCATCTACAATCTCTCGGTGCTCTACAGTTCCGCACCGGAATCTGGCAAAACCATCACCGGCTATCTGGAGGTGGACGCCGCTTCCTCCGGCCTCGTACCACTCTCCCCAAACCCGCCGACACCGCTCATGACGAGCTCTGACTGGGGCACCTTCCAGCCGTGCCGTCTGCCTCAGATAAGGGTGACGCGTTCCGCCACAGTGCGTCTCGTCCTGCGGATGACCCAGCCCTCGGACACGACCGACACCCTGCACGTGAGGGGGGTGCGCCTCATTCCTGTGTCACAGGCGGTCACGACACCGCTGGCGAATGGATCCGCCCCGGCGGGGAACGAATTGGAGAAGCTCCAGCAGCGCCAGTCCCGCGATTTTCAGGATGCCATCAAGCCTCTCGTGCGATCCTACCGGAAGACGCTGTCGGATCTTTTTGGCAATACCAAGGAAGATGCCGAAGGCGGGAAATGGGCGGAGTTGCGTAGCGAATTGCGGAAAGTGGATCAATGGCTGGACAAGCCTGCAAACGCGGCGAGTCCGGTCAAAAGCAAGCTGAATCCCATTGCCGCCAGCGAGGAGTGGACAGACGCGCGCTTCGTGGAAGTCCCAACAAATACAGGCGACCACTTTGTCCTTTCGCGCGGAGGCAAACAGTTCCCCGTCCGGCTCATCGGCGTGGCCTGCCCTCCGGTACACTTGACGACCACTCCGGATTTCCGCCGGCTCTGCCGCTACTTCAGCATCACGCCCGAGAGCGCGCTTCTCATCGGTCAGCAGGCGCGCTTGCTCACGACCTCTTTGTTGAATCAGCAGGAGCTTCGAGTCTCCGCTAGTGGCGTGACGGATCGCGCTGGCGCGGCTTTCGTCTCCGTGCAAATCCCGATTCTGGGTGACCTCGCTGCGGTGCTCGTGGACAACGGCCTCGCAGGTGTCAATCCGGCCAAGCCTCTTTCTCCAGAGGACGTTCCCATGGAAGAAAGCTACCAACTGGCCCTCCAACTTCGCGAGGAAGCCGCCCGTCTCGCGGCCAAACCGCCGGGTGCTTGGGCCTTGCGGTCCGACCGTCCTCCCAATCCCGAAGACTTTGCCCCCGGGCCTCCGCCGCAATCCTAGCCCAGTCGCTCATGATGCGCTCCCGATTTGCCCTGATCCAGCTCTTCCTTGGCCTACTGGCCTCGGGGCCGCTGGCCCAACAAGTGATTGCACAAGCCGCCGCCGCCCCCGCGCCTGCGCCGCCAGCGACAGTTGTTGCCCCTCATCAGGATCCGCCGAACCGGCTGGCGCAGATCGAACGCACCTATCAGGCCAATCTACGGCTTCGGCATCAGCCGGTGCTACAGGAATATATCCGGGAGTTAGAAGCGCTGCGCCAGCGCTTCACGGCCCAGCGGCGTTACGATGATGCGAAAGCTGTGGATACGGAGCTGCTTCATCTGCGAACCGTCAGCTCCACCAGCGGGGTCTTGTCTTACGCCTCACTCACCGCACCCGGAGGCAATGCAGCGGCCTCGGCTAGCCCGAACAACCTGGCGGGTTCAGACAACAACATGCCGGAGGGCAAACCTCCGAAGCCCGGCAAGCCTGCCCAGGCCCTGGTCCTCTCCTATGAAACCGCCACCGCCAGCCCAAAGGAAAGCGATCCGGTGAAACGCGCGGTGCCTTTGGGAACTGCCACCTGGCAGGCCTCCGCTCTGCCCGCTGGCACCTATGACATCCACCTTCTCTACACGGGCACAGACTGGGGACGTGACCTGCCGCTCACCATCAGCTATGCCGGCCAGCAGCTCTCTGCAAACCTCCGCCAGGGCCAGGAAACGAAGTCCACCGATCAATTTCGCATCCGGCGTATCGCCACGATCACCCTCCCCAGTTCCACCCCGGCGGACACGTTCACTCTGGCAGTAGCAACGCCTTCCCCCGCGAAGTTCTGGGTTCGGAGCGTGATCTTCTCACGCAAGGATGATGTGAACGCGCCGCCTTCGAGCTAACAACGCAACGCGCTCAAACATTAACCGTCATGCTTTCAGGCCGCTGAGATCAGCCGTGAAGGATTTGGCATCGCGGATGAATTCATCCCAAGTGACGCTGCGGCCTGCTTTGCCGGCATGCTCGCCGAACAGCGTGAGTAAAGTGCTCTCCACCGCGGACTGAATCGTGGGATTCCCATTGGGATTCTTGGAGACGATGGCATCCAGGAAGCCCGCAACATTGTGGACGGTGCCGGAGCGGTAAAGGTCCTTGGATTCTCCGCCTGCCCAGAAGCTATCTTTGCCGCCGCGAATCATGACGCGACCGCCGAACTTGCTGGTGAACGCACCTTTCGATCCCATGAAACGATTGTCATTGCGGCCCAGTGAACCCCAGGCGCTGTATTGCCGAGAGCTGAAGGTGACCGCCCCTTTGGCAAACTGAAACACCAGCGCGTAGTGATCGGAGACATCGCCGATATTATCCGGGCGTCCTCCGCGACCGCACAGGCCACTCACCTGCACCGGGCGGCCAAAGGCCCAGCTCACGATATCCAGCGCGTGAATGTTCTGCTCGGTGATGATATCCGCCGCTAGATCGCGATGACGGATCCAGTTCTTCAGGCGGCCTTCCGGCGTGTCGTCTTGTTCGCTTTGTAGAGGAATGAGTTCAGCTTCGTAACCGCACTCGCCGAAAAGCAGGTCGCCAATCTGACCGTCATGAATGCGTTTGATACCTTCCTGAAAGAAGGCATCACCCCGGCATTGCACATCCGCGATGACCACGATGCCTTTCGCCGCAGCGTCCTTTGCCAACTGGCGGATGACTTCGCAGCCCGCCACATCAATAGCCACCGGTTTGGCAATGAGCACATGCTTTCCAGCCGCAACCGCATCGATCGCCTGCTGCACATGGAAGAACGGCGGACTGTGAATGGCGATGACATCCACATGCTCCAACATGCGCTTGTAGCCATCCAGCCCGCTGAAACACTTGTCCTCAGGCACACCGTGTTCCTTGCCGAATGCCAGCGCACGATCCGGAAAGTAATCCGCCACGGCAGTGAGCTTGAAGCCAGGGTTCTCCTGAAAGACTCCCGTTACCAGTTTGCCACGCCCACCACAGCCGATGTTTCCCACACGAAACGCAGGGCCAGTGTAGGCAGGCTTGGTAGGTTCTTTAGTGGAGTCTTGGGCTTGCAACTGGCTCGTGAGAGCGAGCAGGCCGGCGGTGTTGAGGAAGGAGCGGCGATTCATGGAGGAGATGTTGTCTGAGTGGTGGAGAGGTTTTTTGGTTAGTTACGAAGCAGATGGTGGCATGGCATATACGCGCACATAGTCCACGAGCATTTCATCTTCGTGCAAACGGCTGCGATCCAGGCGAGGGCGTTCCCACTCGTGGCACTGCAGGCTCACGATGATGAATTGGTCCACCTTCGAGACCACTTCGGTTTCCCGCATCACTTCATGACCCTCGAGGTAGAACACACAAGCGTCCTCCGTCCACAGTAGACCGACGGTATGGAAGTCATCACATAGTTCCGCCTCCTTGTCAGATGTGGATTGTGGTAGAAGGGATAACACAAATGACTCATCGGCCCGCGCCTTGGAACGCACGATGGTGCCTTTGGGATCGGGATAGTAGATGTTAATCCCAACGACATCTTTCTTCCGGCCCTCACCAAAGAACTCGAGGACATCTATCTCCGCACCTGTCGCCGCAGGCCCTAGGGCGAGCTGCTCCGGCGTTTCTTTGCCACGCAGAACGCTCTGCAACCAGAAGCAGCCGTGGTGCCCTTGCAGACGCTGGAACTTAACGCGGCACTCGTAGTAGCCGTAGCGGCGCTCAAAGAGGCCTTTGCTCTGGATGGTGCCGCTGAAAATCGTGCCATCACGTTCAAAACTGCGCAGATGGAGTTTCCCCTCCCCAACCCTCACCGCTTCCGGGCTATACGATGCCTGAGGATATTGATATTTGCGGATCGTCCATTTGGCGCTGTCCACCGCATCGCCGTCAAATTCGTCACCCCAGATCTTTTCGTAACCTCTCGGTACGAACGAAGGCTGCGCCTCTTCCGCCAACAGGGGAAAAGCCAGCAGCAAGGCGGCCACACTGAGCAGCCTGGACAGAAAGTAACGATGATAATGAGCGCGATCCATGTTCACGAGAAAGAACGGAACCCAAGCTCAATTCATAACGCCAGTCTTGTCGCGAAAAATCGCTACAAAGACCATCCTCACTAACTATTCCAGGCGGCGATATTTGGCGACCGCCTGACTCCGTGATTGCACATGGAGCTTCTCATAGATGCGGCGGATGTGCGTGTTCACGGTATGAGTGGAAATGCCGAGTTGCTCGCCGATCTCCTTGTAAAGAAAGCCCTTCGAGAGCAGTTCCAGCACTTCCCGTTCGCGCGCCGCCAGCGTATTCAGATCAGCGCGATCCTGCGGCGAGGCCGCTTGTTGCCGATGGTGGAAGAAGTTTACCACACGCCGGGCAATCTCAGGAGACATGGGCGAGCCGCCCCGGTGCGCTTCGAGAATGGCCGCCACCACTTCCTTCGCAGGAGTACGTTTCAAAAGATAGCCCACCGCTCCTGCTTTTAATGCATCGAAGATCAGCGTGCTCTCCTCATACATGGTTAGCATGAGGCAGAGCACCTGAGGATGCGTCTCCTTCATGCGGGAGACGAAGTCGATGCCACTCATTCCCGGCAGATTGATATCCACCAAGAGCGCCTGCGGTTGCTCACTGCGCAAGCCCTCCAGGGCTTTTTCTGCTGTGCGGTAATGCGTCAGGCAGTCCACTTCCTTTGAGATATCAAAGTAGCGCCGCAGCGTGGCCGCGAAAGGCGTGTCATCTTCAATCATGGCGATGGTCACAGGCATGGAGTCAAAGAGGTATTCGCAGTTCTACTACTGTGCCACCACCACCAGGTTTGGTTTCCACCTTGCAATGGCCGTCCAGCGAGGAAAGCCGAGATTGCATGTTATTCAGACCATCCTTCTCCGAACCGCTCAGATCAGCAGGCAGGCCGACGCCGTTGTCCGCAATGCTTACCGTGAAACGTCCATCAACATAGCGAAGGGTCAGCATCACCTCCGTGGCATGGGCGTGTTTGACCACGTTTTGCAAGGCCTCCTGAAACGCCAGAAAGAGTTGATGCCTGCGTCGTGAAGTCACTGGCAGATCCGGCCAGTCATGAGGGACATCCTGGCGGCAGGCGATACCAAGTGGCGTGAGGTATTCGCGAGCCACTTGCGTGAGATAGCCGGCCAGATGCGCGAGGTTGTCATTGCCCGGATTCACCGCCCACACCACCCCATCAAGGGCGGCGACACTCGCGCGGGCCGTATCCGTGAGTTGGCATAGCCGCCCCCGCGCTTCATCACTCAAAGCCAGTTCCTCTGCCACGATCTCATGCAGCACGGCCAGTTGGGTGAGTTGCGAGCCGACCGTGTCGTGCATGTCGCGCGCAATACGGGCTCGCTCTTTCTCCAGCTCCTGCCGCCGCTCCAGTTCCGCCACGCGCGCCGCCATCACCCGATGGCTGATCCACCACACCGCCAGCGCCGAGAGCAGACCAGCTGCCACCAGCGCACCTATCTGAGCCCAAGGCCGTTGCCAGAGCGGCAGCGGCACGCGCAAAGGCAGGCGGTAGATGGCCTCATTCCAGACCTGATCAGAGTGCCGGATCTGAGCTTGAAATTCATAGTCACCCGGTGGTGGCGTGCGGCTCTCCACCGTGCCCTGCCCGGTGCCCGGAAGCCAGTCATCATGGAACCCCGCGATCCTCCATCTGCGCCCCAAGCCCGCAGGGTCCTCTTCCCTCGGATAGGAAATCGCAAGCCGGAGCCACGAAGCGTTTTCAGGAATCTCCATGACCTGTGCATTGGCGTTGAGCGTCTTCTCTCCAGCCTGCACTGTGACACCGAGCGGCACCATCACCTCATAGGCTTCCACCTCCGCGATCTGCGGTGAATAGGGCACAGCGCTGTCACTGCGAATACGCAGATACCGGCCCGTGAAGTCCCCTTCCCCATCCGCCGCACTGACGACTTCATTCACGCCGGATGAACCCAGGCTACCAACCGAGCCGTCTTTCCGATAGTGACATCGCCACACTGGCTGGCCCCCAGCACTCGGTAGATCACGATAAAGCTCCAGCCACACCCGCGTGAAACGATTGATCTCCAAGGCATCCGGCCGAAGGCGAAACCGCAGGTGATCCAGCGCAACCTGCCGCTTCAGATCGACCTCAAAGGAAAACGTCTCCTGCATGTCGGGTGCAGGAGGCCGGGCATAGGTCGAAGGGATTCCATCTGTCAGGAATCCTGGCTCCATACCTTCGGTCAAAGGATGAGAAGCTTTCACCGGACAACCCAGCGCAACGTTTGAAGTCGCAGTCGCGCGGCGCTCCACTTTGATCTCGTTCAGCACGCTCGCCACATCCTCGGACTTGCTGCCTTCAGGTTTAAACACGTCCAGCCGCAGGCCCGTGATCCTGTCGAAAGGCAGCGAGAAATCGACGATGAAAAAGCTGGCAGTCGTCACGGGCCCATTGAATCGCAGTCGGCCATCCTGACGGATGATCGTGCCTTGGTTCGCATTGAACCATACGGGGAAAACAGGCTCCCATCGGCTCGCAAGCGACGGAGAGTCATCCTCTGTGGCCGACAGCGCAAACTCCTGGAATGGTCCCCCCACGACACCGCCTCCCTGAAACCACAGGCTGCATCTTGCCCGGCGGTTGCCAAACGGCTCCTGACAGCGGAGTACCAGCGAAGCCGGTGCATCTTTCTGCGGCGTTGCTCGCCACCCGCCTGAGCCCTCAACATTGCCATCCACGACGGCCGCCAGTTGCTCCATGGGTTGCACAGGCGAAGATGCCACCGGACTTAGCACCACCACCGGGCCGGACGCAGCTACCTGAGCAGCCGTCTGCACGAAGGGCAGGGACAGGCCGCAGCAAAGAAAAACTAGCATGACACGGGCGCAAGTCATGAGGCTTGGGTCAGCATACTCGCATGTCCCGGGGTTACGAGCATTCTCAGGCATGTAGCGAATTCTCGCGACATGACGGAAGCCAAACGGTGGACACTATAGGAGCCCATGATTTCGGGCCGATTCGTTTCACCTTGGCGCCTTCTCCCCGGCATGGGCAGACTGGCACTCCTGTCTCCGTTGCTCTTGCTCTTGCAGTCACCTTCTGCGCAAGCGCAATGGACCGGCGCGGCGGGCAACAGCATCTACAACGACACCGCCAACTGGACCGGAGGCACCATCAACGGTCAGTTCACCACGACGGCTCCGGGCGCCAGTCTGTTTTTCAATAATGACATCACAACCAACATCAGCTTCGCCACCGGCACGACGATTACGACAACGCTCTCCGGTCAGGGCGGCACTCGGACCATTACTCTGAATGGAGACCTTAAAAGCACGACCGGAACGACCAATGTGACTTTGGCGAATTCCCTGATCTTCGACCTCAATGGAGCCACGAGAACCTTTGGTGATACAGGCGGCAGCGGATCCTGGATCATTCAGTCGAAGATTACCGGCAGCGGCGGTGTCATTCTCGGCGGCGGCACGGGCTCCAACACCATCAGCAATGATACGAATGACTTCACCGGAAACATAACCTTCAACCGGCGCGGCGGCACCTTCACGTCGATCGCTGACAGTGGCGTCGCCAGTTCATTGGGAGCAGGCAACACCATCACCGTGAATGATTCCGTCAGCTTCGGTGCGCTCAACTACACAGGCGCAGCGGCTTCCTCAAATCGTACCTGGATTTGGAACAACGGCAGCACCAGCTATGCCTTCAACCAGAACGGCACTGGAACCCTGAACCTCGGCGGCGACTGGAATTTTTCGGGTGCTACGACCACTCTCTTCACGGTTAATGCCAACAATGCGGCCCTCATCCTCAATGGAGTCATCAGTGACTCGTCGGGAGTGAATCAACTCTCGCTCAGATTCGGAGGCACGCAGATCAAAACGCTAAACGGCAACAACAGCTTCCAGGGATCAGTCACCGTTCAAGCAGGTGTTCTGGAATTCAACTCTGTGGCCATCGCTGGCGCCTCCAGCGCCCTCGGTTCTGGAAGCTCGCTCATCATCGGCACGGCGACTGCAGCCACAGCCGCGACCTTACGCTACACAGGCACATTGGCGGGCGGCCACACTACCGACCGTGCCATCAGTCTTGTCGGCACCACAGCGTCCCATGCCATTGAAGCCAATGGCACTGGTGCTTTGACCTTGGGCGGCGGCCTTGCTTCGACTGAAGCTGGAGCCAAAACCCTGACCCTGAGCGGCAACAGTGCGGCGGGCGTTTTGAACACCATCTCCGGCAACATCACGGAAACTGCTGGTAGCATCGCCCTCACCAAAAGCGGCACAAACACCTGGGTGCTTTCCGGGATCAACAGCTACACCGGTTTAACCACGATCAGCGGCGGCATCCTGACAATCCAGGGCAACCAAAGCGCGGCTACAGGTGGTTATTCGCTCAATGCCAGCACCGCTTCCACGCTGAACTTCTCCAGTGGAGCTAGCATAAATGTGATCGCAGGCAAAAGCATCTCCGTGGCCACCGCGGCAAGTGTTAATCTCATCCTCAACTCCGCCGCAACGGTCACGAATGCCGGGTCGCTCTCCCTGCAACGCGGCGCGACCCTGAATGTAACAGGTGGAAGCTGGCAGCAAAGCGGAACGGTAGCGGTGGGCGGCAATGGCGGCTTCTCAGCGAACATGAATGTCACAGGCGGCACCTATACTTACACGGGAACCAGCGCGGCCATCGGCTATGACGGCAGTAACACCGCAGCTCTTACGATTTCGGGGACGGGTGAAGTGCGATTCCAGGGCACGGGAAATGTCTCAGTTGGACGCGGTCTGGTAAACGGGAGCAACAATAACGTCGCAGGTGAAATCGCCGTGAATGCTGGCGGCACACTCACAACCCAACAAAAATTCGTGCTCAACGCGGAAGAAGGGCGACTTGCCTTCGGTGGTGGAACCGTGAAGCTCTCTGCGAATCTGACAGACTTTTCGGACAACCTGCCCATCGTCATGACTACGACGGCGGCAACCACCTTCGACACCAGTGGCTTTTCCAGCACCATCGACGATGTCATCTCCAGCACCAGCAGCGGCGGCTTGATTAAGCAAGGAGCAGGCACTCTTGCCATTAGTGGTGCGAATACCTACACCGGTACTACTACCGTGACTGGCGGCACCCTCCAAATCGGCGTGGCCGGAGTTGGCCAGACAGGAACCGGAGCCGTCACCGTGCAAACGGGCGGGACACTCCTGGGCACTGGCACCGTTCGAGGTTCCAGTTTTACAGCGCTTAGCGGCGCCACCATCCAGGCTGGCGATAGCACCGCAGTGGCGAGTTACGGCACGCTGACTTTCACCACCGCATCAGGCAGCGGATCGTTCGACTTCCAAAGCGGCGGGGCCGTTATTCTCGGCCTCAACCCAGGCGGCACGGGCGATCTCTTGAGTTTCGATGGTCTCTCCAACGGCAACCTCAATTTCGATGCCAACCTTCAAGTCACCGCCAGTCTGTATGTCCCTGTCACGGTCGAGACCTTCAATCTGCTCGACTGGACCAATATCTTCAGTATCTCTTTCTCAAACCGCTTTCTCGCTGGGTCATACGACGGTTACCTGCGGGGCAATGGCGATGACAATCTCGGCTTTGACCTTCCTGATATCAGCAGCTCCGACTACGGCTGGGACATTAGCCTGTTCTTCACACAGGGCACCATCAGCACCGTGCTTATGGTGCCGGAACCAGGACGAGCCATGTTGATCTTCCTGGGATTAGTCACGCTCGCAGGCAGGCGGAAGCGCCCACTGCCAGCAGCGCGGTGAGAGATCACACCGCCTTCACATTGAGCCAGGCATGCACGTGCGGGGAACCACGGAAATAGCTCAGCATGCCTGGTCCTTCGATCTGCCACACGTCCCATACGCCATCGTTGCCGATGTCGTGATTCTTGTAGAAGGCCATGTGCAGTTGATCAAAGGTCGGATCGATCATCTTCAGCGCTTCATCCGCGTCTTCCTTCCGGAAAGGCGCGAGCACATCAGCCAGAACCTTGCGCACTTCGGCTTTTTGATCAGCGCTCAGCGCAGAAATCGGGATGCCCGGCAGGCCGCTGGTTTTGCCGGTTAGCTCCACCGTCTTGTTCCCCTGTTCGGGGCGGGCATCACCCAGCAGTGCCAGTTCGCGTTGTTTGCCGTCCAGCATCTTGAAAACTTCATTCGCCCTCTTCGCCTGATACCAGTACGCATTCCCCGGATGATCCGCTTTTTCACGGAATGCCTCAGCCGCATGGCCGTAAAAGATGGGACCACCAAACGCCGCGCCCTTGAGTGAATTCCCGTCGCAACGACGCGTGCAATGCCTGCCCGTCAGCACAAACTCAAAAGGCCCGTTTCCCGGCTCACCGAAAAGCGCTACTGACGTGCTGGCCTCGAAGCCCTCGCCATCGCTGTCATGCACCACCTGGTCAAAGACACGATCCGCATACTCCGGCGAGTGCATCTTCATGAAGATCTCCTTCACCATGGCCTGCTGATCCTTGTTCAGCATCTGCGTCTGGGCTTTGTTAATCATCCAGTTGTTATCCACCTTCTCCCGCAGCTTGTGATCAAAGACAAAGCAGAGCGTCTTCTTCTGCTCCTCGTTCAGCGACTTATAAAGCGTGGCCACCAGCGTTTCCGAGGAGGACTGGGGCGTCGGCTCAGCCCAAGCTGAAGACAAAGGCAGGGCGCTTGCCAGCGCGCTCCCAGTGGCGAGTTTCAGGAAGTCACGGCGGTTGCAGTCGCCGCAGAGGTGGGTGTCAGCTTTTGCTTTCATAGGGCGGTGCGGATGAAGTAGGAATTGGTCTCGGATCAAGGCGTTTTCCCGCCAGGGCGGGATAGCCAATGCGCGATGATGCCAGATACGCCGTTCTGTGGCAATCCTTTACAGGATAGTTCGACCTGCACGAATGCCTGCGCTGCTAGTCCCTAACACCGGAAGTTTCCGGCGAGTCCACCCTCTTGTTCCGAGGCCCTGTTTCTATATCCTCCTAGGCCTACGCCGACGCAAGGCCAGCGCATAAACTCCGGCACCCATCAGCAGCGAGGGCACCGAAGGTTCCGGGACCGCAGAGGTCACGCTGAAATTATCCGCGCCGGTTGTCGCGGGATACAGATAAAAACTGGGGAACAGCGACGCGGCTCCGCCCAAGGCGATCGATGAAAAGGTAAAAGTCTGCGAACTCAGGAGCGAGGGCGCCGCCAGGCCATCGTTACCCAAACTGTAAAACTTAACTTCACCACTGTATGCCGAAGTGGAAGTCTTGGTGAGATCCAAACTAAGGCGATACCAGTTACCGGCCACAACGGTAGCCGAAGAGATCGATTCTCCCGATAACCCACTCGCATACCCGATAACTTTTGTCGTGGTGCCTCCAAAAGTTTCCACCCAAATGTCATTCGCCCCGTTAAAGCTGCCAGCCAGTTCCGAGGTGAACCCCACGCGAATATCTGGCGCAACGGATTGTAGCTGAATTTTGTAATCCAACGACACGTTCTTGGTGTCTCCCAGCGTGTTGGCCGAGCCGGTGGCATAGACGGCCAGCGCACCGCTAAAATCGGTGGTTGTCGAGGTGAGGCCACCACCGCCTCCCACGCCGGCGGTCGTGCTATAAATGAACCCGGTAGAGGCCGCTCCGTTCAAGCTGAATTGAGCCAGATCACTCGCAGAATTGAAGGCAAGGGTCGCCGCCTCGCTCCATGATGCTGTGCCCAGCAAGAGCACCATGACTATTTGATTGATAACCTTCCTCACGCCGAAATTTCCTACCATGCTTCCCATAAATTCGATTTGCCTCGGCTTATAGAATCCAAGCCATCGAATTGTCAAATTTTGTCTGCCCGCTAATGGATGAATAGGGCCCTCCACTACGACAAAAGGGCCAGCTCAACGCTGGCCCCTTCACTTATTCAAACTAAGAACAAAGCACTAAAGCCGCTTCGCGAATCCTAGGTCTCAGTGATCCCACGGGCCATCACTACTTTACCAGTACGCACGGTTTCGTTCAGCTCAAACTTGCTCAGCATGCGGATCGCGGCGTCGACCTTGTCGGTGTTGCCGTGAATCATGACGATGAGGGATTCCTCATGCATGTCGACCGTCTTGCCTCCGTAATGCTTCACGATCTGCAGAATCTCGGTGCGCTCGGCGGGGCCGGCCATAACCTTGATGAGGATCATTTCCCGCACCACGGAGTCTTTGTCCGTGTGCTCATAGCAATGAATCACATCGATGAGCTTGTTCACCTGCATGATGATCTGATGCAGGCCTTCTGGATGCCCGCTCAATCCCACGGTCATGCGGGAGAAGTTCGGGTCACGGCCCTGGGACACCACGAGGGAGTCGATATTAAATCCGCGGCGGCTGAATACCTGACAGATGCGACCCAGCACGCCGGGTTTATTCGAGACAAACAGGCTCAGGGTATGCACGTTCACAACATCCGGTTGCGGCGCCGGCTTGTTATCGGAGGTGATGATTTTACGGTCTGACATAACTAACAGAGAATTGGAAAGGTTGGATTGGGAGCCCCATCCTGAATGCGAGCTATGGGCATCGCTTCAGCATGGGGCGCATTCAAAAGCAGGGGCTAGGTCGAACCCACGGGCTTTTCCATCTTGTGCTTCGGAGGCTCCGTCAGCATGTCTTCCAGAGCCGCGCCCGCTGGGATCATCGGGAACACGTTCTCGTGCTTGATGCACTCCGCCTCAATGATGCAGGGACCGTCATTGTAATCGAGCGCCTGCTGCAGGATGCGACCCACATCAGCCGGACGGCGGATGTGCCAGCCCTTGATGCCATAGGCCTCGCCCAGCTTCACGAAGTCAGGATTCCCGAGAAGATCCACACCGCTCTCGCGGTTGTCGAAGAAGAGCTCCTGCCACTGACGCACCATGCCCAGATAGCTGTTGTTCAGAATGATGATCTTGAGCGGCAGTTTCAGAATTGCCGCCGTGGCCAGTTCAAACAACGTCATCTGGAAGCCGCCATCACCGCTGATGGAGCACACGATGTCATTCGGGCAGCCGAGCTGCGCGCCGATGGCCGCGGGGAAACCGAAGCCCATGGTGCCAGCGCCGCCGGAGGTGATAAACTTGAAGCTGGCGTCGTTCCTATAGAACTGTGCGGCCCACATCTGGTGCTGGCCCACGTCCGTCGTGACGATGGCCTTACCCTTGGTCAGCTCATACAGTTCATCGATCACCTGCTGCATGCGCAGGCCACCCTGCTTCTTATAAGCAAGCGGGTATTTCTTCCTGTAGCCGTCGAGGTGGGTATTCCACTCCTTCGTGTCCAACGGAGCGATCTGAGGAAGCAGCTCTTGCAGGGACACCTTGGCATCGCCCTTGATGAAGACATCCACCTTGATCATTTTGTTGGCCTCTGACTCATCGATGTCAAAGTGAATGAGCGAGGCATGACGGCCAAACATGGCCGGCTTGCCGATGATGCGGTCATCGAAGCGGGAACCGATATTGATGATGCAGTCACACTCGCAGATCGCCTTGTTCGCGTAAGCCGTGCCGTGCATGCCGATCATGCCGAGCGAGAGACGGTGCGTTTCCGGGAACACCCCCTTACCGAGCAAGGTGGTCGTCACCGGGCAGTTCAGCGTTTCCGCCAGAGCCAGCAGTTCCTTATCGGCACGAGCGATCATGGCGCCATGGCCAGCCAGGATCACGGGACGTTCTGCCTGCATGATCAGCTTGGCAGCCGCCTGCACGGCCTTCTTGTCGATGACGAGGGATTCCTCAGGATGGTAGCCCGGCAGATCCGGCTCGGCATCAAGGTCTCCCGTGAAGGGTGACTGGCTCATGTCCTTCGGCACGTCGATCAACACCGGACCAGGGCGGCCGGTGGTGGCGATGTGATAGGCTTCACGAGCGATACGTGGCAGGTCATTGGTAGCCTTCACCAGGTAGTTGTGTTTGCACACTGGCATGGTGATGTTGAAAATGTCCGCTTCCTGGAAGGCGTCCTTGCCCAGCATCCAGCTCACCGTCTGACCGGTCAGCACGATCATCGGGATGGAATCCATCTGCGCAGTCATCAGACCGGTGATGGTATTACCAGCACCAGGGCCGGAAGTCACCAGCACAGCGGCAGGCTTGCCAGTGGCACGGGCATAACCATCAGCCATGTGGACGGCACCCTGCTCGTGGCGCACGAGGACGAACTTCATGTTCGTTTTCACGGTTTCCAAAGCATCGAACATCGGCAAAGCCGCGCCGCCGGAGTAACCGAACACATATTCGATCCCCAGTGAGTCCAGTGTCTTGATGAGCGCCTGAGCGCCGTCCATTTTTTCTTCGTTCATAAGCATGGCCCTCAAAAATTGAGTGGTGAGGGGCGAGAATGCCACACCAAGCGTGATCAGACAAGATGAAAATGCAGTTTTTTAGGTCAAATCGCCTTCAACACAGCCCATTCCACTTTGAAAACATGGGTTTCACAACCAAATCCCACCGAATCGACCGGATATCTCTCAGAAAAGTATCATGTTTAGCCTTCAATGAGGTAGTTGTAGCGCAATGGCACCTCATCTGCTCCTTGTACGCAGGCGCAACGCTCCCACCTGCCCTCACTACATCACCCATTCAAGACCTCTAATCCGCTGTGGACCTCACCATTCCCTCTTTAGGACCGTGCCTGTACGACTCTCCCCTCCACCACTTCGGTGGTGTGGAGGCCCCTTACAAAACGGACGAAGACCGAATCCTCTATGACCATAACCTTTCCGGGGAGAAGGAGAGTAACCCGCCGCTCAGCTTTGAAGCCGCCGGACCGCGTGAAAAGATCTACTTTGAGGCTGGCAAAACCACAGTAGGCATTGTTACTTGCGGGGGCTTGTGCCCAGGTCTGAATGACATCATCCGGGGGATTGTCCACCAGTGTCACCATCAGTATGGCATCACCCGTATCTACGGGTTTCGCTATGGCTACGAGGGGCTCGTGCAGAGGTATGGGCACAGCCCCATTTTGCTGAAGCCTCAGTCCGTGGAGCAGGCCCACCATTTCGGCGGCACCTTGCTCGGCAGTTCACGAGGTCATCAGGAAATCTCAGAAATGGTGGACACCTTGGAAGAGATGCGGGTGGACATTCTCTTTGTCATTGGCGGGGACGGCTCCCTGAAGGGCGCCTCCGAAATCGTCAAAGAACTCGAGCGACGCGGCCAAAAAAAAGCCGTCGTGGGAATTCCGAAGACGATTGATAACGACATCATGTACCTGGACAAGAGCTTCGGGTTTGAGACCGCTTTCGCCGCTGCGGTCCAGGCCGTGAAGTGTGCTTACATCGAGGCGACAGGCGCAGTCAATGGCATAGGCATCGTCAAACTCATGGGCCGGGACTCCGGTTTCATTTCATGCTTCGCCGCTCTGGCGGGGAGCAATGTGGACTTTGTCCTCATACCGGAGGTGGCTTTCGCTCTGGATGGTCCCCGCGGCTTGTTGGAGGCACTCCGGTATCGTCTGGTGAAACGGGGCAGCGCGGTCATCGTCGTCGCGGAAGGCGCTGGCCAGGATCTCATGTCGCAGTCAGGAGAAACCGATGCCAGCGGCAATCAACGTTACGGGGACATCGGTCTCTTTCTGAAGGACCAGATCAGCGCCTTCTTCAAAAGCCGGCGCATGGAGACGAACACCAAATACATCGACCCCAGCTACATCGTGCGCAGTGTCCCGGCCAATGCCCAGGACAATGTTTATTGCTCCCGCCTCGCCCAGGGTGCCGTACACGCGGCCATGGCGGGGAAGACCGGTATGCTGGTGGGCCGCTGGCACGGCGCGTTTGTCAATTTACCCCTCGAACTCGTCACGCATGGCCGCAAAAAAGTGGATCCGAAAGGCGAGCTCTGGCACTCCGTCCTGGAATCCACCGGGCAACCCGCACGCTTTTTCTAGCCTGCCACGCACGGACTAGGCCGCCGCTTCGCTTAGGCGAGCGTTTTTGTCAGGTGGAACTTCGCGTTCCCATGTGAGTCCCAGTCTGGGATCTCACCGACCACTTGGTAGCCGCGGGACACGTAAAACTGCGGCCCCTGATAGGACATGGTGCTTACATAGGCATAACGGCAGCCGCGTTTCACGGCGACTTTTTCTGCCCACTGTAGGAGCCCCTTGCCCACGCCCAGCCCGCGATATTTGTCATGCACAGCCATCATCCCGATCCGCAGCCACGAAAGCTGCACTTCGGCAATGATACCTCCAATGGGTTCCTCGCCCATGCGTGCGATGAATGTGAGCGAGCTGGATTCATAGCGATGCTGCAGCGCCCGCATGAACTCCGGGTTTTTTGACATGTTATGCTCTCGCAGCCAACTGCGGACGTAGGTCGCAGCATCGGTCTGGCCGTCGCTGATCTCGTCAATGGTCCACGGGGGAGTGATGGAGGCAGGCATTTGAAAAGTGAATGGGAATTCTTAGGGGTGCTTACCCCGGAGGACACGGTTGTTATAGGTGTCGGCAATATAAAGTTGGCCATCTGCGGAAACTCGGACGCCGTGAGGACGCCGCAACCCCGTATTCAACCACGTATCCCCCACTTGGTTTCCCGCTTCGGGTGGATTTCCTGCCACGAGTTCGATCATACCTGTTTTGGGAAAATAGCGCCGGACGCAATGGTTCTCCGTATCACAGATGAGCACATTTTGGGAAGCATCCATCGCCACGTATTTCGGTCCATTCATCTTCGCAGCACGTCCCGGGCCACCATCACCCTCATACCCTTTTACGCCGCCCGCGTTCACCACCGTCGTGGCTTTGCCGTCCTTCACCGCCACCAGCGAATTCCCGCCCCGCAAGATCACATAAAGCGTGCCATCCGCAGCCTGCGCCACCGCGCGCGCATCGCCGAAGGGCGTGTCGAGGGCATCTGCTCCATCGGTGGGCAATCCCTTCTTCCCATTACCCGCCACGGTCTTGATGGTCCCCTCACTAAACTGCAAAACCCGCACCCGGTGATTCCCGATGTCCGCAATGTAAACTCGCTCCTGATCCGGCGAGAGGCTCGCCGTCATGGTGATCCGGAATGCCGCCGCTGTCGCCGGTCCCCCGTCTCCCTTGAAATCCGCCTCGCCCGTGCCAGCAATGGTCGAAACGGTGTTCTTGCCCAGGTCAAATAACCGCACGCGATGATTGAAGGAATCGCCAATGATCGCGAGATTTGCCTTGGTGATCTGGATGTCGTGCATCCCATTGAACCGGGCCTGGAGAGGCTCGGAGCCGTCGCCCACTGACTGCTTTGGATCCGGCTTCGGCGGTTTTTCCGCATTGTAGTCAATTCCCGCCGGAAAAGTCAGCTTGCCATCCTCAGGCGACCACCGGAAAACCCGATTGGCCTTGGTGAACTCCACGCCATACATCACTCCGGCGGAGTCAAAATCCACGCTGAAAGGCTCACTAACAGGCGCTGTCAGCGGCGCGCCCACCACCATTTCTACGGCAGAGAGCGTGGTCGCGCCACTGCCAAAACAGAGCAGGGCGGCGAGGAGCGGGGCCAGGCGTTTCATACCAATGGGAAGGCGAAAAAAGCGGGTTCCTTGTATTTTGCAAGCAACTATCCTAATCTCAATAACGCAGGCGATGGGAACCCCAACGCTTTCACGACCTAAACAGTTGTTATTCAGGTAATTACTAACAATAGAACGCACTCATCCCTTTGTCACGTACTCCCATTCATCCATTTTCGCACCACATGAAAATTATTCTCAATATCACCTTTGGTTGCTTCGCTTCGCTGGTTTTCTCCATGGCTGATACCCAGGCCGCCTCCTGGGAAACCAGCACCGTGGCAGGAAATGGACAGCAAGGTTTTAGCGGCGATGGGGGTCCGGCCACCAGCGCCAAGATCGACAATCCTTTCGGCGTGGTGCGCGGTCCGGACGCCGCGCTTTGGTTCACCGAATACACCGGGCACCGCATTCGCAAGGTCAATCCTGACGGCACGATCCAAACCCCCGCAGGGACGGGCGCAAAAGGCTACACCGGCGACGGCGGCCCCGCCACCCAGGCCACCTTTAATCTCCCTCACGAAATTCGTTTCGACAAAGAGGGCAACTACTACATCGCAGACATGAGCAACCACGCTATCCGCTGCGTGGACGCGAAAACCGGCGTCATCACCACCTATGCAGGGACAGGCAAAGCGGGTTACAGCGGCGATGGTGGCCCTGCCAATAGAGCGGAACTGAAACAGCCGCACAGCATCCAGTTTGGGCCCGATGGCCATCTCTATATCTGCGACATCGGCAACAACGTCATCCGCCGCGTCGACACAAAAACCGGCATCATCTCGACCTTCGCCGGAACCGGCACGCCCGGCCCGACCCCCGATGGCTCCCCCATCACAGCCACTCCTCTGAAAGGCCCCCGCTCACTGGACTTCGATGCCGCTGGCAATCTCTGGCTCGTCACCCGCGAGGGCAATCAGGTCTTCAAGTTCGATATGAAAGCCGGCATCATTCACCACATAGCAGGCACCGGGAAAAAAGGTTTCACCGGCAACGGTGGCCCCGCCGAAGAAGCCACGCTCTCCGGCCCCAAAGGCGTCGCCATTGATGCCGAAGGCAATGTCTGGCTCGCCGATACCGAAAGCCACAGTGTCCGAATGATCGATGCCAAAACCGGAAATCTGGAACTCATTGCTGGTACCGGCGCGAAAGGCGATGGCCCGGACGGCGATCCCCTCAAATGCCAAATGGCCCGCCTCCACGGCATCTTCGTAGACGCCGACGGCTCCGTCTACATCGGCGACAGCGAAGCCCACCGCGTGCGTGTGCTTAAGAAGAAGCCGTGAGCCAGAATGGGCTCCTAAATCACCTACAAAGACGCGAAAGTTTGGAAGAGTAGATGGGAGCGTGAACGGGTGTGTTTCATGGCGCTACAGTCGAGTGCATGCGAAGCTTCTACCTCATTAACCCTTCAAAAATCTTCGCGCCTTCGCGTCTTCGCGGTGAAAAAAATCGCATTCCTCCCCACCCACGTCTCCACTCTTGCTCCCGACGCCCTCCGCTCTAACTTCCCCCGCACATGACCGCTGAGCAGATGGCTGACGTGTTGCGCAACATCGCGCAACTTCTCGAACTAAAAGGTGAAAACCCTTTCAAAATCCGCGCCTACAACACCGGTGCGGACACCGTGGAGAACTTCAGCGGCGACATCGTCGCCAAAGCTCAGGCAAACGAACTCGCCGGCATCAAAGGCATTGGCGATGCCCTACAGCAGAAGCTGCATGAACTCGCCAGCACCGGCCGGTTGGAGTTTTACGAAAGGCTCAAAGCCGAGTTCAGCGATACCATTCTCGACCTCTTTCACATCTCCGGTCTGGGCGGCAAGAAGATCAAAGTGCTCTTCGATCAGCTCGGCGTGAAGTCCGTGGCGGATCTGAAACGCGTTTGTGAGGACGGCACCGCCGCCACACTCTCCGGCTTCGGCCAGAAGACCGTGGACAAGATCCTGCAGGCCATCGCCTTTCGCGAAAACCACGCCACCGAGTTCCGGCAGCAGCAGGTCGCACCTGTGGCCATTCGTGTTCTAAACATGTTGCGCGAGCATCCCGATGTCTCGCGCGCGGAAGTAGCCGGCAGCTATCGTCGTGGCAAGGAAACCGTCCATGATCTCGACTTTCTCGCGACCACGAAATACCCGAAAGAGGTGCTGCAAGAGTTTGTTAGCATGCCTGAAGTCACCCAGGTGCTCGGCCATGGCGACACGAAGGCCAGCGTCCTTCTCGCCAGCGGACTGCAATGCGACCTGCGTGTCATCAGCAATGAAGAGTTCGCCTGCGCTCTGGTCTATTTCACCGGCAGCAAGGAACACAACATCGTCCTGCGCAGCCGCGCTCTGGATCGTGGCTGGTCGCTCAACGAATACGCCTTTAAACCCTTGGAAGGCAACACTGCTCCCCCGCCCATCTGCATGGGGGAGCACGACGTTTACCGCGTGCTGGGCCTCGACTTCATCCCGCCGGAACTACGGGAAAGCACCGGTGAAGTGCAGGCAGCGGAGGCTGGCACGCTCCCACGCTTGGTGGAACTGGATAACCTGCGTGGCGTCTTCCACAATCACACCACCTGGAGCGACGGCGACCACACGCTGGAGCAAATGGCCGATGCCGCCCACGAGCTTGGCCTTCAATACCTCGGCATCGCCGACCACAGTAAGTCATCCTTCCAAGCCAATGGCCTCAATGCCGATCGCCTGCGCCAGCAGATCAAGGAAATCCGCGAGCTGAACGCCAAGTATGACGGCGAGTTCAAGATCTTCGCCGGCAGTGAAGTAGATATCCTGAAAGATGGCTCCCTCGACTTCCCCGATGATGTGCTCGCGGAGCTCGACTACGTCGTTGCTTCCGTGCACAACGTCTTCACTCTTCCCGAGGCCGAGATGACGCAACGCATCATCCGCGCGATTGAAAATCCATACGTCACCATGCTCGGCCATGTCACCGGCCGTCTCCTGCTGGAGCGCCCGCCTTACGCCGTGAACATCCCGGCCATCATTGATGCCGCCGCGCGAACTGGCACCATCATCGAGATCAATGCCAGCCCCTGGCGTCTCGATATGGACTGGCGCTGGTGGAAACTCGCCAAGGAAAAAGGCGTCAAAACCAGCATTAACCCCGATGCCCATCACACCAGCAGCCTCCAGAACGTCTTCTACGGCATCCGCGTCGCCCGCAAAGGCTGGCTCACCAAGCACGACGTCGTGAATTGTCTGCCGTTGGGGAAGATTGAGGAGGTGCTGGCGGCAAAGAGAACGCGGCAGTCTGAAGGCGGTGTGGTGTAACACACAATCTATCTGCCTGCCAATTTGCATAACGGCCGATGAAAATTGCCGCTACTCTTTTGAATCAATCCAAAGGATGCACTGAAGCAACTTACCGTCTCCCGCCCTGCCTTGAAACACACTGAAGCTATTGTTTCCATCTTCTCCGAGCTCACGAAGCTTATTCTCTACTTCGCCTTCAACCCTTGTGCTCCAGAGGCCTTCTGTGTTTCTTTCTAGGTGCGCGTAACCTGCACTTTGAATTTCAGTAGCCTCACCGTAACTAATCGGTGCTACTTTTTTTACCGAATCATAGAACAACTTGACCCCTGATGATGGAGTGGATTCAGCCATGGTGAAAGTCAGGACACGGCCATCCGTCTTGAGCACGGTCCAGGCATTCCCCTGAGACAGAACCGTTTTTATTCCGATTCGCAATTCATCTGGAAGCTGTATTTCCTGCTTATTCCAAATACGCACAGAACCATCCTCCCGCAAGACCCCCACACCGGCGAAGCCCACAGTCACTTTTTTCGTTTTGGGGTCACCCGAAAGCTCAGGTTTAACCATCTGCTTTGAATCGTAGGCTGAAGATTCAATGAACCACTCGCCATTTAAATCACGCCACGCTAGGACCAGAGGCTGATCTCCGCGAATAAATTGCATTCTCGCAAAGGCTAGATCCATAACTGGCCCTTCTGGAGAAGGAACCTCAGCCGTCTGAACTCGACCGCCGACCAAGATGCTTTTTACCTCTTGCTCACAACGTACTAGAGCGAGTTTCCCATCGCTAGCGTCGGGTTTGCCCGAACTCCACACAAGCTGACCGTTGGATCGCAGTGCCACCCAGCTTTCCAGTTTTCCATCTACAGGCACGCCAGGGTTTAAGGCTACCACTTGCACAAAATCCGAATACGATTCGGCCTGTTTCAGTGAAACTGGCGATCCGCTCATGGTGGTGCCTAACCCCTGCAATTTGCCCGGCTTGCTCCATCGTTCCTTCCAGATGGCTTCGGCCTGCTTTGCGACCTCCCCGCCCGCAATTGAAGCCGACCTTGTCGGTTGCGGATTGATGTTAAATGGTCCAGGCACAGCCGCCGTTTTCTCCTGCGTGGACGCAGGCTTGGCTGTCGGCGATTCCTTCCTCTCCCATGGTGCCAAGAGAATGACGGCCCCGGCCAGCACCAGACTCGCCAAAACACTGCTCCACAATGATAGAGAGGGTTTTTTTGGTCGCGCCGTTTTGTTTGAAGCTTGAGCCGAAAAGGCCGCCTGATTCTCAGCGACCGACAACAACTCCGTGCTGATTTCAATGGCCGAAGAATACCTTCTATCCCGGTCCACCTGCATCGCCTTGTCCACAATGCCGTCAAAGCCCGGATCAATTTGCGGCACCAAAGCGGACGGCAGCAGAAACCTTCCCCTCGGAATGCTCCCCGTCAGCATCTGATACAGCATGACCCCGACTGCATAAATGTCGGCACGCTTGTCCACCTGGACGCCTGCAATCAATGCCTCTGGGGCAATAAAGTCCGGCGTACCCATCGCCATATCGCTGCGGGTCATCAGTGAAGATTCCAGATTCACCGTCTTGGCCAAACCAAAGTCCGCGACCTTCACGCGGCCCCGATGATCCAGCATCACATTCGAGGGTTTGATGTCCCGGTGAATAATGCCCTCATCATGGGCAAACGCGAGCGCCTCACACACAGCCCGAATGATGGGGATCGCACGCTCCGGTTCCAACTTCCCTTCCTTCCGGATAAGTTGCGCCACATCCGTGCCTTCAATAAACTCCATCACGAAGTAAAGCAACCCCTGAGCCGTTTCTCCCGCGTCAAAAACACTGACAATATTCGGATGCGAAAGCCGCGCCATGGCCCGTGCCTCCTGCCTGAATCGCGCCGCAAACTGCCCGTCACCGTCCGCTAACACTGGTGGTAAAATCTTGATCGCCACCGCACGGTCGAGCGCACGATGCCTGCCTTTATAAACCGCCCCCATGCCACCCCTGGCAATAAAATCTGTCACTTCAAACTGCGGCAGAGCGCTCTGCAGTTCCTCCACCGTAGGCGGCTGCCATTGGTAGCTCGCGGATGCCGATGGAGGCCGGGCCGTCTCCATGCCGAGTTGCAACGCCGCTTTCACCTCTTCATCCGTCGGTCTGCCTGACCCGCCGCCGGACGGAACAGGCTTCGGTACGGGTAAGGTGGCATCCGGATCATCCATGGGGCTTTGGAGAAAGACTCCTGCTTATGGAGGAAACTTTCATGCCATGCAATCAGGAAAACCTCAGGCAGCAAGTCTAAGACCGGAATGTTTTGCCTTGCCGCCTCCGGCGCCCTTGCGCAAGGTGGCAGCATGCTCGTCACCGCCCTGTGTCTCATTGCCTTCGCCTACTTCTGCGGGGCACTGCCCTTCGGCTATTGGGCCGGGCGGATGAAAGGCATCGACATTCGGAAGCACGGCAGCGGCAACATCGGCGCCACCAATGTCCTGCGCGTACTCGGAAAAGGCGTCGGCATTCCCGTCTTCCTGCTGGACATTCTGAAAGGGGCGATCCCCGTCATGCTGGCGGAGTGGGTCATGGAGAAATACTATGGTCCTAGTCCCGCCACCTACACGGCCATCCTTTGCGCTGTCGCTGCGGTGTTGGGGCACACTTACACCTTCTGGCTCGGCTTCAAAGGCGGCAAAGGGGTCGCGACTTCGGCGGGCGTTCTTGTTGGGTTATCGCCCTGGGCTTTGGTCATCGCTTTGGCCGCCTGGATCATCACACTGGTGGTCACGCGTTATGTCTCTCTGGCTTCTATTGTCGCCGCCATTGTGCTGCCTATCGCCATGGCCGTGATGATGACCGTCCAGGGCCGATGGAATACGGCCATGTTTATCTTCGGCCTGCTGGCGGGTTTCCTTGTGGTCATCCGTCACCGCAGCAATATTCAGCGCATCATCCGTGGCACCGAATCCCGCATGGGCGCAAAGAAGACGATGACGGAACCCAAGGCACAGCCAAAGAGGAAGTAGCCTTCGCTTCAAATACATTTGCTTAAGTTTTACTCAGTCCTCACATGTTGGAATCGGCGATCGTTCTTGGAGCAGGAAGTTGGGGCACAGCTCTGGCGGGCATGCTGGCGCACCGTGGCCTGCGCGTGCAGTTCTGGGGCCGTGATGAAGCGCTCATGCATGAGATCGCCACCAATCGTCTGAACACCCGCTATCTTCCCGATTATCGCATTCCGGACTCTGTCATTCCCGTCCATGATCTGGCCGCGCTGGAGCCAGCCCGTCTCGTCGTCTGGGTCACGCCTTCCAAAGTCCTGCGCAGCGTCGCAGAGGAATCCCGCAAGCATGGTTTCATCACGAGGGACACCATCTCTCTCTCATGCAGCAAAGGCATTGAACTCAAGACTGGCGACCGCATGACGGAAATCCTCGCTGAAGTGTTTCCAGACACGATTCATGCCGCGCTCTCCGGCCCCAATCATGCCGAAGAAATATCCAAGCACATGGCCACCGCTGCTGTTGTGGCCTGTCAATGCGAAGAAACCGCGCGCCTTCTGCAAAGTGTTTTCACCCTCCCATGGTTCCGCTCTTACACGAGCCAGGATGTCGCCGGAGTGGAGTGGGCTGGCGCACTGAAAAACCCCTACGCGATTGCCGCTGGCATCGCCAAAGGCATGCGCCTGGGAGACAACGCCATCGCCGCACTCGTGACCCGCGCCTTGGCGGAGATCGTGCGCCTCGGTGTCGCGCGCGGCGGCACTCTGGAAACCTTCTACGGCCTGAGTGGTGTGGGCGACCTTGTGGCTACCTGCTACTCGGAGCACAGCCGGAATCACCGACTCGGCAAGATGCTGGGTGAAGGTTGGAAACTCACAGATGCCCTCGCCAGCAGCCGCATGGTCGTGGAAGGCGTGCCCAATACCGAAAGCCTCTGGCAATGCGCGAAAGAGACAGGCGTGCGCACTCCCCTGCTGGATGAAATCTACCGCGTGCTCTATGAGGACAAGCCCCCTCACCTCGCCCTCCGCGAACTGCTCAGCCGCGATCCCCGGCCCGAGACGGATTGAACCCGCGAAGGTATACCTGGATGCCAAAGTCGAAACTCATGCGCATCGCCAAGATCCTGAATCACTCCTTTGCACCCGATCTGCTTGGAGAGGGTTCAATGGTTCTGGATTGCGGCGCCAATGAAGGCGGCTTCTCCGCCTGGATCAGCCAACATACGCTCGCGACCGTTCATGCCTTTGAGCCGGACCCACGCATGTTCGCACGGCTACAACGCAATCCCCTGCCCCGCGTGACTTATCACGAACTCGCCGTGGATGGCTGGTCAGGTGAATTTGATCTCGCTCTGGCGCAGAATGATCACCAGGCCAGCAGCGCCATCTACACCGTAAACCCCAGTCATCAAAACACAGTCCCAGTCCAGAAGGTCTCCCTGGATGACTTCTGCCGCAGCCAAGCCATCACCAGGATCGATCTGCTAAAACTGGATATCGAAGGCGCGGAACTCAACGCCTTGGAACAGACTAGTGCCACTCTCCTGCAATCAACCGCGCAGATCACCGTGGAGTTCCACGACTTCATCAATCCCGCCGACTTACCCCGGATCAAAAAAGTCTTCAAACGCCTCAAAAGCCTCGGCTTCCACGGCATTCGCTTCTCCCATCACACCTGGGGCGACTGCCTCTTCATCAATCAGCGCCTGATCCCACTGTCCGCCCTGGAAAAAGCAGGCATCCAACTTTGGGATCGTTGGATGCCTGGGATTGTCAGAAAGCTAAATCGACTGCTTGGCAACGCTTCGGGGTGATCTCACCCCGCTTAAATAATACTCGCCTCCAACTCCTTCTTCCGGCTGTTGCTCCGCGCAGGACCGCGCACGGTATCCGCCACCGTCGGTTGACCGTCTTCAATGGAAAGCCTGTCGTTCGTCATACGCACACCGACCGGTTTGCTGATGCCGAATTCCTGCATCGTTACTCCATAGATCACATCTGCTTTCGACATCGTACGTTTGTTATGCGTGACGATGATGAACTGGCTGCTCGTCAGGAACTTGTCCAGCATGACCAGGAAGCGGTTAATGTTGGATTCGTCCAGCGGCGCGTCCAATTCGTCCAGCACGCAGAAGGGGCTCGGCTTCACCATGTAGATGGAGAAGAGCAAGGCCACCGCCGTCATGGAGCGCTCACCACCGGAGAGAAGGCTGATGCTTTGCAGCTTCTTGCCAGGGGGCTTCGCGATGATCTCAATGCCGCACTCGAGCGGATCGTTTTCATCCTGTAAGGTCAGGTCTGCCTGCGCACCGGCGCCGAAAAGCTCTTTGAAATTGTTCCGGAAGTTCTCACGCACCGTCGTGAAGGTATCCACGAACATCGTCTTCGTGGTCTCGTTGATCTTCGCGATCACTTGCAGCAGTTCATCTTTGCTCTTGATGAGGTCGCCGTGCTGGGAGTCGAGGAAGTTATGACGTTCTTCCAGTTCTTCGAACTCCTGGATCGCGTCCAGATTCACCGGACCCATACTGTCCAAACGCTGACGCAGATCCGTGACGATCTCCTGCACCAGATCCCAGTCAGGCGCGTTTTCGATCTCTGCCAATGCAGCAGCGGAAAGGAGATCCGCTTCTTCGTTGGTGGTGACTTCAGCCGGTTCATTCGACGCCGGCGACTCGTTGGATTCATCGCTTTCGCCAAACGCTGCGCCACTGTCCGAACGCGAAGCCATTGTGGCTTTGCGTTTGCTGTTGCGCACGAAGCTCTTCTTCTGTTCCTCAAGGGAGAGAAGAAGGGCATGCGGGTCAGGCTCAAACGCATCTAAGCTCAGATGGTAACGCTCCTGCACCTGCGTCGTCAGGTTCTCCAGCTTCAGCTCCACGCGCGTCTGCTGCACCTCAGCACGGCTGCGATGTTCGCCCATCTCGCTTTGACGCTGACGATACCCATTGAGCTCTGCCTCAAGTGAAGACACCTGGGCAAACATGGCATTGCGACGTTCCACGGCTTCCTGACCTTCCTGCTCAATCGTGGAACACAAATGACGCGACTCTTCCGTCTCCTCGTTCAGACGGCGGTTCTCCGCATTGGCGCTTTCAATACGCTGCTTCCAGATGAAGCACTCGTTTTCAAAGCGGGAGATGGACGAGACAAGCTCCTCCAAACGATTCGCCAAGGGCGCTTTCTGACGCTCTACGTTTTGCAGCGCATTCGTTTCCAGAGCCAGCGCCGTCTTCAATTCATTCAGACGTTCTGTGGATTCCACTTCGCGCCGGATGACCGCTTCGATCTGCATCTCCAGCTGGCTTTCACGCTCCTGTGTCTCTTCGATCTGACGCATGGCCCACTGAGCCGTTTCACGGTGCCCCTGAATCTGAGCCTCCGCGGCGGAAAGCCGGTCTGTGATCTGATTCTGTTCCCATTGCAGACTGTCCTGCTTGGCCGTGGCTTGCTGCAGCGCGCGTTGCACCACACTCACCTTGCCCTGAAGCTGGCTCAGATTTTCGCGATTCTTCTGAACGGCATCACGCGCGTTGGCTTCATCCCTTTGTTGTTCTTCCAGCTGCAGTCCGAGCGTCACGATGTATTCTTCCTTCTCCGCCACCTGACGGTCCAGAACCTCCACTTCCTGCTTCAACTCACGCAGTTCCGTCTCGCGGCGCAGAGTGCTCGTGGCTTCGTCCTTGGAGGCGCCGCCGTGCAGCACACCTTCCTTGCTCAGCCACTCGCCCGCCATGGTGACAAACGCCAGATCCGGATGCTGCGGCTTCAAACGCAAGGCCGCGCTCAGGTTCTCCACAATCAGCACATCCCGCAGGACGCGCTCCATCAAGGGCAGCACATGAATCTGCGCCTTCACCATGTCCATCGCCCACGCGATGCTGCCATGCGGCAGGAATTGCCGGTCTCCGTTGCCGCCATTCGTCGGCAGGTCCAGTGGCACGAGCGCCGCCTTCCCCAGACGCTGGCTGGTCAGGCGGTTGATCACTTCTCCCGCCAGTTCGGAGTCTCTCACCAGCAGGGCTTGCAAATGATCACGCAACGCCGCTTCGATCGCGGAGATAAACTGCGGCTCCACCTCGATGGATGAAGCCACCAGGCCGCGGAGTCCACCTTTGATCAGCTCCGGATCATCCAGACCCTTCAGCACATTCTGCGTGCCCTGCTCCAGGCCCTCGCCCTTCTCCAGAATCTGGCTGAGCGCTTCATGACGGGAGCGCTTCTGGGAATGCTGCCGTTGCAACTGATGCAACTCCTCGGAAGCCGCATCACGCTGACGCCGCTGCTCCGCGATCGTACCACCCAGATCCTTCAGCTTCTGCTCTAGACTCCCACGCACCGTTTCCCATTCTTCGATCTGGCGATGCAGATGATCATACTCCACCTGGCTGGCTTCACGCACTTGCGCCGCCGCCTGCTGGTCATGTTGCAGCGCTTCATGGCGCTGGCGATCAGCGCTCATTTGGTTCGTCAGGTTCTGGCCCTTGGCTTCTGCCGAAGCCGCTTCGCTCTCCAGTTTGCGGAAGGCTTCCCGCAACGTGCGCCGCTCGGTCTCCAGTCGCTGACGCTCTGGAATGATGGCGTTGTGCGCCACTTGGTGTTCTTCCAGTGCAAACTGGCGCGTTTCGATAGTTCCACGAATGACCGCAAACTGCTCATCTGCTTCCGCCAGTTCCCGGCGCTGACGATCCACCATCTGGCGGTTGGAATCAGCGTCTTCATCGTTGCGGCGGATACGGCCTTCCAGTTCTTCCACGCGCTCGCGGTTGAACTCCATCTTGCTCTCCGCGCTCTGGATCTTGGAGCGATGCTCCTGAGCCTGTTGACGCAGCGTATTGATCGCAGCTTCGATCTGGTGATAGCTCTCGCGCGTCTCGGAGACTTCCGATTCCTTCGTGTGGATCTTCTGATGCAGTTCGTTCAACTGCGTCATCAGCGAAATGATCTGATTTTCCGCCTCCGACTTCTCCGCGACGTAGTCGGTGTAATGGCGATGCGCCAAATGCGTATCCAGCACCCGCAGGTCCTTGTGCACGACTTGGTAACGCTTCGCCTTCTGGGCCTGGCGCTGCAGTGTGCCCATCTGCCGCTTCACTTCGGCCACGATGTCCGCCACGCGCAGCAGGTTCGCTTCGGTGTATTCGAGCTTCCGCAGCGCTTCCTTCTTCTGGCTTTTGAACTTCGTGATGCCCGCCGCTTCTTCGAAGACCATGCGCCGGTCTTCAGGTTTGGCGCTGATGAGCATGTCGATCTTGCCCTGCTCCATCACGGAGTAGGCACTTCGGCCAATCCCCGTTCCCGCCAGCAGATCTTGGAAATCCTTCAGCCGGCAGATCGTGCCATTGATGCGGTATTCGCTGCGGCCATCGCGGAACACACGGCGACACAGCGCCACTTCATTGTAATCCACATTGAGGGCTTCTTCGCAGTCCGCCATCGTCAGGATGACTTCCGCCATGCCCACGGGCTTCCTCTTGTCCGTGCCATTGAAAATAACGTCCGCCATTTCTCCACCCCGCAGGGCCTTGGCCGAGGTCTCCCCTAGCACCCAGCGGATCGCGTCCACCACATTGGATTTGCCGCAACCATTGGGGCCCACGATGCCGGTCACTCCGGTGTGGAACTCAAACATGGTCTTATCCGCGAAGGATTTGAAACCGTGGATTTCGAGAGATTTGAGATGCATGGCTGAAAAAATTGTCAGGAGTGCGAGGCGGCACCCTAGTTACATGACCGGTTCATTTCCGGCAAGAATAATCCATCTGGACCACAAGATATAGTGTGAGCATTTTCTTGACGCCACTAGGACTGCTATTCCCGCAGCGTTGCAGCGCGGGAGAACCGTCACGACCTCCAGGCAAAAAAAGCGGAGAAGGCGCATTTGCACCTTCCCCGCTACAATAATTATGGCAGTTAAACGTTACTTCTTAACTGGCTTCACGGTGGAAATCACCTTGTTCAGCGCGTCCACCACCTCTTTTTTGGCGTCGGTATAATAACTGAGGTAAAGCACCATGGCAGTCGGGGTGCCCGGATTCAGCAAAACAACTTGGATACCGATTTCGCGGCTGTTCTCTTTATCCTTACCTACCGCTTTGACCAGCACACCAGGCATGCCGTTCAAATCGACCTTCTCGGCCTCACCGGCGATCTTCACATCTTTGGCATACTCGTTCGTGAGTTCGTCGATATCTTTTTCCAGGGTGGACACATCCTGGTCGGACTCCAGGTGCCACAGAGCCAGATAAGCTTCGTCATCAGTATCTGCCGCTTCCAGAGTGCCATCATCGGAATATTCAGGTTCCCAACCATCCGGAACATTCAGGGTTACAATCGGATCACCTTCTTCAGGGAAAGCGATGTTCGCAGCCGGTGCAGGGAGAGCCAGGGCTAGAAGGAGAATGGATAAAGCAGAGGCTAGTTTCATAGTTCGTTTGTTAGTTGTGATGAAAGCCCAAAACTCAGTTAGGGTTGGCCGGATTCTAAAGGAAATACCTAGCGTGTCACGCAACCGTTGCCGCCGGAACCCGTGATTTTTTTGACAGCTCCCGAGCGGCGCTCACGAGATGGGTATCGGCCTCCACACTCAAGAGAAGTATTTCGTCGCAAGGCGGCTCAGCAGGCGGCAGTTTGTTCTCAGAAATCGCCGTCAGAGGCACTCCCGACTCCAGCGGCCACATGATTTTCCGCAGGCATTGCGTTGTCGCTTCCGTCTCTTCGGCCACCAGATTTTGCGCCTGCTCATCCGTGATCTTATTGGCAAAGCGGTACATCCCCGTCTGCCGGGCCAGCGTTTCCCGCAGCGGCACCGGAAGCAACGTTCCTTCCACCCAATGCTCCCAAAGGCCTACCGCGGCTGGATACAAAAAGTCGAGCGCCAGGCGCAATTCCCGCAGTGTCCGCGCTCGCACCTTCCATCCATGCCGCAGCGTCGGAGCCGACTTCAGCTTTCGGTATTCCCCCGCATCATCATAGAGCGCCACTGCACGAATCGCTTCAGGCGTCGCGATCAGTTCCAGGTCTTCCTCGTTTGCCGCCGCATCGTGTTCATGGAGACAGAGCCAGCCGTGAGCATCGTGCACGATCCGCAACTGCCCCATCTTCACTGAGGTAGGCGCTCCCTCCGCGAGAAAGAAACTTTCGAAGGCCGAGGGCTTCGCGCTTTTTGCCGGCGTCTCATCACCAGCCTCCCGCACGTGCGCCTTCGCAAAATCATTCACCTGATCCAAGATCACATCCACCAGCCACGGGTCAGTCCCAATAGCGTTGCCGTAATACAGATTCCTTCCGTGCATGACACGCGGGTTGTTCCGGAACACGTCACTCTGGCTCAACGCCGCCGTGGGTTCGCTTTCCAATCCCAAAAGCACCGGGATGTCCTGATAACTGTGCAGACCATCCGCGATAAAAAACGGCACCACCACCACATTGGGCGCCGTCGTCAGAGTCGGCCACTCCGCCACGAGCGGGGCCTCTTCCATGAACGCATCCAGCACTTCGGCAAATCCGTAGCCGCCTTCCTTGATCAGCCGAACCTGCTCCTCGATCGCTTTGCGCGAGTTGTCATTCAGTTGGGTGCCATGGCCCACAATGATCAGCGCCGTTTCATTTCGAGGCACACCCGGCGCACTTTCGTCCGCGCGCTTCAGCAGCAGCTTCGTCATGCTGGGATGTGTCCCCACGGGATCACAATAATAAATCGTCTGCCCGGCCCGATGCGTAACCTGCCCATCCAGCCTTAGCTCCCGGGGCAGCACTTCCTGACAGAAATATCCTTCCGAAATAAAGTTCGGCACCACATAAATGGTTCGGCTCTTCACCATATAAAACACTTCCCGCATGGAAGGCTCCTCCTTCCAGAACGCACACTGCACTTCCGCGAAGATGTCCCGCTTCCGGATCTCATCCGCATTCAGATGCGTGGGCGCACTCGAGTCCGGGTTCACCGTCGACCCATGACCGACAATAATCAGCGCGGCATCTTGGAAGGAATGAGGCATGGAATGCATTACGCCCTCGCCACAAGAAAGGTAGCATTTTTGCACCTTTCGGACCTGCCTCCTTCCCGGAGCTTAACGTAAGGTGCGCGGGATAAACACCGCTTCCATCCCCGCAGCTTTTGCCGCCTCCAGCCCACTGCGGCCATCTTCAAAGACAAGGCAGTCCTCAGGAGCCACGCCCATCTTCTCCGCTGCCAGCAGGAACATATCCGGCGAGGGCTTCCCGCGTTTCACATATTCCGGCGTGATGATGACCGGGAATATATCAAAGAGCCCCGTATTCTTCAGGCATTCATGCACCACGATCTCTTCACTTCCAGAGGCAACCGAGATCGGAAACTTTCCATGCAAAGACAATGCGTAATCCGCTACGGGATTGATCCGCTGGATCTCCTTGATGCGCTTGCGGAAGATCTCCTGCTTCGTGCTCACCACCTTCACCGGGTCGAGACTCACCTTGTGCAGGTCATTCAGAATGACCACGGTGTCGTGCTCGGGCACCCCCGCGTAAAAATAAAACTCCTCTTCCGTAAAGGCATACGTCGCGCCATTCAGCATTAGCGACTCCATCCAGCACACGAAGTGGATCGGCATGGAGTCCACCAGCGTGCCATCGCAGTCGAAGATATACCCGGCGAAGGAACGCTCGGGAAGTTGCAACAACGGATGCGGGACAGTAGCGGAGACAGAAACAGGATCAGACATATTTCTCAAGCGGACGTCACCTCACCTTGCCACAGGGCAACGGATGGACATCCCGGCAAGGGTGACAAAATCGAGTCGAATGGCCGAATCGAATCAATTAGGCGTGATGGGAGTCGTCCGCGCCATTCCGGGCGGCAGCGGCTGCTTCCGCCGGCAGGGCCGCTTGTTGACCGCTTCCGGTCAGCTTGCGGAAAAGACGTTGCGGAAAGCTGTTGCCGCGTTCTTCGGATTCCAATTGAGCCAGAGCCTGGCTCTTGGCGATTTCCCACGCCGGCGCAAATCCGGGGGCGCTGATGTTCATCTGCTTTTCCGCCCGTGCATAGATTTCCAGTTCCCGCTGCACCTTGTTGTCGGTTCGGTCATTCAGACGAGCCACCTGCAGTCGCAGGTTCTCATTCTCCTTGGTGAATTTTTCCTGCTCGCGCTTCAAGTCGGAGACCTGCTTGTGATCCAAATCCATCTTGTCGCCCAGCATTTTCTTGTAGCGGCGAAACTCACTGGAGATCTTCCATTGAGAGCGAAGCGATAACACAAAAAGAAAAAAGCCTATCGTAAAGCCAATAACCGTCGCCCAGAGATGGGTCGAGTTGAGGTGCAGATCCATTGTATAACCTACGGCTGGAACGCCTTCCTGAAAACGGAAAATCGCGCTAATCCGTGAAAGAACGCCTCCATCACCCACCCTAATTCGTATTTAGCAGGCAGTAAATTATCAAGTCCCCGAAACTAATAATTCTAGTAAATCCACTCAGTTCTGACTTGTGTAGTCAGAATTCTGCTGTTTTGTTCCCTCCGTTACCGGTTTTTCGCTCTTTTGAGTGCGAGACTTGCGAGAATTCCTCCCTTTGACCATTCATGTCGGAACCTCAGCCCAGCACCAGCCCCGACGTTCAAAGCCTGCTTTCCCGCGAAGCGTTGCTGGGTCATTTGCAACCATTCGGCGATGACATCTGCGCCTCCTGGCATGAGGCAGAGGACTCGGTTTCCATTCACGAAGCAGCCTTTGAAGAACTGCGCGCCCAGGAAGTGCAGGGCAAAGTTGTCTTGTTGAATGCCCCACGCGCGGGCCATGGCAAGACCCATCTTCTCGGCCGCGTGGCGGGCAAACTTAATAGCGAAGCCGCCATCGCTAGTCTTCCTTGGCAGACGCTGGACGGACTCACTTGGGAAAAGACCGGACGCGGCATCATCCAGGATCTCGCTCGCACCGGCGATAACCCAAATTCGCTTGAGCGCCTTTGCGCCGGCATCCTTGCCACTTTGCTGCGGCGCCTCATCCAGACGGGACGCATCCCCAGCACCGATCCCGCTCAGGCCTTGCGCGTCCTCTCCCAGGATCCCATGGAGCTCTTCCAAGAATCCGGCAATGCCCGGGTCATCGGGGACTGGTTCCGGAAGCATTTTGAGCAGCTTCGCCACGCCCTCGCGGAGATCAGCAATGTCGAGGATATTCCCATTGTCGAGAATTGGCTGCAAGCCATGTTCGACTATCTGGGCTCGCCCACCGCCGGCAACCTCACGCCTCTGCTCCAGCAGTTCACTGACGACACCGGCATGCAGGCCTCGCGCTTTTTCCGCCTGGCCACCGCCTGGAAGCCACTTGTCCTCGTGGCCGATCACATGGACGGCCTCTATCGGAATGCCGAAGCCGGCATGGAGGTCACACGCATGGCCCTCTCGCTCATCAATTTCCCCCTCGTCCGCGTCGTGCTCAGCATGAACCAGGACCTGTGGGAAACGACCTTTGGCCGTCAGCTTCCCAGCGCCTTGGAGGACCGTCTCAGCGCCCGCAATGTCTCACTGCGCGGCCTTTCCGTGGAGGAGGCGAAATCTCTCGTCACCATGCGCCTCAGCCGTGCTGAGGTGCCTGAGGCAGATCAGACCAGCTTCCTGTCTTACCTGAATTTGGATCTCCATTTCTCAGGCCGCACCTCTACCACGCCTCGTGGCGTCCTTCGTCACGCCTCCACCCGCTGGCGGGAATGGCTCAGAGACACGAGCGAAGCCACTGAAGCCAAAGCCAAAGTCGCCGCTGCTCCCTTAGAGCCGGATCCTGTCATCGACGCCGGTCCGCTCCCCATGCTGGATGAAGATCTCCACGAGGACGACTCTCCCGATGCCTGGGAAGCGCTCAGCCGCAGCCTCGCCGAGGAAGCAGGAGCCAAACATGTGGACATCGCCAACCTGGCGCCAGCTCCTACTTCTCTGGAGCCGCCGCCGCAAGCCGTGCCTCTGCCGCAGAATGATGTCATGGAAGCTGAGTCCTTCCTCATCGACACGCCACCACCACCGCCCTCCTCTTCCCCTCCCCCACTTTCATCTACGGCCACGCCTCCCCCGCTCCCAGGCGCGACCTCCGATTTTCTGACGAACGAGCCTGAAGCCGCCGGCAATTTCCCTCCGGCTCCCGAAGACTTCCTTTTGGATGGACCCGGCAATGCCATCGGCTCAGAAGTCGGCGGCAACTACGATCGTCTCCGGTCCATGCTTTCCAAATTGCGCACCCCGCAATCGGGAGATGCCGAAAACCCTGTCACGGGCAGCGCGTTCACCGCGCCACCCGTTGCTCAGGCGACCACATCAGCCCCAGCGACGCCGTCCACCTTTGATTCCGGCTCCGCCACGAGCGGCTCGGAGGCGAATGTCTCCTTGCACGATCGCTTTGAGACGCTCCGTCAGGAAGTCCTTCGCACCGGTCAAAACGGCGTAGTGGATCACACCTCCATCGGTGAACTGGTCCGGCTGGCCGGTAAGCGTTTCCCCGTGGTGACCTACGATGAAGTTGAGTTGCCTGGCTTGTTGGGTAAATCCCTCCCGCGCTGGACCCTACAGGGCTTGGAAATCGTTTTCGGTCTCGAGCCCTTTAGCAACCTCCAATACTGGCGCACCGTCGTGAGTTTCTTCATGGGCCGCCTCGCGGAACTGCAAACCGCCGCCAGTCAAAGTGGGATGCCAGCCCCGATTCTGAAATTCGTCGTGTTCAAAGGCGATCATGATGGCCCCTCCCTCATGAACCTGCTCCAACAGGAAGTCATCCCCACGACCCTGCGCAGTCGGGTGGACGCCGTCAATCTGGATGCCCACAGCATCGCCAGCCTCCAGGCTATGTGCCAACTGGTCCGAGAATCCGAGTCCAGCACCTCCCCCATCGAACCCGGCGCCGTCCCCGGAGCCATGGCCAGCGAACTCGACTTCTTCTGGAAACGCATCACGCGCCAGAAGGCGTAGAGCGAAAGTGGTCGGGGGCGTCCCGCACCCAAACCGAAATCCCAAGCAGGCAATGCCTGCCTTGAATCTCCTCAAGAGGTTACTTCAAACCCACCACGCATCTCGCCAGCGTAGCCTTCAGCTCATCGATCCTGACCGGCTTCACCAGATGCGCGAAGAACCCGGCTTCGAGGCTGTTCGCCACATCCTGTTCCATTCCATAGCCACTCAAGGCGATGCCAATCAAGCCGAAGCGGGACTTCAGTTCGTGCATCAGCTCCAGCCCACTGCGATCCGGCAATCCCAGATCGCTGATCACGATATCCACCAAGGCATCTTCCGCGATGCGGACAGCTTCCCGGGCAGACGCTGCCACGCTCACCTCATGACCGGCTCGCGTTAGGAGAACCGCCAGGATCTCCCGAGTCGAATCATGGTCCTCCACCAGCAAAATGCGGGCGAACGACGAAGGCGCTTCAGCATTGGCGGAGGGAAGCTGCTGCTGCTCCACACTCTTGACGGGGGGAGGCACCGTCGGCAGTTCCATCACAAATGTCGCCCCACGCATCGCTCCTTCGCTCATCGCACGGAGGGTGCCCTGATGCATGGCCACAATGCCCGATGAAATGGCGAGGCCCATCCCCAGGCCACCAAAGCGATGCTGACCTTTTTGGCTTCCCTGCTCGAAGGCGTTGAAGATCGATCCCAGGTCTTCGGGAAGAATACCTATCCCCGTGTCAGTGACCCTCACCTCAATCCCTCCCGTCTCAGCACCAGCGGTGGACACCGTGATGCAGCCGCCATCCGGTGTGAATTTCACCGCATTTTTTAGAAGGTTCCAGAGCACCTGTTGGATCCTGGTCGAATCCCCTCGCACATGCACGGCCTCTGCCTGCAACGACACGCTCAGGTTGATGTGCTTTGCCCGCACATCTTCCGTCACCAGTTCCAGCGCATGCTCCAGCAGCTCATGAATATCAACGTCCGAAAGCCGGAGATGAAGCTTCCCATTTTCGATTCGCGTCACGTCGAGAAGATCATCAATCATGCGAGCCTCCAACTCGGCATTCCTCCGCATGGTCCCCATCTGCAGCCGCAGGGATTCAGGCAGGCTTAGATCCGTTTCCAGTACCGTGGATAACAGCAGAATCGGGGTGAGTGGCGCCCGCAATTCATGACTCAAGGCCGCCAGGAAACGGTCCTTGGCCTGACTGGCTCGTTCCGCCTCCTTTTTCGCTGCGAGAAGTTCGTCTTCAAAACGCTCCCGTTCCAGAATGCGAACGAAGATGGCATCGTATACCGGCCGGTCTTCCACCGTGCGCACGTCGACATTCACGAGGAAGGGGATGTCCTCCCGAGCCTTGTTTCTCAGGGGAAGGTAAAGTTCGTCCACATGGCCGTTGATCTTCAG
The DNA here is from genome assembly GCA_965284365.1 of Phragmitibacter sp. GTDB lineage: Bacteria > Verrucomicrobiota > Verrucomicrobiia > Verrucomicrobiales > Verrucomicrobiaceae > Phragmitibacter. The sequence continues at coordinate 6,324,233 of OZ260079.1, forward strand.
AGCAGGGAAGATGTGCGAGTCGCAAAACAGCCGCGCAGGAGGCGAAAGGAGATTTCTCAGATCCGTGATCGCGGGATCACCTCCCTCATAGTTCAACAACCCCAAAAGCGTCTGGTTGATGAACAGGATCCGACCGGTTTCCTCCAGTCTCATGAAACCACATGGTAAAGTATGAAGGAACTCGTCCATGTCGTGGTTCTTCGGGCAGACGCCAGGTGACGGCTAAATTGCCTGCAAGTACTCCTTGAGGTGTAGCACTGTTTCTTCTGGATGGCTGAGATGCGGGCAATGACCCGTGGCCTTCATGACCACAAACGTACTGTCCGGCCACACGCGATGCAAATATTCCCCTACAGCCATGGGCGCAATGCTGTCATCACTGCACTGCAGAATGAGCGAAGGGGTCGAAACTTTGGCCAGATCCGCACGATTGTCTGAGAAGAAAGTAGTCTGAGCGAACTCGCGGGCAATCTTCGGATTCATCGCGCAAAAGCTTTGCTCCAGTTCCCGCGTCAGCTCGGGTTTATCAGCATTCTTCATCACCACCGGTGCCAGGAAACTGGCCCACCCCAGCCGATTCTTCTCCATCATGTCCAACAGTCCGCGCAGGTCGGCCTCCTCAAACCCGCCAAAATATTCCGGTGGGTGGTTGATATAGCAAGGGGATGGCCCCAGGAGGATCAAAGTTTTGAAGAGTTTGGGAGCCATCTTGGCAGCCAGCATACCAATCATCCCGCTGACGGAATGCCCCACAAAAATCACCTCTTCCAGTTGGAGTTCCTGGCAGATGTCGATCACATCCTGGGCATACCCATCAAGGCGCCCATAGCGGATCGAACTGTAGGCAGAAGTATCGGATCTCCCTGAGCCAACATAGTCAAAGAGAACAATTCGGTATTCGTTCTCAAACGCGGGCGTGATGAACCGCCACATGTTCTGATCGCATCCGAACCCATGGGCAAACATCATGGTCTGCGAACCATGACCGAATACCTTGACGTTGTTTCGGACAGTTATGGTTTGGGGCATGTAACTTCCAGAGTGACACCCCGTGCGATGGCCGCAAGTTAAATGCAGCCCTTCCAATGGAGCGACAACGCTGTGGCAATTCAATATTCCCAAGGCAAACGCAAAACAGCCCGCTTCCTCGACGGAAACGGGCTGCCAAAATGCTTGATGAATAAGCTGACCTTACCTCATCGGCTGCTCAAAGCCAGCTGGCAAGATGCCGTGCGGGCGCTGCGTCTTTATCGCAGGAGGACCATCGAGTTCAAATCCACCGCGATAAGGGCTCAACATATACTGACGCACTTCCTCATCGGTAATTGGCTTGGCCATGCTGTCAGCATTCGTGCTCACTGCTTGGACACTTCCATTCTGAATGATCGCTGGACTGTTCTCCGCAATAGTTTGACCACCAGCGGACACATCATTCCCGGGCTTGAAGAGGAAAAACGCTCCCACCATGGCCATGGCCGTAGCGGCACCCCAGCCCCATTTTGGAGTCAAAAGACCTTCAAAGTAGGTGTTAAACCGCTCCCAAAGCAGCCCGCGAGCCGATTGGTTCAGAATCTCTGAACGCTGCCGCATGTGAAATGCCCGCATAAAGTCGTCCACAAAATCCTCCGGCGGTTGCTCGTGACGCTTGAGCCGGATGAGGCTTTGGATGTCTTGAAAGTCACTCATAGGGGAGGAGTTAATATACTTGGAGTCTGGGGGGGTTGAAGTGAAAATCTGTTAATGTCGGAACTCCTCGAGATAATTCTGGAGTTGCCGGTGCGCGTAGAACAGTCTGGACCGGACCGTGCCTTCGCTAACACCGAGGATCTTGCTGATGTCAGCATGTTGTAATCCTTGAATGTCGTAGAGCGTTACCACTGTCCGGTGATCTTCAGACAGACGTTGCATCGCTTCGTTCAACCTTTTCTGCAGCTCGTGAATGTTAACGTCCTTCAAGGGATTCCCCCCCGAGGTCAGCTTGATGAAATCCGGGTCGTTTTGGATGCCGTTGTCCACGTCATCCAGGCTCAGCTTGGTGTAGCGGCCCCGCTTTTTCAGGAAGTTCAGCGTCATGTTGACGCTGATGGAGTAAATCCATGTGTAAAACGTGCTCTTCCCCTGAAACCGCTTCAGAGACCGGTAAGCCTTGGCAAAAATGTCCTGCAGGAGGTCGGCCGTGTCCTCCCGGTTGGAAGTCATATTGTACACCAGCCCGTAGAGCTTTGGAGTGTACTTTCTCACCAAGTCATCAAAGGCCGTCGTATCGCCATCCTGAGCGCGTACGATCAAGTCTTGGTCCGGGTCGGGATTGTGTGGCCTATCTGACATGAGTTCTACTATCTAGTATCCATACGTTGTATGTACAGTCACTTGGAGAGAAACATGCTGCCGAGGCACGGCGCAAGTCTTCTTTCTGCTAGGAGTCACTCTCCTGGGTGCGCCCTCGTTTCATCCGCACCGCCACCGCATCTGTCCCCGGCAGAATCCGCTTCCGCAAGGTCACCTCCGCCTCGCAGACCAACTCATTCTCCAAAAACAATCCGATCAACTCCGCCGCCAGCGTCTCCAGCAACTTCCGGGAACGCGCCGCCGCCAGTGCCTTCGCCTGCAACGCCACGTCTGCATAATTCACCGTATCCTCGACCTCATCCCGCATCTCATCAAAGCCTCGCGACAACCCAAGACGAATATCCGCCGACACCATCTGCCAGACCGCCCGTTCCTCCTCCGGCACCCCGATCAGCACCGGCAGTTCCAACCCCAGAATGTGAATCTCGTCCTTCATTATCCTTCCTCGATCCTTCACCCACGTCATCGTGCCGCCACAGGTCCCGCCAAACCGGTATTTCCCAGCGCCCGCACCGCGATTGCGCGGTATTCCGGCTTCATGGCAAAAGTCTTCGTCTCGGCAGGCAGCAAGGTCTTGCCGACCCATTTTCCATTCTCATAGGTTTGCACGAACCACCATTTTACAAAGGTCTCTAGTCGCGCATCCTGCATCCCCCAGGTGGCCTGCCCCGGCAGCAGGGTTATCATGGGAGCCGTGGTCGGCGTGTCCGTCCCCAGCCAGGAAGCGGAGGGCGGCACGGCAAACTCCTCGTAGGCGCGGGCCTTGCACACATCTGCCAGCTTGCCGAGGTTCTTTCCCAGCGCGGAGTAGTTCCAATGAATGTGCCCCGGCGGCATGTAGGGCGCACGCTCACGCGTGTAGCTGATCTGCCGGAGAATCTCAGTCGCCTGCCGGTCCTTCAAAACACGGTCCGAAGCGATACCGGGCCACACATGCCGCCGCGCCGTATTCTGCGTCAGCCACCAGTCGAAGAGCTTCGGGAAACTCAGATTTTTCGGTTCCGTCGGCCAGTAAAGCTGCGGTGCCATGTAGTCACACCAGCCCTGCTGTAGCCACTTCAGGGAATCCGCCGCCAGTGCCTCATACGGATCGAGCGCTCCTTTGGCATAACCTTCCGGATAGTTCGGCCGCCAGATGCCAAAGGGGCTAAGCCCATACCGCACCCAGGCTTTCTCCTGTTTCACCGCCAGATACGAATCGCGCACAAAGGTGTTCACATTCTCGCGCCGCCATTCGGAGCGATCCAGCTTCCCACCGCCAGCCACATAGGCATTCCAGGTGCGGTCGTCCTGAAACGGGATCACGCCGCCGCTGTTCGCCTTGAGAGGATATGGGTAAAAATAATCGTCCATGTGGACGCCATCCACATTGTAGCGGCGCACCACATCCAGGATGACCGCCAGGCTGCGTGCCCGCACGCCCGGCTCCCCGGGATCCATCCACTGATCCACTCCATACCAACTGCACCACTCCGGATTCTGGAGGCTGACGTGGTTGCCTGCCGCCGGAAATCGTTTGCCCGCCAGTGCCCGGAAGGGATTGAACCACGCATGCAGTTCCATGCCCCGGGCGTGGCACTCCTTGATCATGAAGTCCAGCGGATCCCAGACGGGATCGGGAGCCTTCCCCATGCCGCCCGTCAGCCACGGTGACCATGGCTCGATGGTGGACTGGTAGACCGCATCCCCCGCAGGCCGCACTTGAAAGACGATGGCATTTAGCTTCAGCGCCGCCGCCTTTTCAACGATCTCCAGCAATTGCGCTTGTAGCTTGGCCGTCGGTTGGTCCGGATCATAGGGCCAGTCCACGCCTCGCACCGTCGCCACCCAGGCCCCGCGAAACTCCCGCAGAGGAGCCGGCGGCTGCGGGATCTGCGCCTCCAGCAAGCCCGCGCCCGTCAGCAGCAACGCCAGCCCGGCAACGGCCGCCAGTTTGAACTTAGAGTTGAAGCGGAGCCTGATACTATCCATGCACAAAGGAATCAGGATTAACAAGATCGTTGGCCGTAACCGATTGTTTTGTTTATTTATTGCCGGGCCACGTAGTCCACCACCAGCACTTTATCAATGATCGGCCGCAAACCCGCACCAAAGGCCTTGTGATCCGGATGGGGCAGATAGACCTCCAGACCCGCCTTGTCCTTGAAGCTCAGGAAAAAGCAGTGCGTGAACCCATCATCCTTGCCCTCGGGGCTGACGTTCGTGCCCCACTCCAGGGAAACGATGGTGTCGATCTGGCTCTTCAGCTTCATGAAAGACTCCTCCACGGCCTTCACTTGCTCCGGCGTGGCGGAATCCTTGAACTTGAAGAGAACAACGTGGCGGTACGGGGCATCGGCAGCGAGAGCGGTCATGGTAAGGAGAAGTAACGTGGCGAAGACGGTTAGAAGTTTCATGCTACGATACTGAGCGGGCGGCGGCAACCGGTCAAGCCCCCGGGAGGTTTCCTCCTTGCGTGTGGCGTCAAGTCTGCTTCTATGGCGGCCCAATGAACCTGTGGAAACGCTTTCAAGATTCTTTCGTCCGCTACCCTGACCTGGGCATCTCTCTGGACTACAGCCGGATTGATTTGGCCCCGGATTTCTTCAACAAGATGGCGCCGCTCACCGCGAAGGCGTTGGAGGACATGAAAGCTCTCGAAGCGGGTGGCATTGCCAATCCCGATGAGCAACGCATGGTCGGCCACTACTGGCTACGCAATGCCAGCCTCGCGCCCACGCCGGAGCTTCAAAAAGGCATTTCCGACGATATCGCGGACAGCAAGTCCTTCGCCGCAGACGTGCATTCAGGCAAAATCGCCCCTCCCACCGGCGGCAAATTCACCAACATCCTCATCGTCGGCATTGGCGGCTCCGCACTGGGCCCACAGTTCATCACCGACGCGCTGGTGGACACTGCCTCGGCTCCGGTGAAGACCTATTTCTTCGATAACACCGACCCCGATGGCATGAAGCGCGTCATCGCGGCCATCGGCAAGGAACTGCCGAACACCCTCACGGTGGTTATCTCCAAATCCGGTGGCACCCCGGAAACGCGCAATGGCATGTTGGTCGCTCAGGCTGCTTACGAAAGCGCTGGCCTCGACTTCCCGAAATACGCCGTGGCCGTGACCGGCACCAAGGCCAACAACATCAACAGCAAGCTGGAAGCTTATGCCTCCCAGAATGGCTGGATGAAGATCTTCCCCATGACCGACTGGGTGGGCGGCCGCACTTCGGTGCTCAGCACCGTGGGCCTGGTCCCCATGGCACTGCAAGGCGTCAATGTGGATGAAATCCTCGCGGGAGCTGCCGCCATGGATGAGAAGACCCGGACACTGCCGGTGGAAAAGAATCTCGCCATGCTCCTGGCCCTCATGTGGTACAGCGCCGGCAATGGCAAAGGCGCCAAGGACATGGTCGTGCTGCCTTATAAGGATCGCTTCATGCTGCTGAGCAAGTATCTCCAGCAGCTCGTCATGGAATCGCTCGGCAAGGAGTATGACCTGGCAGGCAACAAGGTGAACCAGGGTATCGCCGTCTACGGCAACAAAGGCTCCACCGACCAACATGCCTATGTGCAGCAACTGCGCGACGGCGTGAACAACTTCTTCGCGACCTTCATCGAAGTGCGCCAGGGGTCGGATACCCCGCAGCTCGAAGTCGAGCCGGACACGACTCCCGGCGACTTCCTCCAGGGCTTCCTGCGCGGCACCCGCAAGGCGCTTTTTGAAAGCGGACGTGAGTCCGTCACCATCAGCTTGAGCGAACCAAGCGCCTTTAATGTGGGCGTCGTCGTAGCCCTGTATGAGCGCGCCGTCTCCTTCTACGCGAGCCTGGTGAACATCAATGCATATCACCAGCCGGGTGTGGAAGCGGGCAAAAAAGCCGCAGGCGACTACCTGAACGTGCTGGCAAAGACTCGCGAGGCGCTGGCCAAGGCCGGCTCCGGCACCGCGGATGAGATTGCCCAGGCGATTTCGTCGGACCCGGAAGAAGTTTACCACTGCCTGACCCACCTTGCTGCGAATCATACCAAGGTGAAGGTCACTCTGGGCGATTCCCCGGCTGCCGACGCATTTTCCTGGAGCGCCTGACGGCATTTCCCTCGCTTTTCGATCCTTCCTTCGTGTAGGATTTTGACCCATCTGACTGCATGACCCCGTCCCTCCTCGTTCTGGCCCAAGCCAAGACGGAAGTTGAGAACTTCCCTCTCGGCTACCAGATCGCCTGCATTCTTCTCACCGGGGTGTTCCTGCTGACCTTCAGCATCGCGCGCAATCCGCGCGGCTGGCGGCGCCTCTTTCAGTCGAAGTTTTCGAAAACCAGCGAGCTGTCCGTGAACAAAAACAAGCGGATCGACGAGATGATCAAAAAACACGGCATCTCGATATCAATGATCTTCCTGGTGGGCGCGGTGACTTGTTTTGTACTGGGCGCGACCTATCGCTACCGGATCAAGGCCAAGCAGGAAACAAGAGACGAACAGTTCCAGCGCATGGACCTCGAGCGTTTCAAAGCAGGCGCCCCCGCCAGTGAAGGCCGGAAGTACGAGCCAGAGCCAAAGCAGCGCCGCTGATTCGTTCCCTCAGTCGTGGTGGCGGGCCTCCGGCACGCCTTCCGCTATATCTACAGCCTTGGTGGCGGCATTCGCTTCTCAGCTCCGCAGGCCGACACGCCCGTATTACTCAGTCGTGGTGCCGGGCCTCCGGCACGCCCGTATTTTCCGACTTCCATGATAACATGGCACTAGGATGGAACGGTGGCTTCCGCAGCTTTACCCATATTTTCCTAGTCGGTGCATGACGTCCGTTACACGGCTGGTCGTGCTCGAACGCCAACGCCGTTCTCCTTAATGCTTTGGCGCGCTTGAACGCCAACGGCGTTCTGTCGTAAAGCCCAGGGTTGCGCGAAGACGCAACCCTGGGAAACGGATCACGCACGGCAACTCTGAAAGAGTTGTGTCAAAAAGGCTTCATCATGCACCTGGAAGTTGCGAGAGTACTCATCCATGGTGGTGGGCCCCCGGCACACCTCTGGGGTGCAGCGCTTCGCGGCGCATCGCTTCTATCTTACCCAACGCATGAAGATTTCCTCTCACCACTTTTCCATATCTCTGGCCAAATGACCGAAACGGCTAACCATGCGCTGCAGCAAACCCGGGGGGGGGGGTCGTGGTCGCAACAGTTGCGCCCCGTTCGCCTGATCGCTGAGCTTGGATCATTGCGCAAATGAAAACAGCCGCGACTACTTTCAAAGTGCATTCCGTATTCTTTCTCACCGGAAGAAAAGTTACTGTCCTTGGCGGCATTATAAAAGACGGCAGCGTAAAAGCGGGAATGATAGCCAGGGTGCTTGTGGATGGTGGTTTATTTATGGTTGCCACCATCAACAGTGTCGAAGCCATAAAGTCTGAATCCGATAAATGCAATGTTGGATTGATTCTCGATACACCGGAAGAAGAAACTCGGAAACTCTGGAAGGCGCTGTGCTTGCCGGGCGATATTATCACTATCGAAGAATGACAACCACGAAGCCCAACTAGTCACTACAGACAATAAATTGTACTGGCGCGGTTCGTGTTTGATTTTTAACGTTGAGCCAAGAGCACCGCGCTCAGTCCAGCATACGCTCCATGGCTAATACGCTCGAAACGCAAATGGTTGACTATCGCCTCGGCGAGGTTGTCAAAGTTACGCCTTGATAGGCGTTCAATCGTTTACCTATGCGCTTAAGAGGGCGACAGGCAGTCAGACCCTGGTCGTTGATGCTCCCCAAGGGGCAGACGCCGCGACCGCAACTCTTCGGTTCTGGCACCTGCAATATGATGGCGAGGATCAGTCAGTTAAAGTGATCGAGGCCGGCATTCCGGACGTGTCATTCAACGAAGAACAAAAGAAGGTCAGCTTGAGGATCTCAGCCAGGATTCATGACGACGGCAACGATGACGCCTGGACCGCTTTCATTTACGGCGACATCTTCTACTATAAGAAGGGATAGGCGGTCCGTCAGTTTAGCGACTTCTGCTCCCGTGTAGGCGGTGGCGGTGCTTGTGGTGTGTCAGGCATAGAAAAAACAACGGTCGCCGGCCGCTACCACTCAAGCGGGATTTTGACACAGCGCCCGTGTAATAAACAAGAAACGCCAGACCAAATTACGTCGAAAACATCACAAAGGCATCTCCTCCATGGCGATGGCCCTCCCGCCATGTAGCAGGATTGAAAAGGTAAATCTGGGAAGCGTCGCTCTTCATTTGCCGCCGATTCAGTAAAAGGAGAGCAGGATAGTCTGTTCCGCCAAACACAAGGATCGGAGCATGAACACAAATTTATCGAACAACATTTCACTTGTTTGCAACGTGTTGAGAGCGATGCCGCATTTCTCAAGGAATGAAGCCTACAAAGCGGTTTCTGAACAACTGCCGCACCTCACATCCCCTGAAAATCTGTTTCAGGAGATCTGGGAGCAGCTGAACCATCATAACCTCATTGAGTGGAAGCGATCCCATGGGGAGGGCAGCTCGGGTAGACGTTATAAACTTATCAGCTCTGAGTAGGAAACCCGGTTGGGTCTGCTCAGTCGACTGTCAACTTCCCACTACAGAGACCTGCGTTCTCTAGTCGGCACGGTTGATACTCTCCACTTGCGGGCGGCGCTCGACTGCTTCACCAAACCGCGCTGAAATGAGCTACCGACCGCGGGGCCGAGTAGAGACCCCAGCAATGGAACTCCTTTGCCCGCGACACGCCCTTGAGCCATCATGGATCAGCACCCCGAAAGCTCTTGATATGCGACAAATTTTTCGGTTATAAAAGCAGGTGGACAGATTGTCAGAAGTGTTACGAACTAGTAGTTAGCCTCAGCCACCGTGAGCCGCATGATCAAGATACTGACACTTCAGCTCTTCGCGTGTTTGGCGTTGATGTGCACAGTTCGAGCGGGAGGAACGGAGCACCAAATAGCGGTCAGCGGCATCGAAGACGCTGAATCCGGCATAACTATTCTGCGGTTCACTCAACCCGGCAAAGGCGCGCGCTCTCTCTACATCCGCTACAACGCAGCACGAATGCGCGGGGTAGTCTCTGCGAAAGAGCACGAACGTGCGCTCAAAGCGCTGCGCGAAAGGATCGCTAGGGCTCCGGAGATCACCCTTGGGTGCATTGGACCTGACTTCGTAAAAGTTTCAGGCACGCAAGCGGACTTTGCTTCGGACGCACTCCAAATACTCAACAGCGTAATTTACGCGTGGCCAGCAAAACGATGAGTTCTCGCACGGGGGAAATGGGGTCAGGGTGCCAAAATTGACAGAGTTGCATTCCAAGACATACCACTGGGGTGGTGCTGTAGGCCTGCCTCAACACTGTGGGAAGGTCTTACGTATGCGATCATGTCATGTGGCTGCCTGCGGCAACCGGACGAAGACACTTCCGCTTACTTTATGACGATCATGACTGGTACTGACCTCGTGGACCATCAATGACTCGGGCAAAACAGACAAAAAAAAACGGGGTTCGATCTCCCAACAGGTCTTCTGGAATTGCTAGCATCCGTTCAATGATTCATGCAGTTTGTCAATTTTTGCACCTGACCCAACTCCATCCAGCCAGACGACCTCGATATCAGACGCACGCTCAGAACGGTTTTTCCTTCCCTTTGAGCCGTCCGCTGCTAGCGTTTCTGTTCTACGATGCCAAACCATAAAAATGGAGATCAAGGTCAAGGCCCAAAGGTGCAAGGGCCAACCCTTCAGCCATCAAATACTTTCGAATACGCATGATTGACCCAATGAGATCGTTGGCATTGTTCAATAAATTCGCCGTTTTCGCTCGGTTGCAAATGATGACGGAGCTATCCAATTTTCGATTTTGGTCTATCCCTACTCGACGAAATATTATATCGGAAAGGCATGTGAGTGGAGCGATTAGCGTGGTGGGTGAGCAGATGGAGGCGTGCTCTTGAGCTCATTAAGTTCACTGGAGAAGAAGTCGTTGGAAAACTTTCTTCAAATGTCGGGTGGGAATGTTTCCAACTTTTCGGTACGGCAGTTGAATGAATTTGTTGAAGAGTGCACAGGGACTGATCTCGACCACCAGCGTTTTAAGGCGGATGGCGAGTCCAAGGCTCGACGCCTGAGAGCATTCTGGAAGTCAGAGCCGGACCCGGTGGTCGGCAAGCTTCTTACATACCTGATAGATTATGTCCTGATGCCCGAGAACCAGCCAACGGAAGAGCTAAAAACGATGGAAGGTCGCTGTCGCCAAATTGCTAACCGTCTGCTATTGGGGGCGGCCACATCCTCAGCAAATTTCATCGTGAATTTAGAACCCGTCGGGCAAACGATATTCGTCAACTACCGTCGAGATGACGCGAGCGCGGAAGCGCATATGGTGCGGGATACACTGAGGCGACTAGTTGGCCATGATGCCGTTTTCATGGACGTGACGTCTATTCATGCAGGGGCAAAATGGCCAGACACGATTCGCCAACATCTCGATAAGGCCGATACAGTCGTAGTAGTGATTGGCCCGAACTGGCTCAATGCAGGCATGGCAGACTGCGGTCGACGTCGGATCGATGACGAAACTGACTGGGTGCGACGAGAACTGGAAACGGCTCTGCAAAGTGGCAAGCGAGTGATTCCGTTACGGGTTCGAGGCGCACGCGTGCCGTCGGAAGGTGAACTGCCCGAATCACTGCGTGAACTTTTCAAGAGGCAGTCTATCGAGATTCGGCGCGACGTCTGGGATCACGATATCAAGCAGCTTGAAGCTGCTCTGGCTGTTCCGAGGGCCGCAGTGACACCTTCGGCACCAACCCCCAATCATGGATCCCAAAGCTTCGAACGCTCTCCTGCCAATATAAAACGCGAGAGGGATGTGAAGCAGCTTCAAGAAGTGTTCCAATGGCTCAGTCTGGGAGCAATGGACAGGTTTCTGCATTGGATGGGTCATAATGGCTGGCTGACGAATGAAGGATACTTTCTTTGGGAGCGGTTGGGATGGCTGATCGACAGCTCGCGTTTCTACCTGAGTGATGGAGAACTTCGAACTCTGCTAGTCAATTTCATGAAGGCTTGGGGAAAATGCTTCACGCACTATGAACACATGGCCCAGCACCGAAATGGAAAGATGTATTTCTTCAATGTGCACGACGGCGATGAAGCAAAGTACATTCGCGAACAGAATCAGCGTGCCAAGTTCAATAGGGATCAGATCGCCCCTTTGAAGGCTGCGTGGGATACGTTTCTTGACTATGTCAGAGAAAACTATACCCTAGAGATAGACCTTGAAACCGCTGGAGAAGCAGGTTTGAAAGAGTATAGGGAAGAGGAAGCTCAGCTGTTGGAACTGATCCGAGTGACGGAACAAGCCGATCGCTACCAATAATCGTCAGGCCACTTTCTTAGGCGGGCGGTCATCGTCAAACATAGAAAATGTGAGAAAGGGGGGAAATTGGGATCAGGGTGCAAAATTGACAGCTCAACCCGAGCCAATACGTCGCGAAGGCGAGAGACGTCAGACTCAATTTCCAGGAGCGTACTTGCGAAAGGGAATAGCGCGACTTACACCTTCCAAGCGAATTCTGAGCACACACGCTGAGACAAGGGTAAGGCCTCTCCTATAGCAGTCCTTCGAGAGAGGCGGGAACGAAGACATTCACCAGCACAATGGCAATGACGCCCAAATCTGGCTATCAGTAACAAATCTTCCCCTATGAAACCTTTCGGTTCTATCATCACAATTATTGCCATCGGAATGATGGTTCTCCCTTTGGCCGCGCAAAGCGGTTCCGAACAGCCAAAAGATGGTCCTAAGCCCGGACATGACAACTCCTCAGGTAAGACTGGAACTCAGACGTCCAAGGACGCAGACGTTGCTTCTGATGCCATCAAGAATCAGAACAAGGACGCTGCAAAGGATCCCGCCAAACCTGCTGAGACCGAAAAGCCCGGGCACGACAATTCATCTGGCCGGACTGGCACCCAGACTTCCAACGACGGCAAAGCTGCTGATGTGTCCAAGGACAAGGACAAGGACATGAAGAAGGACACCAAAGATGGTGCAAAGGCTGACAAGAAAGACTGACTGACCAATGCCGCATTGAGTCCGCGGCATCTGTCAAATCTGACCGCCTCATTCCCATAGCGGGGGATGCGGCGGTTTTGCGTACGAGCGGTCACTTCAGGCTCCGGACTGTGTTGTAGCTTTCTCATACGCTTCAAAAGCAAGGTGGCAAAAGTCAGACCACGAGAAAACATAGTCGGAAATCTCAGGCTTTCCGTCAATCTCCGCGATACAGAGTTCTACCGAGAGGCTGTGCATCAATTTGAAAAGACTGTTGTGCTCGGGCGAGTCTCCCCACATCCAGAAATCGAATTTCCCTTCGCGTCCAATGGCGTATGCCGGATGGCCTTGATCACTGTTGGCGAATCCCAGCCCAGAATTTGACTTCACCAAGGCAAGCAGACCTTGATACAGCAACTGCTTCTCAAAAAAACTGAGTGATTCGAATGGTGGATGCTGCTGCTCCATACGATCTTCTCTCAGGACCTGGTGAGCTTGAGTTCTGGCGAAGCGACGCATTCATAATGGGCTTGATCGCTATCGCTATCCAACTTCCGAAGGAGCCCGAACTCCACCAAGTGCCGCAGTGTGCGGTATACCGTAGCTCTGGAAACGGTTCTATCGAGAGCGCGAGTCATGTCGTGGAGTTGGTCGGCATTGAAGGAGTTCTCGGCACTGGAGGCGGCCCGGACGATAATCCCGCGCTGCTTCGTGCGCCGCAGCCCCTTTTCGGTGAGAAAGGCTTCAAGGTTCTGTTGAATGAGCGTTCTCATGTCTTTAATTCTTGGGCATTAGATAATGGACCACCGCCCTTAAATCAGACCGGCGCCCGACGTGAGACGCGCAATCCCGGGCAAAAATTCACCCGAATGCCAAATAACTCGATTTGCCTCGGCGAGCAGAACGCGAGAACTATGCGTTGTCCATGACCTGCGCGCATGAGGCGCAAGCACGCACCTGCTGGAGACACCATACCTTACATCAATGCCGGGGAAGGCTGCAACCGTTCCTTATGCCAGCAAGACCAATAGCCTTTCGCATAGCGAAGAGGAGGCATGATCGACCCCAAGCATAAGCTGCTGTCCTACCGGGTGATTTGTTCGCCGTGCGAAACGCTGGCCGCGCCCGGAGCCGTCCTCTCCTTTGAACAAGCCGCTCAACTGCTGGAGGAGAACGCCCAGAATCTGTTCGAACTGACCTTCCATGCGAAAGCCTTTGTCACGTGGGAAGGCTTGGCTCTCGAGGTGGTCAGAAGCGATCTGTGATGGATCTGCTCAACACCACTTCCGATACATGCCGTCCGCCGCGCTGGATTCAGGATCTGCGCCGAGAAAGCCCGCATTCCGCAGTTCCGCCCAGGCATCATGGAACCATTCTGGGATCATGCTAAAACTACGATCTAATTCCGAAGGAACCAGACTGGCGACTTCCCAAAGTCCGAAGGGAGATTCTGGGAGTAATTCAAAAAGCGCTTTGGCTTCCGGTGACAAGTGTTCGGTTTCCGGGGGTGTTGCTGGGGTTGGGGGCATGGTCTGAGCGGTGGCACAAAATGGGCCAAGGCTTAGCGTAGGTATTAAGGTGCGGCCCCCAGTGTTGGGTCAGGCGAGAGAGCGACTACTTGGTAACGGCTTCCTGCCAGCCAGGCGGCGGAGTTGCGGGCAATGGGGTCAGGGTGCATGAAATGACAATGACGTTATTCATTCGGCGGATGTAAAAACAGGCGATCAAGCCTTGGGGAAGATTTGGAATCCGTTTCCGCCTCCCCAGTTGCTTGCTTCCATTGACGGCGCTTCTCATCTCCAGCCTTCGAGCGGTTCATTCCTGCCATACCAACCCACGGTCTGGGCAATCCCTGGAGCCGCAGTTTCTTTTCTTTTGGCCTGTCGGAACCATCTGCCAACCGCAACGACCCGCATGCTTTATTTACCGGTTAAAGTGCCCCATGACGTTTACCTCATCTTTTCCCTTTCCCTTCCCCACTTCCATTCCCACCTCTAAAAGCCAACTCCATTTTTCCGCGAAGTATGAATATATAGTCATACTAAACGCCTCAGTAGGCACACTGCTGAAAAGTTTGTTTTGCAAGCCGATAGTCGGCCGGTTGACCCGACTAGGCTACGGCATGGCCACCTTCATGAGGTTCCCTCGCCCAAGAACCTCAAAAACCCACTCCATTCCCGCGAAGTATAACTACATAGTTATACTAAACGCCTCAGTAGGCACACTGCTGAAAAGTTTGTTTCGCAAGCCGTTCGCGGCCCAGTTGACCCAACCCGACCAAACCAATCAAAACATGCCACACCACCAAAGAAACTTTCTTCCGTGATACCCAACTATATACTTAGGTATATCGCCGATTCCTGCACGCCTCTGCACCACTACGCGCCAACCAATGCCCCTTCAAACTTGACACTTGCTGCGAAGCCGCGAAGCGAAACTTGCTGCCAACCGCACTTGCTACCTGATTATTCGAGCTTTCCAAACATGATGCGCTCTTTCCGGCTTGGATCAGTATCACCCTGAGTCACCGTCAGATAGATACTCCCGTCGTGCTCATGAAAGGCGGGATACTGGAATGAGTGCTCGGACTCAAAACGGTACTTGCGTTCCCATTTCTGACCATCCTTCGAAACATCAATGTTGAACACTGAGCGCGAGACCTTGTTGATCATCGTTGCCTCCTGCCAGCCAAGGTAATACACCCCCTTAAACAGATCGAAGGTCGGCTTGGAACTACTCCCGTTTGGAACAAAGGAACGATGCTCATTAACACTCCATTGAATGCCATCCTTGCTGGTGGAAAAAGTGTAGTTCCGGTTGCCACCTTCCTGCCTGCAAATCGCCATCCAGCTACCATCAGGAAGCCGGTTCACCGCAGATTCGGTGAGCTTCAATTCAGCCGGATTATTGTAATGCCCGAGGATCTCGACGGTGTCTCGCTTGTCATTAAGCACCGCCAGAGCATTCTGGCCTCCAGGATAGTTGTTCACCGCCATATAAGTCTTGCCATCAATGACCTTGAACGAATCAAAAAGGTAGAACCCAAAGTCCACAGGCTTCTTCGTGAAGCCAGAGCCTACAGCATCCTCATGAAAGTAGCGCGGCTCCATATCGAACGTGCCAGCACGAGTCTTCACCTTCATCAGATGAATCGTTTTACCGAAGGCTTGGCTCGGAATGTCGAAGTCCACATACCAGGTCTGCGACTGCCGTTTGCCCGGGGCTTCACTGGCAAAGTAGCAGCGTACGGTCGTGTCGTTAAGCGCCAGAATGCGCGGCACAAAACACGCGCCCGGAGGCAACGTCACGTTCTCGAAAGCCTGTTCGCCCCTCGCGAAATCGAACTGCTTCTCGACCTTTAGCGATGGGATATCCACGACGGACAGAGTGACATAAACAAAGGGCCAATCGGCCGCCTCCCCTGCCCTCTCGTCATTCGCTTCAGCGACGATATATGCCTTGTTACCCGCGATGACGAACTCGGCATCATGCGCGCCTTTCACCTGCGGCGCGGTGACATTCATCAGGGCAGACATGACCTTGTCGCCTGCGGCTTTGGCATTCCAGTCCGTGGGAAGAAGAGGTTCTCCTTGCCCAGCTAAAGGAAAGATGAGCGAGGCGAAAGTGGCGAATAGAGACGGTAACAATCTCATGCAGATAAATGATGTGGATTGTTAGCGCTTCGCCACCTTGTCGGTCTCTTCAAGCTTGAAGCGGGTGCTGACGACGGATTGTTTTTTGGGGCCGTCTTCGTATTTGATATAGGTCGTGGCGACAATGGTGCCATCAGGCAGAAGTTCCATGCCGGGGTATCCGCAATCGCGGCCAGCATAGCTGTGGAGGAGCTTGATGCGGTAGTCACCAGGGTTGCCGGATTTGATGTCTTCGTATCGGCCCACCCACGCGACAAAGTGACCGCTGGTGGGGCTTTGCAGGGCGGTGTCACGAAAGGCGACAACAAGGCGGCCATCGTGGGCAAAGACGCCCATATGGCGATCACCCGTGAGGCCCCACGGTGTGTTCACCGGCTTGCTCCAGGTCTTGCCTTCATCGGTGCTGAACATGACGAGGCTGCGTTCTTTGTGGGTGTTCTCGCGGAGAAGGGCGCAGAGTTCGGAACCGTCAGGTGAACGGAATACAAAGGGCTCACAAGGATCTTTGCCAGCGACCGCAGCGACAACTTCCGGTGTCGACCAGGTGAAGCCGCCATCGGCGGTGATGGTCTGCAGTATTTCCAAAGGACTCTTGTCTTTGCCATCAGGCCCTTTGTGATAGAGACCGAGGTAACGGCCATCCTTCAGCTTCACCATGCTGCTGAAGGTCATGACGCAGGGAAATCCGAGCGGCGGCATCTCCTTCCAGGTCTTGCCGTCGTCTTCACTCATGATGCTCGGCATACCGGGCCCTTTGCGGGTGCCTTTCGCAGCAGAGAACACCCAGAGGCGCGCTTTGCCCTCCTTGTCCACGATGCGGTAGATGCTGGGACAGTTCTGATGCGTGGCGAATCCGGGCGGGAGGGTTTCATCCAGACGCGTCCAGGTAACACCACCGTCATCGCTGCGCGCCATGGGACCTGCGGAGCCACCGTGATTGATGCACCAGACGGCGAAGATCGTCATGCCATCTGGCATGAGGAGCGTGGTGGGGTGACCCTGGTAAAGGGATTCTGTCCCTTGCCCGATAATGACTTGGCGGTCTTTGAGTTGAGAGAGATCTACGACAGGAAGCCTGGTAGCTTCTTCTTTTTCATCAGCGCGAAGAGTGATGTGAGGAAGAAAGCTACAGGCTGCTGCGAGGAAGAGGGTGCGCCAGCAGTGAGTGAAAGTAGTTGGTGCGGTAAACATGCGGATGATCAATACGCGAGGTCGCGTTTTGGTCATACACGGATGTAGCCCTCGGATGCCGTTATTGCTCACGCCCGCGATGGTGCGGGGAGATCTCCGTCGACGGTCTTCTTTGCGCCGAAGAGGGTCAGCAAGGGACCGGTCATCATGGTGGTGGCGAGGGCCATGATCACGAGCATGGTGAAGATGCGTGGGGAAAGGATGCCGAGGTCGTAGCCGATGTTCAGGGCGATGAGTTCCATGAGGCCGCGGGTGTTCATGAGGGCGCCGAGTTGCAAAGATTCGCTCCAGTTCATCCCAGTGAAGCGGGCAGTAACGGCACTGCCGCCGAGCTTCCCGATGGTGGCGACGACGATGATGAGCAGGCAGAGGAGCCAGCCATCCAGATCATTGAGCAGGCCGATCTGGGTGCGCAGTCCGGTGTAGGCGAAGAAGAGCGGCAGGAACAGCACGGAGCTGAAGTTCTCCACCCGCACATCGATCTTGTGCCGGAAGTCTTTTGCATCCGGCATGACGGCGCCAGCTAGGAAAGCCCCGAAGAGGGCGTGGATGCCGATGATCTCCGTGGACAGAGCAGCCAGTACGACCACCCAGAGCACGGCGGCCATGGTGCCTTTCGAAGGGGTCTCTTCCTCAAGGCGTTTTTTCCCAAGCCAGCGCGGCAATGACTTGCGGACGATGGTGATCATGACGGCAATGAATAGCACCGTGAGACCGAAGGTAACGGCCGCGCCGCCAAGGCTGGAGGCGCTGGCGATCGCCACGACAAAGGCGAGAATGCACCAGGCCGTGACATCATTGACCGCGGCACAGGTAAGGGCTGTCTGCCCCAGAAAAGTCTGGGTCATCTGACGTTCCCTCAGGATTCTGGCCAGCACGGGAAAAGCGGTGATGCTGATGGAGATGCCCATGAACAGCGCGAAGGGCGTAAAACGGGTTCCGACCGCAGCCAGATCCGTGTAGAGAATGTAGGCAAGCGCCACGCCCAACAAATAAGGAATAACGATGCTGGCGTTGCTAACTACCAGGGCGGTCTGGGCCTTACCCCGCAACTGACTCCAGTTCACCTCCATGCCGACGGTGAACATGAAAAGACAGACCCCGATCTGGCTGAAGAGTTTTAGTGTGCCGACAGAGCTCTCCGGAAAGACAAAGCTGAAAGCTCCGGGGGCGAGCAAGCCGAACAGCGATGGTCCAAGCAGGATGCCGGCAGCCATCTCTCCCACCACGGCGGGCTGGCCCATCCTGGTAAAGATCTTCGCCATGACCCGCGAAGCCGCGATGATGAGCAGCAACTGCAGGAAGAGGTGGCTCAGGGGATTTTTGAGATTTCCCGCCACACCTGACCAGATACTGGCTTCAACCTTGGAGGCAGTGGCTGGCTTAGGTGCGGAGCCTGCCAGGGGCTCTTGCTTCAATGTTCCACTTGGTGGTGTTTCTGCCAGGGAAGCCGCTGCGGCGGGTGTTGGAGGCGGAAGTGAAGCGCCCAGATGAAGCACGCCCGCGATGCCCAGAACGATCATTCCGAGGGCAAGAACATAATAATAGGAGACACGTTTCATGGGCAGAAGGCGGGGAAAGGTAGCCGCTCTCAGCTATATGCAAAATAGCATTTTAAGCTCTTGGTTATGCCGAACCGTTATGATTGGTTTTCGGACGTGCGATTGACCGAGGGTGTTGAGTGGAGTCCGGTAATATGTAAACCTTGTCCCCATCACGTAAGATGAGCACCGAGAATTCTGACTTCAGGAGCGAGATTCGTGTCGTTGATTTTGAGCCTCGGTTTGCGGAGAGTTTCAAACGGCTGAACGAAGCGTGGATCACCCGGTGGTTCACCATGGAGGCTGGTGACTACAAGACGCTGGATCATCCGCAGGAGAACATCCTGGATCGCGGGGGGCATATTCTGATCGCCCTGCTTGGAGAGGAACCTGTGGGTACCTGCGCCTTGATCAGAATGGATGAGGAGACTTATGAACTAGCCAAGATGAGCGTGTCCGATCAAGTGCAGGGCAAAGGCATTGGCCAATTGCTGGGGCAGGCGGCTATGGAGAAGGCGAGGAGTGCCGGAGCGAAACGCCTCTGGCTGGAAAGCAATACCAAGCTGGTGTCCGCGATTCGGTTGTATCGGAAGCTGGGGTTTCAGGAGATCCCCGGCGGAGAGTCAGCGTACGAACGGTGTAATATTGTGATGGAGTTGAGCCTCCCCACGGGGAAGTAAGACGCTCGTCAGCGCCCGGCAAATGAGCCGAGGCTGACGAGCGTTCCAACCATCAACGATATTACTTATTTGCCGTCGCGGTCAGCGTCGCCGGGTATGGCGCGCTCCACGCGATCCCAAGCGGCACGAGAAGCGACCTTGGCCTTTTCCCAGCCCAGTCGTGACTTGCCTTTGGTGGCTTCCCAGCTCTTTTCGAGGTCCGTTTCGGCCTCGCCGTAGCTGGTGTATTTGCCAGAGCGATAGCCTTCATAACCGGCACGATAAGCAGGCTGATAATCATCGTAAGGCGCGTCGGGGTCGACGTAGCTTTGATTGCGATAGTTCTCAGCCCAGTAGGCATCTTCAACGGTAGGATCAATCGCTTCTGCGACACCCTTCCCCGCCAGACCACCAACAACTGCGCCGATGGCACCACCCACGGCTACACCAATGGGACCGCCTACGGCTCCGGCCAGGGCACCCGCTGCGGCGCCACCGGTTGCGCCAACGCCAACTCCTACGGGATGCGCCCCGGGTTCACCCGTCAAAGGATCTTCATTTCTGTCGCCGTCAGTTCGTTTTTGAGATTGAGTCTGATTCATAAGGTATTCGGATTTGTGCGATTCGGAAGACCCGACCAAGCTGAACGCCGGGTGAGCCTGCCAAAGATAAATCGCCAACGCCGATGCCACAGACGTATCCAACATACCTGAGAAGTATGGAAGGTGTGCGCTTCAGGGTTTCTGCTTGGTATCAGCAGCAAACATTTTCTTCCGGTCTTGGTCAATGCGGCGTGAGCATGGGGCAGGCGATTGACACCGAGATTATTTGCACCTTGGCCGATCAGCGCCATTATCAAACACTTAATTCACCATTATGCGCACGACCCGAATCTTTCCTAAAGCAGGGCTAAAAGGCTGGGTCATCTCCAGCCAGACTTATCCGAGTCCGGAGGGGTTGCCGCAGGGGACCGCAGTGGATGTGCTGGCCAAAGTCTCCGGGACATGTGAATTGATCGTGCGTGATGGAACCGGTGAAATATGGACGGTGCGTCATTGGCAAGTCGATGTGGGTCTGAATGTAGAGGCCTTGACTGGAGAGATGGTTCCGGAATGGGATCCGCTAGCTTGGGAATCAATAGACCATGAGATGGCGGTTGAACCGGGCGGAAAGCGCAAACGTTCGTCGGAATCGCAAACGCTACACGTCAATCGTTTGCAAGCTTTGAAACTTCGCGGCATGACGACCGCAAAAGAGATGAAGGAACTTCCTGCGACTAAGGTCGTAGGTGAGCCACTCATCAGCGCATAGCTACCAGCTCGCTGGCACGTTAAATAATGCCGGCAGTTTGACTGCGGCACCCGTATGTGTTGCAAGCTCGTATGATTCGGCCTGGAAGTGGCTGATGCAAACCTGTGCCCTCGTTTCAAGAAAGGGAGATAGCCGCTCGCGTCAGAGCTTATTCAAGCGCTTACGATTGGGGCTCTCATAGGCCCATCGTGCCCCCGACGCATTACGTCGGCCTAGTGGTAAATAGCATTGTTTTCTAAACTAATAAGGTAATAGACTTGCTATTATTATAATAACTACTAAGATTACCACATTATCCGCTCTTGAGCAGGCTATTGGCTTGGAGCACAAAAACAACTGCCAACAAATCTGCTGTCACTCCTCATCGGTTGTGTCAATTGGCGGTTCAAAGCACCTCAGCGGTGCTCGCCTCTTGGTGATGGCAATACCCTGTAAAAATCACTATGAGACTCATTAATAGACTTTGGTTTACGTCCACCCGGAATTATTTAACGGTCGTCGCCGTTTTGGCCGCTTCTGCCTTCACTGGCAGAGTCTCGGCACAAGTTGTCTCCCTGGGCGCGGCTTCTGACTTCTCCGTGCTGGGATCGACCACAGTGACCAATACGGGACCAACTGTTATTACGGGAGACGTGGGAGTCGCCCCAGGCACCGCCATCACCGGGTTGCTTCCCGCCATGGTGGGAGGCACGATTCATTCCAACGATGCCACTGCCATTCAGGCGCAAGCCGATGCCACACTCGCTTACAATTTTCTGTCGGCACTCAATGCAATTGATCTAACTGGGCAAGATCTCGGTGGCATGGTGCTTACACCCGGCGTTTACTCATTCGATTCTTCCGCTGCATTGACCGGCACGCTCATTCTTGATGGCCTTGGCCAGATCAATCCCCTCTTCGTTTTCCAGACAGGCAGCACATTCATTTCAGCAGCCGGCTCTGCCATGAGCCTCATCAATGGTGCCGACGCAGGAAACGTTTTCTTTACAGTTGGCAGTTCCGCGACATTGGGCATTGCCTCTGTTTTCACCGGCACGCTCCTGGCTGCTGAAAGCATCACGGCCACCACAGGCGCAATTATCGACGAAGGCAGGTTGATTGCGCTTAATGGAGCGATCACACTGGATTCCAACACCATTGCCGTGGTACCTGAACCGTCATCCGCAGCTCTCTTCCTCACAAGCGCAGCTATCTTCCTCTATCGCAGAAAAAGAAATTACGTTACGCGGTAAATTGCCGCGAAGAACCGGCTACATGTGTAGCCGGTGTGGTGCCGGTTATCAGGCGCTTTTCAGCGCAAGGGCGGTAGCAGTTTCCGCCATAGCGACAGAGTCTCGGCCGTTGCGCTCGGTGATCTTCCGCACATGAGATCGATCGCGGATCCAGGCGAGTTGGTCATCAAAGAGAGCCCGGAGCAGTTCGCAATAACGGCGCATCTTATCGCCAGTAGGGGCGTGCGTCAGATCGATCTGCTGATAAACGTCGATGTCTTTGAAGCGTCCGCGAGCCGCGCGGTCGCGGCCGCCGTAGGTCTTCAAGACATCGAGACGTGAACCAGGGAAAAGCTCCAGCAGCGTGCGGGTTTGTTCCTCATTTACCACGGCACGAATGCTGGCACGAACGGGCACCCATTCCTCAAGGGTCAACTCACCATGCTCAAAGAGAAGACGAAACTCCTGACGGTCGAGCCGAGACGGCTGGGTGAAACCATGGTAGAAATTGACCAAAGGACCACTGCCGTAGCGCACGGTGCATTGCACCTGTTCCTCAATGTCTGAACCCGGGCGCAAGATGCGCTGAGCGGCAACGACATTCCCCTGCCCCAGCCAGCCTTCGAAGAGGTCAAAGAAATGAACGGCATGCTCGATGAAGATGCCCCCGCTCTTGGTTGGGTCCCAAAACCAGTGATCCGGTCCGAGGCCTTCGTCGCTGGCGTAGTTTTCAAACCAACCGTGCAGGCACTCGCCGAGCACTCGGGATTCCACCAGGGCACGTGCGGACTCAAAGAGCGGATTGTAACGCTGCATAAGATTTGCAATGCAGAGAAGATCGCGGTCTTTGGCTATGGCGAGCAGTTCATCTGCCTGGGCCAGCGTCATGGCGAGCGGCTTTTCACAGATGACATGTTTGCCAGCGAGAAGAGCAGCGCGTGCCTGCGGAAAATGCAGAAACGGTGGCGTGGCAATGTAGACGAGGTCAATGTCCGGACTGGTTAGGAGTGCGTCTACTTCGATAAGGTCCTGAACGCCAAAGCGGCGAGCCATGGCGAGGGCAGCCTCCCGATGTGTGCCGGCAATTGCTGCCAAACTCACGCCGGGTGCCTGAAGAAATTGCTGCAAGGCGAACAAACCAAAGCCGCCAGCACCGATGGCGCCAATGCGCAAGTTCTGGGTGCTCATGACAAGCGATTGGGTTCAACGTTAGGCATTCCAAATGAGACCTCGCGGGCTGAGCGCGCCGGTTTGTGAGATTTAGGCAGGGATCGAACCTGATGGCTTTTCATGGTTCATCTTCGACGCGAATGGACGAAGACCTATCGAAATCGGCGAATTGTGTGGGGTGCTACCGACTCGCGGTCATCTCCCTTAGACCAAACGCAGGGCAAGTCTCAGGAGAAATAAGTTGCACTATTAAGGTGAGGGGGTGAACGGTCGTTTTATCGCTTTTGCTGGATTACCTTGCAAAGAGAACAGAGGCCGGCCGTCGCTATAACAAAAGCGCGAGCAACCAATTCAGCACTCCTGCCAACCGGGTTCTGACAATGGAACTTGAAAAATATGGCAACAACACCACAGGGCCCGCCAAACCTTTGTTCGTCCACCCAATCGATGGAGAACGTGCCTGAAAGCCCGTTGCAAGAATTGCGTCATGCGAATGAGCACAACGACCTCTTGGTCAAAGAGCTCGCGGAAAAAAACCTGGTGCTGCAGCAACAGACTGAAAATCTGAGGATAGCCCACGCCGAACTGAGTCAATTGCTAGCCCACAGCCCTGCCGTTATTTACAATCTTAAATTTGACGGTGAGAAGATCGTTCCAAGTGTGCTGAGCAACAACATCGAGCAATGTTTAGGCTACTCCATTGCTGAAGCCAGCATCAACAACTGGTGGCAGGATAATTTGCATCCTGAAGATCGTGCGCGTGTGGAGGATGGCTTTGCGCGAGGGATGACCGAGGGAAGCTATACCCAAGAATACCGATTCCGGTGCAAGGATGGAAGCTACCGCTGGGTGGAAGACAACAGCCGGGTGATCAAAGATGCCTCCGGCCGCCCACGAGAAGCGGTAGGCGTATGGACTAACATTACGGAGCGTAAACAGGCGGATGAGGCCCTAAGGGAAAGTGAACTTCGTTTTCGAGGGACCTTCGAGCAGGCAGCCGTGGGCATCGCGCATGTATCACGAGAGGGCCATTTCCTTCTGGTGAACGACAAGTTGTGCGAAATCGTTGGTTACCCCAGGGAAGAACTGCTCGGCATGAACTTTGCCGATCTGACGCTACCTGAAAATCTGGAGGAAAGCCTGCAACAACTGGAGTCCTCGCTGAGGGGAGATCAGCACACCTTCACCATGGAAAAACAATACCGCCGGAAGTGCGGCGCCATGGTGTGGGTTAACCTGGTTTCCACGTTGGAGCGGAACGCCCTGGGGGAACCGAAATACTTCATCGCGGTGTTTGAGGATATTACTTCGCGCAAGCGTGCGGAAAGGGCGCTCCAGGCAAGTGAGGCTAATATGGCGACAGCTCAGCGCATTGCTCATTTCGGCAGTTGGGAATTGGATCTGAGAGATGGCGAAGATATCAACACTCAACCGCTGACATGGTCCGACGAGATGTTTCGCATCGCGGGATTCGAGCCAGGCAGCGTCGAAGTAAGTAACGAATTGTTTTTTAGCCTGGTACCCGCTGAGGAACATGCGGCCATTACGAAGGCAATGGCGGCAGCAACCCAACAACGAGAGCAGTATGCCATTGTTCACCGTCTTATCCGGCCCAACGGCGAAGAGCGGACTATATACGAAAGGGCACAACTGGTATTCCATGACCGGACGGGCGCGCCTCTCAAGATCGTAGGCACGGCACAAGACATCACCGAGCGTGTGAATTCAGAGGAGACACTACGCCTGCTCGGCTCTGCAATAGAGCAGTCCAAGGAATCTATCATGATCACATGCGCCCAGCTTGATTTGCCTGGGCCTGCGATCCTCTTTGTGAATCCTGCCTTCACGCGGATGACCGGGTACACGGCCGAGGAGGTGATTGGAAAAACGCCCCGAATCCTGCAAGGTCCACGCACTGACAGAAACGTGATGACACGGCTGCGGAAAAATCTGGAAGCGGGTGAAGGTTTCGCAGGTGAAGCGATCAACTACCGAAAAGATGGCACTGCATTTAACCTGGAGTGGCAGGTCGCGCCTATTCGAACTCCCGCTGGGAAGGTCACCCACTTTGTTGCCATCCAACGGGACATCACCGAACGGCAGCGAAATGAGAAGATGGCTCTACGGTCACAACGGCTGGAATCTCTTGGCACACTCGCGGGTGGGGTGGCGCATGATTTGAATAACGCGCTGGCGCCCATTCTCATGGGGGTAGGATTGCTGAATGTGCGCTACCCGGAAGAGACAAGCTTGGTAGAGATGATGGAGGCGAGCGCGAAACGGGGCGCGGAGATGGTCCGGCAATTATTGAGCTTTGCACGCGGGGCTGAAGGTGAGCGTGTCTCCATCGATCTCACTCATGTGATGACGGAGCTGGAGAGCATGATGAGGGGTAGCTTCCCGAAGAACATCAATTTCGAGGTGCGGTGGGATGCTAAGCTGCCGACCGTGTTAGGTGACGCGACTCAGTTGCACCAAGTCCTGCTTAACTTATGCGTCAATGCGCGCGATGCGATGCCGCTGGGCGGAACACTCCTTCTAAAAGCAGAACGCGAGGAGGTGGACGCCGCGTATGCCAGCCAAATCCCGGATGGATTTCCAGGCAACTTCGTCTTGTTAAAGGTTTCCGACACTGGTCTGGGGATCGCCCCGGAAATTCTCGACCGCATATTTGACCCATTTTTCACGACTAAAGGACCCGAGAAAGGAACTGGCCTGGGTCTATCTACGGTCAGCGGCATCGTCAAAGGACATGGTGGATTTATCCACGCGTACTCCCAAAGAGGGCAAGGCTCGACATTTTCGGTGTACCTGCCGGCTGAGCTTGCCGGAGTTGAGGCGGTCATCCGTTCAGGAAAACCCGCGGAATACCGTGGAGCAGGCGAGATGATTCTAGTGGTGGATGACGAGCCCGCGATTCGGAAAATGTCCGGGGCTGTGCTGAAAAGATTGAACCTCAATCCCATCACCGCAAGTGACGGGTTGGAGGCGCTCATGCTGGCAGCAGAGAACCGGTCGTCTTTAAAGGCCGTGATCACGGATCTTCATATGCCCCACATGGATGGTCTTAACTTTGTGCAGGCACTGCGCCGCATGCTGCCAGACATCCCCATCGTGGTCGCCAGTGGACTGATGGAAGAAGCAATGGCCTCTAAATTTGAGGCTCTTGGGGTCACCAACCGATTGGACAAACCCTTTACTGAGGCTCAGTTGGGGAATGTGCTGCTCACTCTGCTCCCTTCAAAGCGTGAGGCTGAGCCAGAGCCTGAGGCTAGCCACCTATTGCCACCTTCCGCCCTGTCATCCTGGTGGAACTAGATGGGTAGTCCCGCAGGAGGAGGCAAAGTGTGGTCAAGCTCAACTGGAGGCGTCTGCACCTGCAGTAGCCTGCACGGGAAGACGGAACCTGAAGCAGGCTCCTCCGCCGTCCGCGTTGCTTGCCTCGAGGGTGCCGTTGTGCGCCTCGACGATGGAGCGTGCGATGGATAGGCCCATGCCCATACCATCCTTTTTAGTGGAGTAGAAACGCTGGAACACTTTCTGTGGCGCATCGGGAGGGAGGCCGGGGCCATAGTCCCGCACTGATACTTCAATCAGCTGCGGTGAGAAGAGCAGAGAGCGTATCTCGATTTTGCATAGGGGGCCGCGATGCACCCGCATGACGTCCAGGGCATTGATGATGAGGTTCAGCAAGACCTGTTGCAACTGAACCGCGCTGCCTACCACCAGCGGCAGTGGCGTGGTGAGCTCCGTGCTGAGGGTGCATTCAATTGTCAGGGCATCCGTGCGCATGAGCCGAAGTGTGTCCTCGATCACATCATTCACATCCAAAGCCGCGCGATCGCCGACTGCTTTTCCGACCATGTCTTTGATGCCACGAATGATCTTCCCCGCTCTGAGTCCAGACGCTGCAATGTCAGCCAGGATATCACGGAGTTCCTCCGGATCCATGGCGTTGTTTGCAATGAAGCGCTGGGCGGCACTTGCGTTTGCAACGATGGCGGTGAGGGGCTGGTTCAACTCGTGTGCGAGCGATGTGGCCATTTCCCCAAGGAGAGCCACACGAGTGAGATGGCCGAGTTCCTCGCGCTGATCCAGCGCATCGCGTTCTGCTTTCTTGCGTGCCGTGACATCCATGGAGACGCCGAAGATCTTCAGTTCCTTCCCATGCTCCTTAGAGATACAGCGGCCACGCGCGATGAGCCAGCGTATGTCACCGTTGCTCTGGAGGATGCGATATTCCATTTCATAGGCGCCACGGGTCTCAATCGCTTTCTGGATGGCGGCTTCCCGTAGAGATCTGTCCTCCGGGTGCACCTGCTGCAAGATGGCGTCGTAGTCAATGCGCGTGGCGGCCGGAATATCGAACAGACCCCGGCCCTCCTCGGTCATCCACGCCTCGTCTTTGGCGACATCCCACACCCACATGCCCAAATTGGCAGCAGAGGCTGCCAGGTGCATGAGCTCCTTGCTCTCGGCGAGCTCTTTTTCCGCGCGGTGTCTGGTGGCCCGGTTCATGAGAAGGCCGCCGATGAGGAAGGACTGAAAAGCTAACACGGCGAAGATGCCGATGATCATGCCCCGACGCTCCTGCCAGAGTGATGCCGGCTTAAACAGGATCACCGCTTCCTTCGGGACGCGACTTTCGGCGATGCGCCATTTCTTCAGTGCAGGCCAGTTGATCTGCAGAGGGTTAAGCGACTCATCCGGATGAGCCTGTGATTTGGCGTCCAATTTCGTGACGGCCATGGCACCCGCATCCCGACCGTGAGCCCCGTAGTCCAACATGGCTCCGCCCAAGAGGCCGTGTTCGAGAAGATGGGCGGCGACTCCATAAACCGGGACGGCGGAGGCTGTGCTGATTTCGCGAACGACCTCTGGCGTGAGATGCGTCTCCCCAGCGGAGTCGCGGAGCATGGAGACGAAGAGGATCATGCTGTCCGGAGGCAAGTGGCGCACCCGCTCCACGATCTCCGTATACTCCACGCCGTCCCATTGCTGGACGCTAAGATCTTTCTGGGATTTCAGAGCGGCAAGTGCTTCATGGCCTACCTGTCGATCGAACCCGCTCGTCCCGAATATGCAAACGGCCTCACGAAGATTTGGCTGAAGTTTCCGCGCCAGTTCCACGGTGCGGGTGAAATCGTAGTTCAAACAAATGCCCGTAACGTCCGCCGGTAACTTCACGCTCTGCACCTGCTCTTTCTCCACACCGCAATAGGCGATCTGGACTCCTGGGAACAAGGACTCGCGCTGAACGACGGCAAAGTTAAGCGCCTCCCACCCTGCCGAGATGATGAGATCGAGCCTCTTTGAGCCGTAGCGGCTTTTGATGAACTCGATCAAGCCGCCAGTATGCTCATCCGCAGGAAACCGGGCAAAATCCAGATATTCAGTGAAAATTTCGACGCCGCCTCGTTCAGCGATAGCCTCCGTGATACCAGCATCAATGGCGCGAATGGCTGGCAAGGCGTGACGCTCAGTGTAGAGCAGAAGGACGCGTTTCGATTCTGGCTGCGGGGTCGAGGCCACGGCGCTGGGCTTGGCCCAAGCCAATGACCAGAAAAGCGTCCAGAGAAGCGAAAGCAAAGCACAGAAACGCATTGGTCGCTTCCTGATTACCTTTTACACCGCGAATCGTCAATCATTAGAAAGATTTTGGGCATGCCATTCTGAGGCGCGCTTTTGCTAATGAGACTCGTGCGACGCTGCTTCTCAATTCTCCGTAGGTTCGGCGTTTTCAGCAGGAAGGGCTTCATGGGACTTTGGATGCGCGGCTGGATGTTTTCATTTTGCGGCAATTGCATTTTCGTGAAGCCTCACACGGGTAAGGAACGTTTCCTCCGACTCCTTTCACGAATTCGCTACTCACGATGAAAATCATCATTCCCCTCTTCTCACTCACTTTCGCGCTATTGGGCGAAAGCCTTTGCGCCAATGCCCAAGCGATTGCAGCAGTATCGAATGCGGGTGGGTTTGAAGTGAGGGTGACGGCTCCGGGTCCGAACGTACTGGCGGATACAGTGCTTCAGGAGGCGATCGATAAGGTGGCGGATGCCGGCGGTGGTGTGGTTCTGCTGGGCGTGGGTGACTTCAAACTCTCCCGTCATGCGGATGACGAGACGGTGGTCATCAAGAGCAATGTGACATTGCGTGGGCAAGGTCATGCGACGCATATTTATTTCGATCCCAAGACGCCGCCGAACCCGGTGCGGTATTATCCGCTGCGGATTGGGACGGCGACGGTGCCCGCGAACAATGTGGTCATCGAGCATCTGCGCTACACGGGGAACGACAAGGCCATCGGCGGCGGTTCTGTGATGGGTATGAATGCGCGGCTGGATGAGCCGGAATCGATGTTGCTCTCCTGCGACAACGTGACCATCCGACATTGCTGGATCTATGATGCGAAGCAGGCGGCGGGGTGTACGAAGGCGGCTGCGCCGATGTATCTGGCCAAGCATGTGATCAGTGATGAGGAGGTGGAGACTGCGGCTAAGGCGGGCCAGAAGGGCGCCTTTTACACGGATGCTGACCGGATGGCGGCGCAGTTCAAGAACTGGCAGGTGTATCAGAATTACATCGAGGTCTGTGAGAACAAAGCTATCGAGCTGGCGGAGTGCAATGGAGGGCTCATTGCGGACAATCACATCGTCAATGTGAAAGAAGGGCCGCAGGTGATCTTCGGCAGCCGCAATGTGCAGATCCGCGATAACGTGGTGCTCTTTAACTCTTCGGGGATCAATGTGTCGGAAGGGTCGCATCACATCCGGGTTAGTGGGAATCATGTAGAGCCGATGCCCGAGGCGGCGAAGGGAGTCGCTGGTCCTTGCCTGTTCCTGCGCACGGAACCGCTGGCGATACATTCGACGATTTCGGACGTGGTGGTGAGTGGGAATATCTTTCGTAACCAAACGATGAAGAGCAAGTGCACGGTTCGTTTTGCGACGCGGCCGGAGGCGCTTTCCTGCACTTACGAGGGGATCACTTTTACCGGGAATGTGTTCGATGGTGACGTGCAGTTTTACGACAAGCGGATGCCTGACCGGACGCTGATCAGGGATATCATCTTTGCGGAAAATGTCTGCGAGGGCGGGGTGCTTTCTGAACCGATCGGGACGATGGTGTCCAGCCACATCGTGGTGCGCGGTAATATGATGCGACAAGCGGGGACAATGACGCTGAATGCGGACAACTGGATCTGGACTGGCAATACGCATGTGAATGGCACGCTGGAGGTCGCAGCGGGAGCCAAGGGGAATGTGGTGCGGGACAATGTGACAGCAACGGCAATCACGGATAATGGTTCGGAAACTGTGCTAACTGGCAACTTGGTGATGAAGAAGAGTGAGGCCGATAAGGCAGCCCAATGATTTGTTATTTTTCCCTTGTTATGAAGTTTCATCGTTATGTTAGATGGTTTCTGCCCGTGCTGGTTCTGGCTTGTTTCAGTGTCGCGACTTGTCAGTCTCGGGCTCAGACTCCGACGAAGCCGCTGCGGCATTTGTTTCTGGATCCGGCTTTCCTCGAAAAGTCAGAAAATGTGTCGCTCCGTGTGAATCAACCGCAACGACGCGATCTGGTCATCCGGGCGGACAAGCCCTGGGAGAATCTGATGATCAGCTTTTATCTCACGATGATCGATGAGGGTGACAAGCTGCGGCTGTGGTACATCTGCCGTGACAAGAAGAATCAGCCAAACGTGGCTTATGCGGAGTCCAAGGACGGATTGAACTGGGTGAAGCCGAGTCTGGGCATTGTCGAATACGAGGGCAGCAAGGAAAACAATCTGGTAGGGCTGGAGTCGCTGGAGGGGACGGTATACAAGGATGAGCGGGCTCCGGCACAGGAACGTTACAACTACATCACGCATCTCATCACGGAGGGCATGGTGCGATATCATTCGCCGGATGGGCTGCGTTGGAAGCGCGATGCAGCGCCTTTGGTGAAGTTCGGTGCGGACAGTCAGGCGGTGACGTTCTGGGATGAGCATGCCGGGAAGTATGCACTGTATTTGCGAGGCTGGGAGAAACGCGCGGACGAAAAGCTTTACCGCACTCAGGTGCGTGCGGATCTGAAGAGCCTGACGGAGCCGTCAACCGTTGCGCCTGCGGAAACGAGCCGCTACATCTGGGGAAAAGAGAAGGTGGCTGTGATCGATGCGGAGTTCCCAAAAGTGCTCGCGACTGATGAGGCGGACCCGGCGGACAGCGATGTTTATACCATCTCTGCGCAGCAGTATCCGCTCGATCCACGCTGGTATATGGGGTTCCCCTCGTTCTTTCAGCGCGAAAAAAACCGCAGCGATGGACGCCTGGATGTGGAGTTCATCGGGAGCCGCGATGGCTTTGCTTGGCAACGCTATGACCGTGAGCCCTACGTGGCGCCGGGATTGCTCGGAGGTGACGACGGTAACATGGTATTCATGGGGCCAGGGATGGCTGTGCGCGGCGATGAGATCTGGTTATACGGGACCGGGCTACACTCGCGGCATGGCGACAAGGAAGCACGGCAACTTCGAACAGACGGCGTGATTTACCGCTATGTGCAGCGCGTGGATGGGTTTGTCTCTCTCGACTTCGATGCCAAGGGGGGCAATGCCACGACGGCGCCAGTGAAGGTAGATGGCCCGCGCTTGGTGCTGAATGTGGACACAGCGGTATTGGGCAGCTTGCGGGTTGGTTTGCTGGATGCGGAAGGGAAAGCCATTGAGGGGTTCGCTCTAGAAGACTGCATGGTGGTCCGGACGAACTCCACCCGTGCCTTGGTGAGTTGGAGAGGCGGGGACACTATTGGCGTTCTGCACGGCAAGGACGTGCGCGTGCAATTCACTGGCAGCCGCGCGAAGCTGTATAGCTTCTACTTCACTGATGTTTCTACCAAGCCGCAGTCATGAATACTTCCCGGCGGCAACTACTGCGGCTCTCTTCAGCGGCGCTCGTAGCGGGGACACTTCCCCTTTGCGCCCAGAATGAGACAAAGGAAGGAGCGGCGCGCTTTCATCCGACGGATGCCGCGACAAGCTACAAGTGCATCTTCAATCATGAACTGTTGGTCATTGCCGGGAAGAAAAATAACAACCCGGCTAACATCGACTCATTCATCGACAAGCTGAAGGATACGGACGTGGATGCGGTGATGTGCTGCCCGAGCATGTGGCGCACGAATTTGTATCCGTCCGAGATCGATCTCCGGTGGAAGAAATACGACCCGAAGCAACTGCCATCAAAGTTTCCGTCCTTTGATCGCATGATGGGCTACATCCATGGCGGTGGTGATCCGGTCAAAGAAACGCTGGAGGCCTGCCGACGGAATAGGAAGGCCTTCTTCATCTCCTACCGGATGAACGATCAGCATTATATAGGCGATCTCAAGTGGCCGACCCACAACGCCATCTGGCGGGAGCATCCGGAATACTGGCTGGGCGACTCCGACCAAGCTGCTGGAAAGGGCGGCGACAATGTGCGGCTCTTTAACTACATGCTGCCGGAGGTGCGGGACTATTACTTCTCCGTCCTGCGTGAACTCTGCACGAACTATGATGTGGACGGTGTGGAACTCGACTTTCAGCGTTACCCCAAGTTTTTCCGTGAAGCAGATTTGGCGGAGGGGCGTGGTGTAATGACGGCTCACCTGCGGCGGATCAAAGGTATGATGAATGAGATTGGCCGCACGCGTGGGAAGTCGCTGAAACTCTGCATCCGCATCCCTGAGACGCTGGCCAAATGCGAAAGCGCCGGGCTGGATATTCCGTCATGGGACAAGGAGCAACTCGTGGAGATGATCAATGTCTCATCATTTTATATTCACACGATTGAGCTGGATATTGAGGGCTTCCGAGCGGCCACGAGTTACGCGAAGATCTACGGCGAGATGAACTACCTCACCTACCAGCAGCCGAGTCAGGTGGAGAAAAAGGGCTCAGGAAGGCGCTATACGACCTTTGAAGTGTATCGCGGGTCCGCGCTGAATCTCTTCCGCAGGGGCGCTGATGGCTTGAGTCTCTTTAACTACGATTATGTTCCCGCCGAGCAGCGCGTCGCGATGGCGCAGGGACTGAAGCAGATCACGGATCTCGAGTTTCTGCGGAACGCCTCCAAAAACTATGTGATCTCCTCGGGCTTCGGCACCTTCCCGGCCAAGAATGAGCGTACGTTTGATCTGGTCATTCCTGATGACACGTCAAAGGTGCAGTTTGATCGCGCGGTGCTTCGAATCGAGACGCGCAAGGACAGTTCGGCTTTGGAGATTGGCGCGTGGTTCAATGGAGAGCCGCTGGAACTCTTAGCGCATGAGGGCACCGAGCTATTTGTTCCGGTTGCGAAGAACTCCGCGTATCCCGCTGCTGAGGTTTTGAAGTTCTACAGCGTTCCTTTGGCCCGCATCATCTCAGGGAAGAATACGGTGAGGATCAGCAATGTCACAAGAGACAAGGGCTCCTGCGACCTGGCTTCGGTGGAATTGGGTTTGTATCGATAGGTAGGCACCTGTTTTCGTCTATTCCTCAGTGTCAGTTGGCGAGGTTTGCTGGATCTCGATTGTTCTGTGGGGTCTGTGTCGATACAGAGCTGGTGACATTTCAAGAAATCCATAGCCACCGTAAATAATTTTATCTTCCATTTAGTGGATCGGATAAAGGTTTCGTTTGTCACGGAATAGCTATCGACAAATGAGGTTGTAGATGCTGAATTTTGATTTGAAAGGGCTGCCCCTGCCAGGCCAAAAGAGGTTCAATTCAAAGATCTTCGCAGGACAAATTTAAAGAATCGATTGCCATGTCAGAGAATAAATCACCTATCAAAGGCGACGACATTCGGCGCTTCATCCCTCTCTACGCAAATCTAAAGCTGACCGCGGGAATAGCGGAACAGCTTCTTGAGAATGCGGCGCGCGTCGTGGATCGCCCACCTAACGAGGAAGATGAGCTGGAAGATGATCGCCTATCTGGGCGTGTGCTAAGGATAGCGACTGATAGCGCGGAGGCATTGCCCGAGTTGGCAAGTGCGAACGCAGTCCTGGAGCACGGCCTGACAGCACCAGCTTCGGCAGCTGCAGTGCTCCTCCGGGCGGCGGAAGGTTTGCTGAAGGATGAAAAGGGCCTCCAGCGCTTGGGGCGGGCACTCAGTGAGGCAGAGCAGGAACGCATCAAGGCGGCTGATCGTGTACTTCCGGCATTAGAACAAGCCCTGCGAGTGCTCGACCAAATCGGCAAGTAGCATCCGGATACGCCAAACAATCATCTCAGTTCTAACACCAAACTTTTTCAACCTTTTCATATTATGAGCAGCTCCGCTGACCGCCTACGGATGGCAGGTAAAATCGTTGATTTTGAAGCACGCCGCGACAACCAGGGACGCCTGAGGGTCTATATTCTTCCAGCCGGAGATGGGGGCGGAACCTATGAAGTTGCCGGCATCAATGACCGTTTCCATCCGACAGAAGCTGCGGCTCTGCGACGGCTCGTGGAGGCTGGTAGATATGACGAAGCGGAAGAGTACGCCAGAAACTTTGTGGCCAGTTACACTGATGCAGGAGACCGCTGGACGCCATATGACGCCGTGGAAAGCTATCTGCGCGATTGTATATTCAATCGTGGGGCTGG
Organism: Phragmitibacter sp.; assembly: GCA_965284365.1. GTDB lineage: Bacteria > Verrucomicrobiota > Verrucomicrobiia > Verrucomicrobiales > Verrucomicrobiaceae > Phragmitibacter. The sequence goes on from OZ260079.1 coordinate 6,358,962, forward strand.
TGGAGCCGCTCGCATCTATCAGATGGCACTGGGGGTAAGAGTGGATGGCGATGTAGGGCCCATCACTATCGAAGCAGGTGAGCGCGCGCGCGCGCAGCCTCTGTTGCAAGCATTACGCGCCTCACGCGAGCGATACGAACGAGAAGTCGTCGGCAGAGACGAGGACAGCCAGTTCTGGCGAGGTTTGGTCAATCGTTGGAACAATGCTTTGGCATTCGCGGAGCAATTTCTGGATCTCGGAGGCAATACTCGCTCCTCGCCGTCCCGTCAGGCGCGAGGTGCTCGCGCCCTGGCCAAATCAGACCCCGATAGCGAAGTTCTATTGAACCAAGATGATGCCGAGTTTGAAGAAAAACCGGGGCACCTGCCAATATACGAAGCCAACGAAGAGGAAATGGCCGCTGCAGACGCTGGCGGAGAACGGGAAGCAGCAGCCGCTGCCGAAGTTGAAGTCGCGCCGGAACCTACCCGCAGAGGAGCCCGCCGCAGCCAGCTGAGAGAAGGCCCATCACCGGCGACGACCGGTGGTTTGAACATCCAGGTGCTGGACAGTCCGCTTTCCACGCGCACACGCAATGTAAGACCGACTCTGATCGTGCTGCACGCCACTGCAGGCGCCAGCGCCAGATCAAGTATCGAACACCTGCGTAATGTCGGTTTCAGCTATCATTACATCATCGCGCGAGATGGGCGGGACGTGGCGCGCACGCGAGATTCGGACGGCTCCGCACCCATCATTTTCAAATGCGTGGATGATGCTCATCGAGCGGCTCACGTGGGGTCTACGATTCCTGCGCCATCTGGAGAAGGAAGCATCAACCTCTGTTCGATCGGCATCAGTCTGGCAAACATCCAGAGTGGCGGTGAGAGATACACACCGGGGCAAATCCAAGCGCTGGACGACTTGCTAACGATGCTGACGCGTGCGCATCCTTCCATCAGACACCTCACCAATCATGTGACGGTGCAGCCGTGGAATCGCTCGGACCCGCTGAGCATTGACGGACGCGCCCTGGCGGCCGCCCATGGGCTGGAATTCTTCCAACCTACTGCCCAGCAAATCCGCGATCATCGTCCGAGCTGACTGAGGATCCATCTCGCTACGATTAAAGGTTTCCGCGCAGGCTTCATTTCGCATGCAAGTCTGGTGACGCTCCAGCGCAAAGCTCCATCCAAGGTGTTGCTTGGGGATGGGTTAGGCTTGGGCCGTACCAAGCGCTTCGCCGCATGATCGGAACAGCGGACGGTGATGATGGCGAAAGCTAAATCGTCCGGGGGCATGCGCATGTCATGTCATCGGAGAGCACATTTTCCGGAAAGATGCGCTGCAAAAATCTGTTGTCCTACGACCGCTTTCCTGCATGTGAATGAGCGGCTTGTTTTTGTTTTCGCTTCGACTCGCACCTCACAGCCATGAATACTCCACTGAATCGCCGCCAGTTTATCCACACCTCGGGGCTGGGTCTTGGCCTCGGTTTTACGGGTTTGCAGTTGTCCCCTGTCAGCGCCGAAGAAAAGAAGCCGGCTGCAAAGAAACCGGCGGTCGCCAAATTCAATCACTATGATGATGCCAAGTTAGTGGCCGGGGAACCGCCTGCCATTGCGGCGGGTTCCTTCACGATCGCCGTGCTGCCAGACACGCAGAAGTATTCAAAGGTGAATCCCGATGGCTTTCTGAGTCAAACGGAGTGGATAGCGCAGAACAATGACAAGCGGAATATCGCATGCGTGCTGCATCTTGGGGACATCACGGACAACAATCTGCCGGACCAGTGGGATCTGGCGCAGCGGGCTCTTACGAAGCTGGATGACAAGGTGCCGTATTTTCTGGCGTTGGGGAATCACGACTACAGTGAGAACGGTTCCTGCGCTGACCGCACCACGCTGTTCAACACCTACTTCCCTCACACCAAGTTCACCAAGCTATCCACCTTCGGCGGAGTTTATGACAAGGAGCCGGATCGCTTGGAGAACAGTTTTCACCGCTTTAGCGCTGGCGGCAAAAAGTGGCTGGTCCTCTGTCTGGAATTTGGTCCGCGGAAAGACGTCATCCGCTGGGCTAATGAGGTAGTGAGCAAGCACCACGACCATGCCGCCATTCTCGTCACGCACTGCTATACTTACTTTGATGACAGCCGCTATGACTGGAAGCAAAAGGGCACGGCCCAAGGCTGGAACCCGCATGCTTATAAAATGGCAGGCGCGACGAATGACGATGTGTCCGATGGGGAGGAACTCTGGCAGACTCTGGTGAGCAAGCATCCAAACTTTGTGATGACACTCAATGGCCATGTCCTGGAAGATGGTCTGGGCCGGGTGACGTCCGAGGCGAATGGCCGGCAGATTCATCAGATGCTGGTCAATTTTCAAATGCGTCCGCAGGGTGGCGATGCGTGGATGCGGTTGATTGAAATGAAAGCGGATGGCAGCGCTGCGGTGTGTGATTTCTCACCGCAACGCAACGAATGCAATATGGCGGAAGAGAACTGCTTCAATCTGCAACTGGCACAGATTGCCTAACTGCCAGTTGCAGCTAACCACAGCAGACAATGTCGCAATCCTTCGATTGATTCTCACCTCATCCCCTGCCCCGTCTTCAATGCCCAATTCCTCCCGCACCTCCCGTCGCCAGTTCATTATGGCATCATCGCTGGCGTCGTCCTCAGTTTTACTGGGAGTTGAGAGTGCTCCAGAAACGACGGCGCCACCTAAAATCAGCCTCGCGCCCAAGGAGGTTTATGCACCTGTGCCTGCCATTCTTCCCATCCCGGGACCGGCTTTTCTGCATGCAGGGCCGATGGTTGGCCACGTGAGCAGCCGGTCCGCGAAGCTCTGGGCGAAGAGCTCGAATGCCTGTCGCTTGGAGTTTAAAATTGGGTTGCAGGCCGATCTGTCAGATGCGCGGCTTCTTGCGGGTCAGACCGCTGAGGAAGCCTCATCCTTCACGGCTCAGGTGGAAGCCGGGGATCTGACGCCCGCCACTCGGTACTACTATGCTCCGTGTGTGGACGGGGCGATTGCCGTGTCGCGCCCTTATCCGTTCTTCGAGACTGCTCCCGCGGAGGGCACCAAAGGAAAGCTGCGATTCGCCTTTGGCTCCTGTGTGGGACGGCGTGGTCATTGCGCGGCAGCGGCATTTGGTGAGATGGCCGCTCGCTCCAACTTCGACCTGCTTCTCATGCTGGGTGACAATCATTACGGTGACACCACCGACCCCGCACTCCTGAGAGACCACTATCATATGTTTCGCACGGTGGACGGCTTCGAAAAGATCGCACGCGAGAAGCCGGTGTATGCCATCTGGGACGACCATGACTTCGGCCCCAACAATTCCGATGGTCAGACGGCGGGCAAAGAAGGCAGCCTCGCTGTCTTCAAACAATGGTGGGCGAATCCCGGCTACGGTGAAGAGGGAAATCCCGGATGTTATTACCGGTTCAGCCGCGGTGAAGTGGATTTCATCATGCTGGACAGCCGCTACTATCGCACGCCTAACAAGGCACCCGAGGACGGCCAGAAAACGATGCTGGGAGCACGTCAGTTGTCGTGGGTGAAACATCAGCTTCTCGAATCCAAAGCTGCTTTCAAGGTGGTCGCCTGCGGCAGCGAATGGCAGAGCATGACTCAGCCAGACTGCTGGTCATCTTTTGCCAGAGAGCGTCAGGAGATTTTTGATTATATCACAAAGCACGAGATCAAGGGCGTCGTCCTGCTCTCCGGCGACCGCCACTTCACCGCTGGTTACCAAATCCAGGATCGGTTTCTGGAATTCACGACCGGCCCGCTCGGCAGTGATAACGCAACGCTACGTGAGAACCCGGAACGCTTTACAGGAGCCGATGAAGGCAAGATGTGGATGGTGTTGGAACTCGATACTGCGGCATCACCCCCAGCGCTGAATTATGAAATCTGGATGGCTGGTGGCGGCCTACTGGAACGCCGGGAACTCAGCTACGATGAGGTCAGTGGGAAGGCGAAGATAGCCCCTACCCCGATGCCTCTGCGACCGGTGCGCATGGAAAAGAAGGAAAATCGGTAACGCTTTTCTCCGGGGTGGGGATTACTGGCAAGGTAGCTATTGCCCCAAGGTCCTATGGACAGCGGAACCAGCTTGCGTGAACCTCACGTGTCAGCCGAGGAAAATTCGGACCTGACACCTTCCCACTCAACTAATCACATGAGAAATAAACTGCGCCGCTTTTTCGCCGCCTTCAGCTTTGTGTTCTGTGCTGTCAATGTCTCGTCCGCAGGCGCCCAGGACCAGCTTGATCGCACCGTGTTGCCAATTCATGAACCAAAGACGGAACCCATCAGCACCCTCGATGCACGCGATGCGAAAGCGCCGCCGCGTTTCGAAGTGACAGCTCCAAAAGGCGCGCCGAATGTCGTGATAGTCCTGATCGATGACTTCGGTTTTGGCGGCAGCAGCGCCTTCGGCGGGCCAATCAAAATGCCGACCCTGGAGAAGCTCGCCGCCAGTGGCGTGAAGTACAACCGCTTCCACACCACGGCGCTATGCAGCCCCACCCGCACGGCATTGCTTACGGGTCACAATCACCATGCCAACAATGCGGGGGCAATCATGGAGCTGGCTACAGCGTTTCCGGGCAACACCGGCATCCGGCCAAAGAGCATCACAACATTGGCCGAGATTCTACGCCAGAACGGCTACAGCACGGGCGCGTTCGGCAAATACCACGAGACGCCGCCTTGGGAGGTGTCAGTATCCGGCCCTATGGACCGCTGGCCCACGGGATCGGGCTTCGAAAAGTTCTACGGTTTCATCGGCGGCGAGACCAACATGTGGGCGCCCGCCATCTATGATGGCATCACGCGCGTCGAATATGCGCAGACACCCGACTACCACTTCACGGTGGATATGACCAATCAGGCAATCAACTGGGTCAGCGCCCAACAAGCTCTGACGCCCGACAAGCCATTCTATATGTATTTCGCCACTGGCGCCACCCATGCACCGCACCATGCGCCGAAGGAGTGGATCGCCAAATACAAAGGCCAATTCAACGGCGGCTGGGACAAACTGCGCGAGGAAACCTTTGAGCGTCAGAAGAAGCTCGGCGTCATCCCTGCCGATACAAAGCTGACACCCCGGCCCGCTGAGATCCCTGCATGGGACGATATGACTGCCGATCAGAAGCGGCTTTTCGAACGCCAGATGGAAACCTTCGCCGGGTTCGCCGAACACACTGACTACGAAGTGGGGCGTCTGGTTGCGCAGTTGGAGTCCATCGGTGAGTTGGATAACACCCTCTTTTTCTACATCGTGGGGGACAATGGAGCGAGCGCTGAAGGCGGCCCCGAAGGAGCCTATAACGAGATGATGGCGCTCAACGGCATCATCGGCAAAGCAGACCAGATGATGGAGCACATCGATGAGTGGGGCGGTCCCAATACCTTCCCGCACTTTGCCATCGGCTGGGCTCTTGCCTGCAACACGCCTTTCCAATGGACCAAGCAGGTGGCCAGCCACTTTGGCGGCACCCGCAACGGCATGGTGATGCACTGGCCCAAAGGCATCAAAGCCAAAGGCGAAGTCCGCAGTCAGTTTCATCACGTCATAGACATCGCGCCCACGGCATTGGAGGCGGCCAAGTTGCCACAACCCAAGACCGTGAATGGCGTGGCGCAGCGCCCGATGGATGGCGTATCGATGCTTTATTCGGCTGATGATCCCAAGGCCGCTGACCGTCGCACGACACAGTATTTCGAGATGTTCGGCAATCGGGGCATTTACCATAACGGTTGGGTGGCCTGCACCCGCCACTCGATTCCCTGGGTGGCTACAAAGCTGCCAGCGCTGAAGGACGATGTGTGGGAGCTGTACAATGTCGACGAAGACTTTAGCCAGGCGAACAACCTGGCCAAAGCAAATCCCGCCAAGCTCAAGGAGCTTCAGGCCGTGTTTGAGAAAGAAGCGCTGCGGAACGATGTCTTCCCCATCGACGACCGCCGCTTCGAACGTTTCAACCCGCTCCTGGCAGGCCGGCCCGATTTGTTGAACGGACGCAAGATCCTCACAGTGTACCCCGGCATGACCGGCATGCTCGAGAACGCTTTCATCAATGTGAAGGGCGTGCATCATACGATCACTGCCGAGGTCGAACTTAAGGACGACAAGACGAGCGGCGTGATCCTGGCGCAGGCGGGTTACTTCGGTGGCTGGACTCTATACATGAAGGACGGCAAAGCCCAGCATGAATACAATTTCTTCGGCATTGAACGTACACGGATCGGTGGTCAATCAGCCCTCGCACCCGGCAAACACACGATCTCTTATGAGTTCCTGCCCGATGCCGCCAAACCCGGCACTGGTGGAAAATCCATCGTAAGTGTCGATGGCAAGAAAGTAGCGGAAGGGCAGATTCCCAAAACCCAGCCATTCATGTTCTCAGCTGATGAAGGCGCTGACGTCGGCCTGGACGCCGAAACGAATGTATCCACCGACTACAAGCCGGGTCTGCCCAGCGCCTTCACTGGTAAAATCATTAAGGTCACGGTAGAGCAAAAGTAACTTGTGGAGTATCTGGCGCTTACTTATTTCGCCATAAGTTAATTCAATCCCACGCTTCATCCTCACCATCATCATGAAAATGAAATTGATCCAAATCATCACACTTCTCACCCTGACTGCCTCCGCGCACGCTGGTTTAGACGTTTCCAAGACTTCAATAACAACCGCTCCTCCGGAGGAAGAATGGCACTTTCGCTTCGCTCCTTACGCCTGGGTCACCGCCATCGATGGTGATGTCAGCGTGGGACCGCTGAGCGCTCCCATTGACGTCAGCATGATGGATACTCTTGAGGAAATGGAATTGGCGGCCATGGGCATCATTGAGGCTTCTTATGGACGCTGGTCCGTCGGTGTCGATGTAATCTATGGCAAGGTTTCGCAGGATATCGGTGGCGGTGGCTTGATCTTCGACAGTTTCCGCTATGAGCAGAAACAGTGGATCATCACTCCGGTCGTGGGGTATCGCGTGATCGAGAAGGACGATTATCACATGGACATCGTGGCAGGCGCCCGCGTCATGGCATTGGAAGCGGAATTGACCGGACGCTTTGTGGGACCTGGAGAAATCAGTGCCACACGGGACACGGCGTGGATTGATCCTCTAGTCGGTATTCGTGGGCAGGCTGACTTTAACGACAAGGCGTTTTTCCGTTACTACGGTGACATCGGCGGCTTTGGTGCAAGTTCTGAACTCACCTGGCAGGCCTTCGCAGGCTTGGGCTATAACTGCACGCCATCCGTAAGTTTGCTGGCCGGCTATCGTGCTATTGGGGATGACTACGAAGAAGGAAACTTTGAGTTGGATACCGTCTCCCATGGTCCCGTGCTCGGCGTGGAGATTCGCTGGTAACCATTTCACACTACGCCAGAAAAAAGTTAACAATGCCCGGCGTGAGGATTCTCCGCCGGGCTATTTTTTTGGCGACGGTTTGGCCGTGTCTGGCGGCAATTCCCCGCGCAGCAGTTTGCCTCCCGCGCCGGTGAGTTGGAGGTAGTAGTCCGAGGGCAATCCTTCGTAGGTGACAAAACTGGCCTCGGTCGACTTCGGGGCATCGTTGGTGCACTTGAAGATGGCCGTGGCCTCGTCCACCTCATCAAACATGGCCACGTAAAGCATGGTGGCTCCGGCGCGTTTGGCGTGCTGAAACTGAGTCCAGTAGAAGTCGCCCTTAAGGCGCGGGATGACATTGGAGGGGGCGTGCCGGTACATGTTGCGCCAGGAGAAGCCGGGGTAGAGCACGGGCAGATAGTCGATCCCTGCTTTGGCACACCACGCGATATCGGGAACCATCACGGTCTCTGCATGAGTCGCAACGCCCGGCACCGTGCCGTAGCGCCCGATAGTCCAGGGGCTGACTACATCGGCCAGCTTCATCACCTCATGCAATGCTGGGGATGAAATGGCATCGCCAGTCAGTTTCCGCCAATAAGCTGGTATGCCCAACATGACTGAGCAGTTATCAGCCTTCAAAGCTTCAATCAGCTTCCTGCTCTCCGCCAGTGGGGTGGCGCCCTTGTCACTGAAGCCAATGCCGAACACCGCCACGAGCGGCTTGCCACGATGATGCAGATAGGCGGGATCTTCGCCCAGCTTCATCTTGGATCGCAGGTTGCGCCAGTCTTCGATGACCGCTTCGATCTTCACTGATCCCAAGCCCGTGAGATCATACATCAGCGCATAAGTGCGACCGGAAAGGTTCGCAGCATCGCGACTATGAGACAGCACCGTGTTGGTATGCTGCAGGATTTTGGGCGTGATCACACCATTACCGAACCGCTGCACAAAAGCGCCGTCGATGCCGTAGTCCCGCATCCATACAAAGTGCCGCTGCACGGTAGCCTTGTTATAAGAACTGAAGACCTGCGCCACCCGGCCGTCCGCGTGTTTCAGGGATGTGTTGTATAGTTCTTCCGTGGCATACTCCGTAACATCAGGCCAGAGGTCTACCTTGATGTTCGCCTCAGTGGGCAGGCGCTCATCCCGCGTCCAATGCGTCCAGCCACGATTCGCACCATCACCTTCGCAATTAAACCATCCCTGGTAGCCACACATCACTTTACCCGTGAGAGTCGCGGTATTCACGCCAGGACGAGATTCGCCCGCAAAAGGATGAAGCGTAGCCAGGATTGCCGCCGCCTCCTGTGTCCCCTGGGCGGTCGCTTTTGGCATGAACCACATGCTTGCAACACCCACAAGGGTGGTGAGGAGGAATCTTGCAAGGAAGGGCAACATGACGCTGCGACTCATGGAGCCCATTGTCATCAAGCCATTGTTTCTCTGGCGATCTACGCTGTTTTCATTCACGCGTCAGAATGGTGCCGCGGCGTCATCGATTTGCAAGACAACGGAGCTGAGCAATTGCTTTAGCGCTTGGGAGTCTTACGAACCGCCTTCTTCGTGCTTGCTCGTTTGGCAGCAGTTTTTTTCACCGTGGCAGTTGGCTTCTTGGTGGCGGAAGCGGAGGTTGGCACTGTGGAAGCACGCTTCCGCTTAGGCGCGGCTTTAGCAGTCGAAGTTGCTTTGAGACTGACGGCCTCTTCCGTTCCTACTTTTGCCTCTTCGCTTTTGGTTGGCGCAGATCCTTCCAGAGCAGGTGTCGCATGTTTGTCAAACAGGCCTTCCAGAACCCCTCCGAGCACGGCGCCAACCACGACGCCTATGGGTCCGGCAATGGCAGCGCCTACCATGCCGCCGACTGTTGCTCCGGCAGGAATATGGGGAGAATCCGCCGCGCTCGGCACAGCCGAAGAAGTGGTGTTTGTCTCCACTTCCTGCGTGGAATCGGTATCCGTATCGGTGAGGGCCTTCATGGTTTGTCCTACAATTTGGTAAAGAGATTGGCGTCTGGGCAGCAGTGCTCTCTCCTTATCTGAATCGCCGTCTCCGGCACACACGGCCTTGGTGATCGGTACAGGCTATCATTCTAGGCGAGTCATAGCCGATACATCATCCGTTAGTGATTGACCGAGCAGACAGCCTTTCAGCATCAAATCACTCAATCTGCGCTGCAAATGACGGGAGGCTCCAGGATATCTCTCCTTGCATGGGGCCATGAGCGACACGGCTGCGATTGCATAGTGTGAAGATGAAACATGGACTCCTTTTGTTCGGGCTATCAGCCTTGGCGGCACGATCGTTGATCAAAAAGCGTTCGAGAGCACCGCAATATTCCTTTGTTGGGAAGGTAGTCCTCATCACGGGCGGCTCCCGGGGATTAGGACTGGTAATGGCGCGATACCTCGCGGCGGAAGGAGCGAAGCTTGCCTTGCTGGCTCGTGATCCTGATGAACTGGCTCGTGCTCAGACCGAGTTGCGCAGCAGCGGCGCAGAAGTCATCACGATTGTGGGTGATGTGCGGGAACCGGCCACTGCGGATCGCGCCGTTCAGACGACGGTGACGGAGTTCGGTGCGCTAGATGTGCTGATCAATAACGCCGGCATCATCATGGTGGGGCCCTTGGAGAACATGACCCAAAATGATTTCGACGATGCGTTCGCCATCCATGTATGGGGACCGCAACGCTTCATGAATGCAGCGCTCCCTCATCTTAAAAAATCTTTAGGCCGCATCGTGAATATCTCCTCCATTGGAGGAAAAATCGCCATCCCCCACCTCGCCGCGTACTCGGCCAGCAAATTTGCCCTGGCAGGTCTTTCCGATGCCTATCGCAATGAACTCGCCAAGGACGGGGTCAAAGTCACTTCGGTGTTTCCGGGACTCATGCGCAGCGGGTCTCATGTCCACGCAACATTCAAAGGGAATCACAGCGCGGAGTTCGGCTGGTTTACTTTGGGGTCTGCGACGCCGCTGTCATCCATCTCAGTAGAACGCGCGGCCAAGCACATCATCGAGGCCTGCCGCGCCGGAGCACCGCAGATACTCGTCGGTTGGCAGGCGAAGATAGCCGTCCTGGCTCACACTTTGTTTCCCAATATCGCAGGGGCCAACGCGGCTTCCATTGCGCATGTCATGCCTACAGCGACGCCTGGCTATGAAACATTACCCGGCAGTGAGGCGAGAGGTGCATTCCCTCCCCGCTTCGTCACGTCTTTGCCAGATGCAGCGAGCCTGAGGAATAATGAGACGGGCAGTTGAGCCGAAAACTATGGCGAACCCGCCCAAGAATCCGTGAGCATTTGCCGGAATGACGCTGCATTCGAAAAGGCAAAAGCATTCCGGTCATTGTTGAAATAGGCCCAAAGACGAGTCGCGCCAGATTGCTTCACACGGTCGGCCCAGATCGCTAATTCTTCCTCGGTATAGTCATGACGATACCACTGGGTAGTGCCGTGGAACCGCACATACAATTCATCTGTGGTAACCACGAGTTCATCTGGGAGGCGGGGCCCGCTGCATGAGCAGAAGATGATCTTCGCCTTTTTGAAGGCGGCATACACGGTCTTGTTCCACCAACTGCGGTGCCGGAACTCGACGACATTGCGTCGATGCGGATCCAACTGAGTGACAATGGCCTTGAGGCGTGCAGGCGAGTAATGATGACTCGGCGGAAACTGATACAGGAAACAGCCCATGCGCTCTCCCAGCAGATCCGCGATATAACCAAAATCTTCCACGAGCGTCCTGGTGCGACTGAGCCTTTTCACGTGCGTGATCAGTTCACAGACTTTGACGGTATAGACAAAGTCCTGCTCACCGGCCTGCTTCAGCCAAGTCTTCACGGCATTGACGGTGGGCCAGGAATAAAATGGAGCGTTCAGCTCAACGGTGTTGAATCGCTCCGAATAATAGCTGAACCATTCTTTGGTAGGCATCTGGTCCGGATAAAAGGATCCCCGCCAGTGCCAGTAGAACCATCCCGAACATCCGATGTTCAACTGCGGGGGCTGCTGGGCGGGTGCGCTCGTTTCCACAGCGGCAAGCCTGGCCTCGTGCATCTTCTGTGATCGCAGAAGATTTGCGGCACGTTGCTTCTCTCTCTTCTCCAGCTTCCGCTGGCGGCGCTCCTCCAAGGTCAATGGGGGTTTGGTAAGGAGCGCTGCAGCCATAGCCGAGATGGCCTTTCAAATTGATATCAGTGAGAGAGTAACGGGATGTTCCTTACTGCGCTGTTCCTGAGCCAGTTTGCTGGCTTCCGCCTTGAGGATATGCCTGCTGGGGAGTGACCTCAGAGCTCTTAGGTTGCGGCGAACTGCCTGTGGAAGTGCCACTGGCCCCTTGATCTCCCCGCTGACTGCCATCACCACCGGAGCCCGGAGTGCCCAAGGTGCGATTGACAGCAGCTTCGTCGGTGGACTCCGCCTCGTCGCAAGAGGCAGCGCCAAGCATGATGATGGCGCCGCAAAGGTAGAGCGGTGTTCTGAATGTGATCTTCATATCATGGATTCGACAGTCGAGGTGAAAACGTCTGTGCCTGAGGCTCAGCCAGAAGACCTAGATGGGCATCGGGTAGGTGCTGCCCGCTCCATTCGTATTAGGCGCAGGAGTTCTTCCTCGTTGTTGCTTTATGGCATGGCGCTCGATGTATAGAGGCACTCTTGACACACCTGAGCACGCCGGGAACGTCGATTCAAGACGTCCTCGTGGCTGCGGCTGCGGTGGCTAAGTGCGAGGCTTCGTTTTCCCAGCGTCCTTCCCGGTTACTCGTCATGCATCATATCAGTTTCCTTCAAGACCTCGCCGTGGTGATGATCATCGCGGCAGTGGTGACGGTCGTCTTCCGTCTCTTGAAGCAGCCCGTGGTGCTAGGCTACATTGTCGCGGGCGTTATCATCGGCCCGCATACTCCTCCTTTCCCGCTCATTGAGGACAAGGAGACCATTCAGACGCTGTCAGAGTTGGGCGTTATCTTTTTGATGTTCTCCCTGGGTCTGGAGTTCAACTTGAAGAAGCTGACCAAAGTCGGCTCGACCGCCCTGATCGCTGCTTCTGCTGAGATTATGCTGATGATCCTTGCGGGGTATCATCTGGGGCAGTCATTCGGTTGGGGAAAGATGGACAGTGTCTTCCTGGGAGCCATCCTTTCCATTTCCTCGACCACCATCATCATCAAGGCTCTGGAAGAGATCGGGAAAACGAAGCACAACTTTGCGCAGCTGATCTTTGGCATCCTCATCGTGGAAGACATCCTGGCCATCCTGATGATCGCGATCCTCTCCGGATTTGCGACGAGCGGGTCGCTCTCCATGGAGAATGTCGCGGTAACGGTGGGCAGGCTGAGCACCTTCCTGGGTGTGCTGCTGATCCTTGGTTTGATCTTGATTCCGCGTCTCCTGAACTGGATCGCAAAATTCAAAAGCAACGAGATGTTGCTCATCACGGTGGTGGGCCTGTGCTTCGGCGTCTCTCTCCTGGCGGTGAAGCTGGGCTTCAGCATGGCACTGGGGGCATTCATGATCGGCGCCATCATTGCAGAGGCTCGTCACATCGCCCACATCGAGACCTTGATGCTGCCTCTGCGGGATCTCTTTAGCGCGGTGTTTTTCGTGTCCATTGGTCTGCTCATTGATCCGACGGTATTAATGGAACAATGGGCGCCGATTCTGATCATCACGGCGGTGGTGGTGGTGGGCAAAGTGGTGACATGCAGCTTCGGCACCTTTGTGGCGGGCAATGACATGAAAACCTCCATGAGGGTGGGCATGGGGATGGCTCAGATTGGGGAGTTCTCTTTCATCATCGCCGCGCTCGGCGCCTCCCTCAGCGCCACCAGTGGGTTCCTTTATCCCATTACGGTGGCCGTGTCAGCGCTAACCACTTTGCTGAGGCCTTACCTCATCCGAAGCTCCGACTCGGTGGTAGCCGGAATGAATCGTGTGATGCCAAATGGGGTGATCCAAATGCTGGACACCTACACGCGATGGGTCAGCGAACTGGGAACGGTTCAAAAGAGCAAAAGCCCGTCAGCCTTCCTACGCAAATGGGGCTGGCAGATCCTGCTGAATTTGCTGCTCATCGCGGGTGTTTTCATCACGGCTGCCTTTACGAAACAACGCGTTCAGGAGTGGCTGCATCTCACCGTCAGCCAGGATGCCATTCGCGCGATCATGTGGCTCGGGGCCATGGTGCTGAGTCTGCCCATGCTTATTGCCATCATCCGGAAATGGCAGGCGTTCGGCATGCTCGTTAGCGAGATGAGCGTAACCCGGGCGGCGGCTGGGGAAAAAGCGACCGCACTACGCAACATCGTCTCGACCATCGTCTTCACGGCAGGTTGCGCAGCTTTGTTGCTGCTCGTCCTGGCACTTAGCTCCGCCATTCTGCCCTCGCGTAATCTGCTTATCTTTTCTGCCTTGGTGGTCGTCGTAATGGCGGTGCTGCTCTGGCGCGTCTTCAGCCGACTTCACGCGCGGGCTCAGGTCGCCTTGCAGGAAACTTTGATGGAGCCTGCCCTTCCTCATATCCGGCAGGACTTCGATGAGCCAGCCATTCCAGCGCTGCTGCGGGATGCCGGGTTGATCACCGTAAAAATCATCGCGGAATCTTCTGCTGCGGGCAAGGTGATCGCCGAGGTGCAATTGCGCAGCCGCACCGGCGCCAGCATCGTCGGCATCGAACGCGGCACCGAGAACATCATCAACCCGGGTCTATCAGAAGAACTCCGACCCGGCGACGCGATCCTGCTACTGGGGAGCGAGGAACAATTGCAGAAGGCCCGGGAGATCTTTGAGAAAGCGTAATGGTCCTGGTGCCGCGCGAAGGAGGCTCGTGCCGTAAAAAGTGAATCTCTCTGGAAGCCGCTACCGAGAGGGTAACCCTCTGAGATTGCTTAGCGGTTCGACTTGCTTTCCTGCATGGCGAGAGCCGGAACATTGACGTTCCAAGCCAGCTTCATTGCCGCTAGCAAACGAATCATCCAGTAGCTCAAATCGAGTTCCCACCACTTCAGCCCGTGACGCGCGGAATTCGGAAAAGCGTGGTGGGTATTGTGCCACCCCTCCCCCATTGCCAGGACGCCGAAGACGAAATTATTGCGGCTCTCATCACGGCTTTTGAAAGGCCGTCTGCCCCACAAGTGGCAGGCAGAATTCACGCTCCAGGTAACATGGTGCACCAGAAACAGCCGAACCACGCCGCCCCAAATCAGACCCTTGAGCATGCCGATCCATGACCAGGAAAGCAGTCCGCCCAGGATGGCGGGCAGAAGGAAGGTCGCCAGCACCCATACGGGGAACAAATTGCTAACCCTACGGAGGGCCTTCGAATTCCGTAGATCGGCGACGTATTTTGTGAGATCCACGGGATTTTTGCCCAGAAGCCATCCGACGTGTGCATGCCAAGCCCCTTTAACGGCGCCCCAAAATCCGACGCCGCTGTGATGAGGCGAATGGGGATCCCCCTCCTGATCACTGTACCGATGATGAATGCGATGCATTGCCACCCACTCCATAAGCGAGCCCTGCACGGCCATGGAACCGAGGATGCCCAGTATCACTTTCACGAAACCGTAGGTTTCAAAAGATTTGTGAGTGAAAAGCCGGTGAAAACCAATGGTGATTCCCACGGTGGTGAGAACATAAAACCCTACGAGCAAGGCTAAATCGTGTCCTGTAAAACCCCAACCCCACAACCATATCGGAACTCCCAAAACCGCCACGAAGGGGATGATGATAACGGCAAGCGTGCCGAGTTTCGCCGCTAAAGTAGGTTCGGCGTGAGAATGGTGTACTTCAGTGGGGGAGATCAGTTCGGCGTTCTTTTCAAGGGTCATATCATCCATGGCAAATCAAGTCTCTATGCTGCTCAGAATCAATTCCGAACTTACAAAGTGGGCACAGTGTTAGACTCTTTACACCCCTATGTGTTCATTGGCGAGCGGTTTAATGAATCGCCCTAGGAAGATGCCCGCCGGCCCTGCCCACGGCTTCCCCTTTAATCCGCTAAAACCGTAATTCGGAGTAGCCGTGGGTCGCCAGT
This sequence comes from Phragmitibacter sp., assembly GCA_965284365.1. Classification (GTDB taxonomy): domain Bacteria; phylum Verrucomicrobiota; class Verrucomicrobiia; order Verrucomicrobiales; family Verrucomicrobiaceae; genus Phragmitibacter. The sequence goes on from OZ260079.1 coordinate 6,374,370, forward strand.
TGGCGGTTGAGCTCCGCCGCGACCTCAGCCCCCCGCCCACGCCATTTATCTCTTTGCTGCGGGTCTCTCATTTTTTTTGAGATATCCACCAGTTCCCGCCAAGCTTTGGCCAAGTCTTCCGGCAAATCAGCAGGCACCGGCACCTGCTGGAGTTTGTCCACCATGGTAAGGCGATGCCCTTCCTCCATGGGTGCTGGCAAGGTCTGGCGCCATTCTAAAATGCCTTCGAGAGACCTGACAAATTCGATGACCGCACTTCGCTCTCTCACTTCCATGGCGCGGATATCCTGCCTCTTCAGCTTGGGAGGCGGCGGGGCTTTTTCGCGGCAGGCGCAGATGCCAATCGCTGCTACCGCCGCGAGCAAGATGCACAAAGAGACTCGATTGAGCATGCCAAAGTTCGGGCCCAAAGTTCCTTACGCGAGGATCGGCTTAATGACGGTGCCCGCTACATCCGTGAGCCGGAAGTCACGTCCCTGGTACCGATAGGTGAACCGCTCGTGCTGAATGCCCATCAGATGCAGGAGCGTCGCATGCAGGTCATTGACCGTGGTACGATTTTCCACCACATCGAAGCCGAAGTCATCCGTGGCGCCATACGTGTAGCCCGGTTTTACTCCAGCTCCGGCGAGCCAAAACGTGAAGGCATCCCGGTGATGTTCTCGCCCATAAACGTCCGCGGTCTTGGCAGAGGAGCCCTGCGTATATGGCGTTCTGCCGAATTCGGAGACAAATATCACCAGTGTGTCGTCCAGCAATCCTCGTTCCTGCAAATCATCGAGCAGTGCTGAGGTCGGTTGATCGATCTCCCGCGTGATGCCTTCATAGGCGGTTTTGATTGCTGCATGGTGATCCCAGCCGGGGTGATAAAGTTGCACGAAGCGCACACCCTTTTCGCAGAGGCGACGCGCGAGGAGACAGTTATGGGCAAAGGTGCCGCTCGTGGCTGCATCCGGACCGTACCGTTCCAGCGTGGCGGCCGATTCTCCCGCGATGCTGGTCACCTCAGGCACTGAGGTCTGCATGCGGAAAGCCATCTCATATTGCTCAATGCGCGCCTGGATGTCCGCTTCGCCGCGGCGCGCAAATTCGTCTTTCTGCACCTCACCCAACTGATCCAGCATACGGCGATGCAAAGCCGGAGGCATTCCGGCGGGGTTATCGAGATACAGCACCGCTTCCTTACCGGGACGAAAGGGCACGCCCTGATGCTGCGACGGCAGAAACGCGCTGTCCCACAGGCGTGATGAAAGCGGCTGATCCACGCCTTTGCGCGTCACCAACACGATAAAGGCCGGTAGATCTGCGCTTTCGGAGCCCAGCCCATAGCTCAACCATGAGCCCATGGCCGGTCTGCCGGGGAGTTGATTCCCGCTGTTCATGTAAATGATGGCCGGGTCATGGTTGACCGCCTCGGAGACCATGCCTTTAAGAAAACAGAGGCGGTCCGCCTGCCGGGACAAATGCGGAAAGCGGTCACTGAACCACGCTCCGCTCTGGCCGTGTTGCTTGAAGGGAAACACGGATCCCTGCATCAGGAAGTTCCCCTGCAGCTTCGACATGCCCAGCGGCTTCCTCCCCTTGAATACCGACGGCGGGAGCGGCTGCTGCGCCCGCTCGTTCAACAAGGGTTTGTAGTCAAAAGACTCAAGCTGCGACATACCGCCGCTCATGAAAAGGCAGATGACCCGTTTCGCCTTGGAAGGAAAGTGTGGCAGACCTTTGATGCCTGCCTGTGACTGTGCTTGCAGGGAATTTCCCAGCACCGAGGTCAATGCCGCCGCCCCAACCCCGTGGCCGAGACGTGAGAGCCACTCCCGCCGGGTCAGGCCTTGAAAGTCAGTGTATTGCTGGCAATGCATGAAACAAAGATTAGGGAGGACTTAATGGGAGGTGACGAAAGGATCACTGCTCAGCACCGCGCGTGTCATCATGAGCGTGGCTGCCACCTCAGCCGGAGGCAGGCCGGGCACGCGCGGGGCCTCGCCGGTGGCATCGAGGATTTTAGCTGCGTCCGTTGGTTGGGATACAAAGTAGCTGCGGGATTCACTAATCAACTGAGCCAATGCCTGCTTCTGATGTTCAGACGGTGGCTTCCCAGCGAGATGCAGGAAAGCCATCTCGACACGATCCGCGTCCTGCGCTGCGGCCGGATAGTCGCGCACTAGTTTTTCACCCAGCACGCGCGCCGCTTCCAGAAAGCCCGTGTCATTCAGCAGTGCCAGTGCCTGCAGCGGCGTCAGTGTGGGCTGGCGTTTCACCAGGCAAAACTCGCGCGTGGGAGCATCAAAGATATTCATTACGGGCGGCGGACTGGTGCGACGCCAGAAGGTGTACAAGCTGCGGCGGTGCAGGTTGTCTCCCTTATCTTGTTCGTAGACGTGTTGGGTTCCATTGTCCTCCCAGATACCGGCGGGTTGGTAGGGCTTCACACTGGGACCACCGATGGCGGGAATTAACAATCCACTCGCCGTCAAAGCGCTGTCCCTGAGTTGTTCCGCAGAGAGGCGGAAACTGGGACCGCGACCCAAATAGATGTTGTCAGGATCCTGACGTCGCAGAGCTGTATCTGCGGGAATGGATGACTGCCGAAAGGTCCTTGAAAGCGCGATCTCGCGGCACAGTGCTTTGATGTCCCAACCGCTCTCCACGAAATGCAGCGCCAACCAGTCCAAGAGCTTCGGGTGACTGGGCACACTTCCTTGCAGACCGAAATCCTGGGGAGTAGCCACCAGTCCTCTGCCGAAGAACAGCGCCCAGATACGGTTCACCTCCACGCGGCTTGTCAGCGGGTGGCGCGGATCAGTGAGCCACTCCGCTAACCCTCTACGATCGCGTGAAGCATTCGTGGAAAATGGAATCAGCACCGCAGGAGTGCCGGGCTGCACGGCCGCTCCGGGCTGCTTGAAGTCTCCTCGATTCAACATCGTGGTCTCGCGCTTTGGCCCGTGAGACTCGTCCATCACCATCATCTCCCGCAGAGCGGTGGAAAACTCACTCTCTGCCCGCCTCGCCGCAGTAAGCAAAGCCAGCGCGGAACGGCAGTCAGCATCCACTTCACGCATGTACCATTGAGCCCATGGCGCGTCATCGGAAGCGGCCCCACCATGCATCAGATAAGCCACTTCAACGGGACTGAGTTGCCGGTCATACGCCCGCAATTCATCGACCGCCGCGCCCCGCAGGCCGGTATCCAGCGTGCGGCCTCCGATCTTCAGGCTGATGGCATTGCCCGCATCAGCGTCTGCTACTTTGACATTGTCCAGGTCACCCCACTCCGGCAGGTAGTCAATGTCCCGGTAAAGATGGTCCCGCACGACTTTGGTTGGGATCGGCTGTCCGTCTATAAACAGGCTAAGCCCGGCGGCGCGGCTGGAGCCGTCATAGGTGACGGCCACATGCCGCCACGCCTTAAATTCCATCTTCTCCTCCGCCTGAATGCGAATGGCATTACCGGGGTAAAAGTGCGCCAGCGTGGCAGTCAGCTTGCCGTCTTCGAAAGTGAGTTCATAGCCGCGGTTCGCCGCATCCAGTCCGGCACGGCTGCGATGCAGGATGACTCCCCTCTCCGGTGTGTTCTCCGCCTGAAACCAAAGGGAGAACGTGAAAGGTTGCCACTGTCTGTAGTGTGCCAGTTGCGGCGGCACCGCATACTTTTTGGGATTATCGCTGCGGAATCCGCACGCTCTGCCGAATTTTCCAAGCGTCTCTTCTTTAGAGGAAACCGCTCCACTTAGCAGTTGTCCGGGATCGCTGTCTGCAACATAAACGCGCTTCTCATTCTGCACCAAATCAAAGCTCACATACACCTCCGGCTGAGGCATGAGCGCCTCCATGCGAACATTGACGTTAGGGGAACTCCACTCATGCCACAGTCCTTCACCACGCCCGGGCGGCGCATGATGTTTCAGCCACGCTCTGTAACGTTCACTCGCAGTGTCCTTGGCGTGTTGCCAGGCCGCTTCCGCATCTGCCACAGCTTTCTTGAGTGCTTGATGCCGCGCTTCTTCACCCGGCTGATACACGAAAGTCGAGGGTGCCGGAATCCCGTTCGTGTAACGCGAAAAGAGGCCAAGTTCGTCAATCTTGTCAAAGAACGCCGCCATCTGGTAATACTCCTTCGCGGAGATGGGATCATACTTGTGATCATGGCAGCGGGCGCACTCCATGGTTAGGCCGAGCACCGCCGTGGCCGTCGTATTGACGCGATCAAACACCTGGTCCCAGCGGAACTCCTCTGGGTCGCTTCCAGACTCATTGGACTGCACCGCAAGCCGATGAAAAGCGGTGGCGATCTTTTGCTCCTGCGTGGCATGCGGCATGAGGTCGCCCGCCATCTGCCACCGCAGAAATTCATCATACGGGAGATTTTCGTTGAAGGCTTTGATCACCCAGTCCCGCCATGGCCACATGAGACTGTCCGCATCTTCATGCCTTCCGTAGGTATCAGCGTAGCGCGCCGCATCCAGCCACGAGGCCGCCAGCCGTTCTCCATAGTGGGGGGAGTCAAGCAGACGATCCACGGCCCTCTCGTAGGCGTTTGGAGAACTGTCCCCGGTGAAGGCTTTGATCTCATCCACTGTGGGGGTGAGCCCCGTTAAAGCTAGCGTCACGCGGCGCAGGAGTTCCTCTGGCTCTGCCTCAGGTGAAGACTGCCAATCCCTGGCCGCTAGTGCCTCCTGAATGAAAGCATCGATAGGATGCTCATCTTTCCGGGGAACGTCTGGCACGACAGGTGGGACGAATGCCCAATGCGTCTCATAAGGAGCACCCTGGTTGATCCAGCGGATGAGAATGGACTTCTCCGCCTCAGAAAGAGCATCATGCTTCTCCGGTGGCGGCATGATGTCATCCGCATCCTTCGTGCTGATGCGCTCCACCAGGCTGCTGGCAATTGCCTGACCGGGAACAATCGCTTTGCTGGCCAACGCCGCTTCGCGCTGATCCAACCGCAGATCGCCTTTGCGGTTGCCGGCGTCTGATCCGTGACACGCGAAACACTTCCCGCTTAGGATCGGCCGAACTTCGTAGTTGTAGGAAACAGAAGCGGAAGGAGCCGCAGGCTCAAGCGCTGACGCTGCTGTCGCCCACAACAGGCTCAGCAGCATCACTGATGCTTTTGTCAGAGCACTCTTCACACCGTTGGTTGCGCTCTTTGTTGGCTGATTTTCTGGAGGCAACGGCAGTTGCAAAATCAGCGCCGTATTGTCTGGAGCTGACTCAGCGGTGAGAGTGCCGCCGTGCTCTTCGGCGATCCACCGGGCAATGCTCAGTCCGAGGCCGCAACCGTCGGAGACCGTGCCGCGGGATGTGCCACTGCGGAAGAACCGATCGAAGATCTTCGGCAGTTCCTCGGCATCAATGCCTCGCCCCCCACTGCGCACCGTGACCTTCGCGTGCGTGGCATTCCGCAGAAGCGTGTACTCCACGTAACCTTTGTCCCGGTTGTACTTCACCGCATTATCCGTTAGGTTCAGCAGCAGCTGACGCAGCCGGTGCCGGTCTACCAGCACGTGGCACGGCTCGGGCGCGATTACATTCACCTTCAGATCCTGCAGCTGCCCCAGAATGCTGGCTTCGCTGGCGGCGTCGGTGACGAGTTCTGCCAAATCCAACGATTCAAGACTAAGCTTCACTTGATGCGCGTCCCCCTGCGTCAGGAGGGTCAGTCCGGACACAATGTGATTCAGCCGCTCGGCCTCATCCAGCCAGACAAAGAGCCGGTCGCGCTGCGCCTCAGACAGGTTCTCATCAGCCAGAGCCTTTTCGAATCCATCCTTGAGGATGGTCAGCGGCGTCTTAAGTTCATGGGACGCATGCAACGTGAACTCGCGCACCTTCTGGAATGACGCGTCGAGCCGGGCCATCATGTCATTTAGTACAGAAGCCAGCCGGTCCAGTTCATCTCCATTCCCGGTAAGCGGGATTTGCTTGTGCAGACTATCCTCATGAATGTGCTCCGCCGCCTGAGTCAGGGTAACAATGGGCGACAGCGAACGGCGCGTCAGCCACCAACTCGCAATCGCCAGCAGCACCACCGGCGCACATGACACGGCTGCGGCGGTGAGAATGAGCCGCCAGTTGGCGCCATCGCCATTCTGGGTCACACCCTGGCTGTGCAGTTCTTTCCAGGCAATAAGGATGGAAATGACGCTGGCAGCCAGAAACAGACCGACTTGCCCCCAAAAGAGGCGGGTTCGCAAAGAGCCTTTCATGGAGCTTTCTCACCCATCATATATCCCACGCCTCTGATGGTGTGAAGAAAAGGTGTCGCATGGCCGTAGTCGATCTTCTCCCGCAGCTTCCGAATATAGACGTCCACGAGGTTGGTTCCCGGGTCAAACGAGTAGTCCCACACCAGCCGGAGCAGCATGGTGCGGGTGCACACGTTCCCCATGTTTTGCATGAGTACCTCCACCACACGGAATTCGCGCGGACTAAGGTCAAGATTTCTGCCGGCACGCGTGGCGCTGCGGTGGGGCACATCCACGGTCAGATCTCCCAGACGCAACAGTATGGCGCCCGTCTCCCCGCCGCGCCGGGTGATGGCCCGCAGCCGCGCAATCACCTCCGCCATGGAGAACGGCTTGGCCAGATAGTCGTCCGCACCGGCGTTCAGTCCGCTGATACGCTGATCCACATCACCCCGTGCGGATAGCAGCAACACGGGTGTGGAATTGCTCATGGCTCGCAGCGTCCGGATGGCGGTAAGGCCATCACACCCTGGCAGCATGATGTCCATGATGACCGCATCAAAGGCCCGCGTGGTAATCCGCTTTACGGCGTCGTCACCCCGGCTGAGGAGCTCTGCCGTCCAACCCACCTCTTCCAATCCCTTCCGCAACACCTCGGCAACCCGCTGATCGTCCTCTACGGCCAGCACCGTCATGGATCGGTTGCCATCGCTCGAAAAAGATGGTGAAGAGCTGGGGGGCATCGTCTTGGTGACTCCGAGATTGCCACCAAACCTCCCGCTAGCCACCGAAAAACTCGGAGACCAGTTCATATGAAGGAATCTTCATGTAGAGAAGCGGGATGGAGCCCGACCATCACTCCCTCCCCTTCCCCACCTCATCTTCCGCCCGTAACCTATCCAGGATCTTGACCTTCTCCGCGTAAGCAGGTGTGCCCGGTGCAGGTAATTTTTGCGCCAAGGCATAGGCTTCAAAGAACCGGCTCATACGTCGCTGCGTCCTCTCTTGTAGTCTTACGGCGATGATCTGCTCATTTATTAATTCAAGCGGGGAGAACCGGGCTGGGGCTTTGGAGCCTGCCATTAGCTCTGGCGCATACCAGTGATCATACTCGGCACCCGTGTTCGTGGCCTCTTGCACGCCATGCTGGATCAGAGCCTGCGCCGTCTCCAAATGCTTGAGGGCTTTGGCAAAGTGATCCGCAGCCTGTCGCAAAGCAGGTGCCAGCGCTTCACATCGCGCCACGTCATCCTTAAAGGGCGCATAGTCCCTGAACCCATACGGTTTACTCGGTTCCGGATTGGCGGGCTTCACTGCGTTTAGCGCTTCCAGCGTGAGCGGACATTTCAGGGAGGGTCCGGACCAGGCAGGCCTCAGACCGTGCCAATAGAGGGTATTGTCTGACTGGATTTGTTGGGCGGACTCAATCTCCATCCAAGCGGCCAGGATCCCCGATGCCGCTTTGGCGCCTAAGCGTTTCGCCGCTAAACCTTTCGCCCAGCCCTCGATCTTCTCTGGAGCAAGGTGCTCTGGGTGAAACGTTAACTCACGCAGCGCAATAGCATTGGCCTGAATGTATTCCGCCATCGTGCCCCATTGATCGAAATAACCATCCGCCCCCAGATCATTCCACCGCCGCAATTTCGCAGCGACACCGAGAGGGAAATCGTAGAGCGCGGTCACACCCAAACCCTGTGGCAGGTAGCTTCCCTTCATCTCGTTAAACACCGTATCATCACCCCAGAAGAAAATGTCATAACCGAGAAATTTCTGTCCCTGCCGCTGCGCCAGAGTTTTGGAGCTGATAAGAAAATCAGTCTTCTTGCGGTCAAAAGACCAGGCCTCTCCATCCGGTGTCATTGTGAACCCTATGCCGACAGGTAGCTTCGCCTGCTCCGGCAGATAGTTCGGATCACCGCGAAACTTCCAACCCCAGGCGACAGAGAACACTTGAAAATCCGCTCGCATCTTGCGTCCCTCCTCCACCATCAGCGAGATTAGCCGATTGTATTGAGTCAGCTTGCTGACCCCCTTGTGCCGGGGACAAGTCGCTGGATCACAGAGCTCGCCGCTGGAGTCCATGGTGAAGACGAGAAACATCGAGATGCCCGGAAAGTCCGTGAGGAATTGCCTCACCAAACGGCGATACTCCTGCTCCACTTTTGGATGAGCGAGACACAATACCTTCCCCTGATACGTGCCCGTGTCAGAGAGGCAATCTGCCGGGAAACGCTTCAGAAAGGCCTCCCGCACTTCATCTGTCAGCCAGGGCCCGCCCTGACAGGGAATTTCGCAGAGCCACATGGCGCCATCCAGGCCATAGGGCTTGCACCAGTCCAGGTACTGCCTGAGCTGCGCGCGATTCTTCTCCAGCTTCTCCGTATTCACCGCCTGCGGAAAAACCTCTGAAGGAACAAAACTGAACAGCGTCTTTTCAACATGCCAGTCGTGAGTGAGATGAGCCACGTTTCCACCGCAGCGGGCCATGAACTCAAAGTCACTCCGTCGGTAGCTGCCAAATCCACCCCGCACACGCGGATGCAGCAGACGGAGTTTCATGGACGGCGCTGCGCGACTCGAAAACCCTTGCGGCACGCCTCCTTGCTCCGCCATCACATCTTCCAATTCATAAACGCCGTAGAGCACTGCACGAGCATTGGATCCGTTGACTATGATCGCGCCGTCCCTCTCCAATATCTCGTAGTCATCGTCTTCGGATGGCGATGAAGCGGTGGTGTCCGCCTTGATACTTAGGAGAATGTTGCCAGGTTTTGGCATCTCTCCCGCAGCCGCCTCATCCGGGCTCGTGGATATCAAAATTTCCTTGCCCGTTCTCGCCTTCAGAAACTGCTGCAATTCCCTTACTGCCGTCTTGATGGGTAAGTCATCTGCGGTGGTCTGGATCTGCAAAAACGAAGAGGCCGGGATGACGCTTGCGGAGGCCGAACCATCGGCGGCATAAACCATCACACTTGATGCCATCCATGACATCAGGAAGGCGGACAGAGCGGCTAAAAAAATCCTCACGAATCAGCAAACGCTTCGGGATTCGCCTTATTGCGCGCTGAAGCCGGTTAGAAAAAAATGACTCACTTCGGCGCAACGACAACTTCCGCCGACTCGATAGCACCTTTATACGGATTGGCACCGGTATAAGGGCCTACGACTGCTCCCCCATCTTTCCCAATGTCCAGACCGTCCTTGGGATTCCCTTTGATGAGTCCTTTACGTTTGGCAGTAACGGATTTCGCACCGACGGAGAGCGAGACAGCTCCGTCGGAAGCGAGTTTTGCCGTCACGGTTTGGGGACCGACGAGAGGCTCGGGAAAGGCCACTTGTGTGACTTTCTCGCTGCTGCGGATCAGGAAGGTCAGCTTGCCTTCATGGATCGAGAGGGAGTAGCCATTGACTGTCCCTCCGTGCGCCACGATGACGCCATCACCTGGTACCGCCTCAAACTTTGCCGTGATAGTGAAACCCTTCCCTCCAACATTCGGCGCCTTATCTCCGTCGAGATGATCGCCATTTTTAAGAGTTACTCGACTTGGTCCCTTGGATTCTTTTTTATCTTTATCGCCCGCGCGCCATCCGCCGAGAGGAAGGACGTTTGATGCGGCAGCCCACGTCTGCCATTTATCCGCGAGCGCTTTGACGACTTCCGGACGTGAGGCCGCCAGATCATGCTGCTCGCTGCGATCCTGAGCCAGATCATAAAGACGCCATGGTTGATTCTCCAAAGCGACGAGCTTCAGATCTCCATCTCTGATCGCGCGATTGCCTTCGTGTTCCCAAAAGATGGGCTGCGTGCGCGCCAGTTTTTCGCCCTTAAACGCGGGAACCAAACTGACCCCTGCCGCTGGCGTTATGACCTTGCCATTGAACTCCTTGGGATACGTAGCGCCCGCAACATCCACGGCAGTCGCCAACAGATCGACCAGATGCGCTGGCTGCTTTTCCAGAGCGCCTCGGCGTGCTTCCGGGATACCCTTGGGCCAATGGGCGATGAGCGGTGTCGAAATGCCGCCTTCATCCGTGTAGTGCTTGTAGCGGACAAATGGAGTATTGTTCAGCGTGGCCCAGCACTGACCGATGAAGACATCCGAATCCGCACTGCCCAACTTCTCGCCATTCGACTTGCCCTGAATACCGGCCTCCGCATTGCCGCCGTTGTCGCTCAGAAAAAGGATCAGCGTATTGTCGAGTTGGCCGCGTTGCTTCAGGCCATCGACAATCCGCCCCACGGCCATGTCCATCCGCTCGATGACCGCCGCATAAATGGCCATGAGGTGGTCGTAGCGATCTTTCTGCTCGGGCGTAAGGCTGTCCCACGCGGGCACTTCTTCGGGACGGGGTGAGAGCGGCCACTTCTCATCTATCAGTCCGGCTGCAACTTGGCGACGATAGCGCTCTTCGCGTAGCTTGTCCCAGCCTGCCATGAATTTTCCGCGCCAGCGGGTTATGTCCGCCTCGGGAGCCTGCAGAGGGAAGTGGGGGGCATTGAATCCGGTGTAGAGAAAGAACGGCTTCTTCGCCGCGATCGCTTCATCCACGAACTTCAGACCGAAATCCGCCCACAGATCCGTCGAATACCAGTCCTTCGGAACCGGCCCATTGCCATCATTCTTCACTTCCTCTCCATTGTAAAACAGGCGCGCGTTTTTGCCCTGCGGGTAATAAAAGCCGCCTGCCGCGGCCGTCAGCGTGCGCTGAAACCCACGCTTCTCTGGAAACACGCCCAGATTCTGGCCCACATGCCACTTGCCCGTCATGGCGGTAAAATAGCCAGCGGTGCTTAAGACTTCCGGGATGGTGACACAGGTGTCATTAAGCCGTCCGCTGTAGCCGGGATAAACCTTGCCGTCCTTGTCCCGATGTTCCTCGGTCATGTGGCCAACTCCTGCCTGATGCGGATACAACCCCGTAAGCAACGATGCCCGAGTAGGGCAGCAGCGCGCCGTATTATAGAACTGCGTGAAACGCACGCCCTTACTGGCCAGCTTGTCGAGATTCGGAGTTTTCAGCTCACCGCCATAGCAGCCGATATCTGACCAACCCATATCATCCACCAGCATGATGAGCACATTGGGTTTGGACTTGTCTGCCTGAGCATAAGCCGTCGCGCCGCTAGAGCCAAGTGCCACCAGGAGGCTGAGGAAGTTGAGAAGAAGTTTCATGTGCGTGACTCCCCGAAGCCTAAAACCCACGCTGATCGCGTGCAATCCCATTCCTCTGCGTGAATGAAGAGCCGACGAGGGCCGTTGATAACAAGATGAAGCCAAAGTACTCCGCCAAACAGATCAGCGTGACAATGCTGACGCTGCTCGTGGCAGGTCATTCAGCGGCATTCGCTTTGAAGGTGGAGTCAAACTTCGAGGGCGGGTCAGTACGGAATGTCGAAATCAATGTTCCCAACCAAACCGTGCGTTTCATGCCGGGTGGCGATCCCGCCCGTGGCTGGCCTTGCTGGTGGCAGTTTCGCATCAGCGGAATTCAAGCCGGGAAAGAACTCAAGCTGGAATTGCAAGGCTCGGACCTTCCCATGCCGCAGGCCAATGGGCAGCCTTCCGGCAGGCCCCTGTCTGCAATTTGGGCGATGCCGGAACGCGCGGCTTACTCAGAAGACGGCACCACCTGGCTTCAGACCAAACCAGGGCAACTGCGGGATGGACGAATGATCTATACCCTCAAAACCGATGCGAGTTCTCTGCTGGTCGCCTGGGGTCCGCCTTACACACCGAGTCAAGCAGCGGCCATGGTATCACGTCTGGGTAAGGATCACTCAACTGCCGCCATTGCGGGTGAACTCTGCAAATCCCGTGAAGGTCGCGATGTGCCGATGTTGCGAGTCCACGAAGGAGAACTCGCACCAAGCCAACGTTTCGGCGTCTGGGTGCAGGCGCGTCAGCATGCCTGGGAGTCGGGTGCGAGCTGGGTCTGCGAAGGGTTCACCGAATGGGTGCTTAGCGATGCGCCGGAAGCGGTCTGGCTGAGGCAACATGGTGAAATTTTTATCGTCCCCATCATGGATATCGACAACACGGCCACCGGTAACGGTGGCAAGGAAGCGCTGCCCCAGGATCATAATCGCGACTGGACCGAGAAGCCCAATTGGAACGAAGTGGGGGCGGCCCAACGTCATATCAAGGCACTCACCGTGGAGGGGCGCATGGACGTCTTTCTGGATCTGCACAATCCGGCCGCGAACGATCTTAAGGCGTTCTTCTTTGCCGGACCTCGCGAGAGCCTCACGGAGAAAGCTCGTGGAAATCGTGATCAATTCGTGAAAATCGCAAAAACTTACATCTCCCCCGCCATGCCCATGCTGGAAGAACCCAAGCTCACCGGACCAAAGTATCATCCCCTCTGGCAACAAATCAGCGGCAACTGGGTGCAGGCCCATGGCAATCCCCACACCATGGCCATCTGCCTGGAAACTCCCTGGAATACGGAGCGAAGCAATGTGAAAGGTTACAAAGCTGTGGGTGCCGGCCTCGGCAAAGCGGTGCACGCCTATCTGCTGGCGAAGCCCAGATAGGCGTCTCACTTCTTGACAGGCCGCAGCACCATCTTGCGGTAGTCAATGTCGCTGTGATCACCCTGGAGCAGGATAGGGCCTGGTAGTGAGTCGTCACTGGTCAAGGCGCCCCCGGTGCAACCCATAGCCGGTTCGTTATCAATGACGGTTTGGCCATTCAAGACAACGGTAATGTGATGATCCACCAAGGTGAGTTCCACCGTCTGCCACTCACCAGCAGGTTTCTCAGCAGCGATCGCCGGGGTGATGCGGCTGTAGAGCGCACCCATGTTGTGTGAGTCGAGCGGCTTGCCAAAAGTCTCAGCCATCTGGATTTCATACACGCCACGCAGATAGATGCCGCTGTTGCTTTCCGGGAGCGCACGCACCTCCGTCGTGAGTTTGAAGTCTTCGAACTCCGCTGTTGTGCGCAGATTACCAAAGCGCTGACCTTTGATCTTTGTGACACGGTTCGAGAGGATGCCATCCTTGACGCTCCATCCATGGGGGGCGTCTTTCTCAGCGATGATCCAGCCGTCCAGACTGGAAGCTGCAATGAGGTTAATCGGCTCGCCAAAGGTCACCTTGCTGAGATCAGGCCGGGGCGGCAAGGGAGCGAGGCGCTTTGCGTGGGAGAGCCCTTTTTCGATCTCGACTCCCTTATCTGAAAGGGTGAGAGACCGGACGGTCAGCCCGACTTTGGCGAGAGTCACCGTCAGGGTCTGCTGGGCGTCGCCATTATTTTTGGGAACGCTGCATTGGATAGTTAGGACTCTGTCCTGGACTGAAACTTTCTGCGCTGGAAGCACGCTACCCCGCCCCCACAGGATGTTAGCTGACAATTCCCCATCTTTATCCTCGTCGATTCCGAGCCATCCGGCTTGACCAGCGGGCGTTGTCAAACCCCAGCGGCCGACGAAGGGATATTGATCTGCGGCTCCTAGCGCGACTGTAAGAAAAGAAAAGGCAATTGCGATGGCAAAAAGGCGGCGTTTCATGGTGCGAATGATTCTGGGGGAAATGAGTGAACCCTTGCCGATGTCTTGCAATTCATCCCGGTTGCAAAATATCTGGCCGCACTTGGGAAAAACTGCCGTCAGCCTATGCCTCAATTCTTTTGGTCTTTGGGCCTGGCCCAGGCAGGCGTGCCAAACCACTCGTCCATCTCCGCCGCGAAAGGGGCGATGACTTCAGGTGGCTCAGGGATGGAGCCACGATCTCCAGTCTCGATCATCCAAGTATCCAACGCGGCACGGAGCCGGATTAACGCCTCACGGTGAGCCGGGTCATGGGAACCCAGCAGATTTTTCACCTCATGCGGGTCTAGCTGGGTATCGTACAATTCCTCACAGGGGCCGGTGCGTTGCATCAGTTCCAGCGCCGGGCCACTGAGTTCCCCTTTAGCGTGGAGTTCATGCAGCACTGGCATGATGGCGAAGCACTTCTCTTTATACCGGTTCAGTGAGGAAAACGTGGGGCCGGATGAGAGCGTTCTGATGTAGTGGAAGCGATCATCATGCACTGAGCGGATTCGCTGTTGCGTCTCATCAATGCGGTCCCGCGCGGCGAAAGCAAAGGTGCGGGGAGGTTCCGCGTGGGCTCCCAAGAAGATGCGCCCCTGCATGAGCATGGGCTTGGCGAGTCCCGCCAGATAAAGGGTGGTGGCAGTGACATCGAGGAGACTGAGAATGCGGTCATCCACCGTGCCCGGATTGACCTGCGGTGGCGCTGGAAAGTTCTTGGGCCACTTGATGATCATAGGCACACGCAGTCCATTGTCATAACACCAGTGGATGCCACGAGGCTCCAGGCGGCCATTATCGCCGAAGAAGATGATGATCGTATCATCGGCGAGGCCGTCTGACTCCAGTTGGGCCAAGACTTTACCAAAACGCAGATCCATGCCTGAGACGGAATTCAAATAGCGAGCCCACTCCTGCCGTACGACAGGATGGTCTGGATAATAAGGCGGGGGCGTCACACTTTCCGCTTTGGCATGTTGGACATGGATATGTTCCCCTACCCATTCGACCCGCTCTTTCTCCGCACTTTTCCGGTCGTAGATGTCATACTCGTTCTCTTCCGCATTCACGACTGCGAAGAAGGGCTGACGGCCTTTCAGGGTCTCCCACTCTCCTGAATTTTCATGGTAGATCGGCCCTTCATTCACATAATTAAGATCCAGTTTCCCAGTCCCAACACTGTCTTTGCCGACGGTCTTGATATTGGCGGTAAAATAGCCTGTATCTTTTAGGCGATGCGTGACAGGGCGCACTCCTTCCGGGAGGCGGAAGGCGTCACTACGGTGCGCACGCATGGGGTGCGTATCCGTGCTGGTCTGGTACATGCCCACGAAGAATGCGGAGCGGCTCGGCGCGCACGCTGGGTTCGTGGAGAACACCCGGGTGTAGAGAACCCCCTCTGCGGCGAGCCGATCAAGATGGGGCGTATGGACATCCTTTGCGCCATAACACCCAAGGTCATGGGAAAGGTTCTCCCCGATGAGCCAGAGGATATTGGGCTTGGCAGGTTGCCCGGGCGCCTTGGCTGTTGCCAGGCTGGTTCCAATCAGAAGGATCAAAGCAGACAACAATTTCATGGGCGGATGAATATTTTGCGGTAGTAGAGAAAGCGGACAAAAAGCACTGGCAGCAGGCACGTCTAATCAACGCAGAGTGTCCACGGAGATGAGGCGGGCGGGACGAACCTCTGCAGTTGTGCCAATGGAGGACATTGGAGGATTCATCGTTGATTTGGCGACTCCACCCTTATGTCGATCAGTTGTTTATCGAGTCGCTGTCGCATCTCAGTGAGCTTCCCAGCGCGCGTTGTCACTTTCGCAAGATTATGCCATTCGTGGGGGTCCGCCTTAATGTCGTAGAGCTCCTCTTCCCCATTGGCATAGCGCAAATAGCGCCAGTCGCGGGTAGAAAGCGCGTGGTTACCCGGATCAAAAGCCGTGACGACGGCACGGCCTGTATCCAGATTTGGATTCATCAGTAAAGGCATCAAGGATGTGCCAGCAATGCCGGCCTTCGGTGCCAAATGACACACTTCGATCAAAGTCGGATACAGGTCCATCAGGCTGACGGGTTCGGCGCAAGCTTGGCCGCGTGCTGCTTGGGACGATGCGGGTGGCACTATGATCAACGGCATCCGCGTGGAAGCACGCCAGCCGGTCCATTTTCCCCAATGTTGCTTTTCTCCCAACTGCCACCCGTGATCACTGAAGAGGATAATCCAGGTGTTATCCGCATGGGGGCTGGATTCCAGTTGCACGATCAGTCGGCCTATCTGTCGATCCACATAGGTGATGCAGGCGAGATAAGCGCGCACTGCCTGCTGCCACTGCTGATGATCCGCTACCAACTGATGCGTGCCAGCGGTGATGGGATCCAGGGCGAACTTCTTCCCCATCTCACCGATGTCATCCAGATCATTGGGAAGGTAGGATGGCAATTTGATTTCCTCTACTGGCGGCAGGGCATCAAAGTCCTGCTGCGATGCGAAGAGCGGGATGTGAGGCCGGTAGTAACCCACGCCGAGGAAGAACGGTTTCTCACGTTCCGCAGCCAGCTTCTGCATAGCCCAGTCGGTGATCTGGGTATCCCCCATCTCTTCATCCGCAACTGGACACGGACCCCAGTCAAAGGACTCCCCTTCGATGCCATCGGCATTGCGTTCACTCGGCAGGCCGTTGAGCGGCAGCACCCAGTCGCGACTACCCGGGCCGTTCTTGATCACATGCTTCGGCGTGGCGCTGCCTTTGCTGGGCAATTCGTCAGGAGTGTAGCGAGCCTGCTCCTGAGTAAATGGACTCCAGCGTTGTTCAGGACCAAAGTACTCACCAAAGAACTCGGATTTGGCTTCGTGGTAAATTTTACCCGCCCCCATCGTTTTATAGCCTGAGGCTGCGAAGTGCAAAGGCATCTGCCAGGATTTGGCGGGAGGTTTACCCTTGGTTTTACCCCAGTTGCTGAAGACTCCGGTTTGATCCGGATATCGACCACTGAGTAACGCCGTGCGCGAAGCCAGGCACACCGGTGCGGCACAATGCGCATTCGCAAAGAGAATCCCACGCGCTGCCAGACGATCCATGTTCGGCGTCTTAGCCTGCGGGTGCCCCTTCATGCATCCAATCCAATCATTCAGGTCATCGACAGCGATGAAAAGGACGTTGGGCTTTTCACTTTGTTGCTGCGCCTGTGCAATGGCGCAGGTTGTGTGAATAGCAGCCGCCATCAGCACAACCACCAAACTACGGAACCGGGACATTGTGATCCTGAAATTCATACGGCAAGTCTACCAGGCTATCAAATCTCCCAGCCAGGCCGATACTCGCGGGTGACCAGCTTGTTGGCGGACGGGTGATTGGCGATCTTCAAACCTGGTGCGTCCCATTCCAAAGTCTCGCGTGGGAAAACCGTGGCGATACATCCCAGCAGCACAGCCTCAGTCAGGGGAGCAGCGTAGTCAAAGTTTGCCGTCGGCTTGGCGTCCCCGCCTTTGAGACAGCAATCGATGAAATCATACCAGTGATTCTTCGGCTCAAGTTTGGGGTAGCGGAAACCTTGATATTTTTCACGGGGATAGAGCAGTGGCGTGCTGATGTGCTGATGTACTAGGGCGCCCTCCGTGCCGATATAGACGCTCCCCTGATCCGGGAAGCGTCCAGTTCCGACAATCGCCAGGACTTCGGCGGGCGGACGAGCATCGCCATCATACCAGGTTACCTTCACAGTCTCGCCTTCTGTCCTAGAAGTGCCTTTGAAGGTGTATTCCACCACCGCGTCGATACCCCAATTCACGTCATTCACCGGTGGCTTACCGATGGACTTCACCGCGATGGGCGCCTCAAGGTCCAAAGCCCGGAACCAGCCACTGAACATATGGCAGCCCATATCTCCCAGCGTGCCTGTGCCGAAGTCCCGGCGCTTCCGCCAGTTCTTCGGATGAAAATACCCATCAAGATATGGCCGATCTGTCACTGGACCAAGCCAGAGGTTCCAATCCAACTCCGCTGGTACAGGCGAAGCAGCAGTCGGAACAGGATCCAGATCTCCCCACTTCTTGTTCGAGAGCGTGTGAACTTCCTTCACTTTGCCGATGGCTCCCTGGTGAATCAGTTCCACGGCCATACGCTCGCTGAACTCCGACGAGACTTGAATGCCCATCTGCGTCTTTACACCCGTCTCCCGGGCTTTCAGCATGAGCTTGCGGCATTCATACAACGTCTGCGCGAGCGGCTTCTGGCCGTACACATGTTTGCCCAGTTCCATGGCCCGCAGTCCCATGGGCGCATGCATGTGGTCTGGAGTAGAGACATTGACGGAATCAATTCTGTCCCCTTCCTTCTCCAGCATCTCCCGCCAGTCCTGGTAGCATTTTACATGGGGGAAGTCTTTGCGCACTTTGGCAAAGTTGCGCGTATCCACATCGCACACGGCGGCCAGTTCCCACATCGGGTGATTTGCCATCGCGGTGTAGTCCTGATGCGACATGCCAGCAGCGCCAAAAGCGGCGTGACGAAGTTTGCCATTGGGCGAAGCAGCCCGCAGACCTCTGGTCACAAACGGAGCGGCTAACAAGCCGGCGCTGACTTGCTTAAGGAATTTTCGACGGGAGGTATCCGTGTTGGAAGCAATGTTCATAAATATCGATGATGGAGCGTGGGCGAACGAAGGCTAAGGTTGTGTGTTCGCAGCCGAGTGATCAAAAAGCGTCGTCCAGAGCAAAGGTTGAGTGATCGCGTTGTTACGTCTTATTTCGAAGTCTTCTGGATCGGTTTTCATCGAACTCCAGAGATTAAGATACTTGTCCTCATGAAAGGCCAGTCCGCCGAAGAGCAGTGCTGGCTGCCGCACCGGCCAGCCCTCCCAGGCATTGATATCCGGCTGTAGCGGCCAGGAGTTTTTGTCCGCGAGATAAGGATAAAGATAAGCAATGGCCCGGCGCATGCCCCGGCCATCCGACGCCGTGAAGTTCCAGAGATCATCCGATGACGTGGAGAGCAACTGGCAAAGAGCAGCCATGTTATCGAGCTGGAAGATCGAGTAGGCATAGGGCTTGGTGCGGCCCAGTTCCAAAGGGAAGCCCCCGTCTGATCCCATCTGCACCGTGACAAAGATCTCCTTGAACTGACGGCGGCATTCTTCCAACAGCTTCTTATCCTCCGTGAGCGTGGCGAAGGCGGCAACCTGAAGCCAGTAAGCCACCGCGTGATTGTTCTTTGCCCTGGCTTCATTCAGTCCTTTCGGGCTGGTGACGAACCAGGTAGTGTAATCGGCAAACCATTGACGAAGAGACTGAAAGATCTTCGCATCCATGGCCTTCGATTCGCGTAGTACCAGGATCGCCAGCGGCGTCTCCGCCATATGCAAGGTATCGATGAGCCCTGTGCCGCGCTTCGGCGTCGGCAATCCCACAATGGCCTGTGCATGCTCCAGGCTTGGGTGCATCCGCGTGTCAGGATTAATAAAGAAGAAGCGCAGCATTTCCACAGCCTTCTCCGCAAAGCGCTCATCCTGAGTCAGCACATACGCAGCCGCCAAGGCAGATGTCGCGTCGCGCATGGCCATGAGTGCTTTCCGGTGCTCATTGAAGTTCCCGGGGTTCGACTGGCCGTCCCTCATGACATAGGGCTTACCATCCGGCTTCGCAGGATCGGGCCAGTAGTAATCACTCATGGAGAAGAACTCCTGCGGACTGCCCTCACTCAGCGGTGAACGGTACTGCGTGATGCTGATAGGCGGCATCTCCAATGCCTTCCCCGCTGCTAAAAGGATGCGCTTGCGATCCGTCTCAGCAGCGAGGGCTTTTTTGCTTTCAGGTTTCGGGGTGGAAACAGGTTGGTCAGACTCAGCAGACAGGAGAGTTGCCGTTGTGAAGACGGTGGAAAAGGTAAGGAGGCGCAGAAGTCTGATCATCGGGCGATGCAGACTGATGTCCTCACCACCAATGCGGTTGCAGAATTTTTTGACTCAGACAATTTCCGCATGAGTGTCCGCATAGGGACGCTCTCCATTTAATTGGCGGTGTCTTTGACCACCACTACTTCCATCGACTCGAAGGAAAAGTCCCCTCCCCGTCCGTTGGCGGCCCGGATGCCATCGAAACGCAGCCCGGGAGCAGTGGTACCACGAACCAAAGGCAGACCCTGCACTCCGTAGCCACGGAAAATTTCAAAGGCGCCATTCTTCTGGCGATAGCGCAGCGTGAAAGTTTCCTCACTGCCTTGTATGGCCAGATCAAAGGCGCGACTTGTAGGGTTACCTTCTTTCTTCCAGAAATCCTTACCGTACACCACCAGCTCCCAGGAATAGGAGTCTTGTCCCTTATCGCCAAAGAAAAACATCTCACCATCTCCATCAAAAAGACTGATGCCGGCAAAGCCCTTGGAGTGAAAAAGGGAAGCAGGCGAGACCGACTTGAAGCTGACAATCACCACCGCGTTTTCCGAAGGCTCAATGGGTCGGGTGAAGCGCCCCATCAAGTGCGTATAGCTGGACTTCGCCGCAAAGCGCCCCTTGCTGATCTCAGGCGCTCCTTCCAAAATTTCCCATCTGCCCTTCAGCGGATGCCGTGCTGAAAACGGCTGGTCCGGCACGGACGCCAGAGATTCCTGGAAGACAACCTCCGCCTTCTCTGTGGTAGAACCTGGATCCAGAAGGGCCGAACCCGCCAGCAACTGGACGGTATCTTCATTGGCGCGGCGAATGAGTTTCTCCCCAGCCTGCAAACGCTGCAGCGGCAGACCCGCCTGCCGCTGCCGCACTTCGACGAGACCTTTTTCGACCTGCACCTGATGCTCGCGCTCATCAACACTCACGGTGAAGATGGTGCCCAGATCGATCACTTCCATCTCGGGCAGATCCACCGTGAACCCCTTTGCCTCCGCAGGCACCCGGAACCATCCTGAGCCTTCATCGAGCTTCAAACGATTCGGCCCTGTGATGGCGAAGCGTGAGGGGCTTTTCAGCACCGCCTCCACGCCACTGGGTAGCCGGATGGACACTGACCCGTCATTCATGATGACACCATCTCCAAAACGCAGTCTTCCGTCATCCGGAAGCTTGGCTCTGGTAGAGTCGAAGACAGAAGACGCCGAGAACCGAACATCCGGGAGTGTGCCTCCCGCTGCCATGGTCGGCTCATCACCACCATCTCGCCGTACCAGCAGTCCGATTACGAGCCCCAGCACGGCCAGTGCCGCCGCCATGGCCAGGATGGGTCGCGAGGTCACACGCCACTTCGCGATCTTCGGCCTCACCAAGACCGCCTTTGCAGCCCAATCGTGATCGCGCAGGAGAGACTCCATGCGCACCTTTTCCAGATAGAGATTCAGGAGCTCTGGATCCGTTTTCATCCGCTCCTGGAGCGCGCGCGCCTCCTCCGCAGGCAGGCTGCCATCGATCAGCAGATCCAGCACGCGGTCTGAGGAAGAGGGTGAAGAGTTCATGATTTTTTAAGTCGGCCAGCGATGCAGTCGCGCAGGATGTCCCTCAGCCGGAAAAGGCGAGCCTTGAGCGTCCCCGGGCGGGTCCCCTCCTGTTCTGCATAGGTCTCCAGGGACACATCGGTTGCATAGCGGGTGTGCAAAAGGTTCCGGTCCGCCGGCTTCAGTGTTCCCAGGCAATGACTCAGAGCCACATGGTGCGGTTCCGTGGACATGTCCTCGATCTCCATCCAGCGGCGGTCAATCTGCTCGAGCAGTTCATCGACCAGCAAAACCACCGGCGAACGCGCCAGTTTCCGGCGCTGATTCATCACCAGAAATTTGGCGATCTGAAAAGTCCATGCCTTGAAGTTGGTTCCCTCAGCGAACTGCGCTCGATTCTCCCACGCTTTCAAAAGGGTCTCCTGCGCCAAGTCATCAGCACCGGCGTAGCCCGGCATTAACGAACGAACATAAAGCCGAATCGGCCTCTCATGAGCCGCCAGCAGCCGGTCAAATTCCCGGGAATCCGGAGACTTCACATCCGTTAGATTTGGAAATGGCAGTGGCTCCTGATCCATGGAAGTCAGTTGATTCGCCCTACGTGAGCACGAAATCCCCTTCATGCGCGAGAGGAATTATCAGAATGTGAGCTTGGCGCGCTTTTAGCCTTACCTAAGGGCTGATCACTTTGAGTCGCGTGAAGGTGCGATCTGGCGAGCCTGCTGGCACAGTCGCGGTGACCTGCTCAGTAGCCCCCAGATCCACCGTGGTCTCAGTCACACCGACGCTGCTCCAGGTGGCAGCTTGCAGTGTAGTGCTCCACTCCACCGTGTAGATCACACCGGCGGCCACAGCGGCTTTGTTCCGGATATAGGTAAATAGGATGGCATTGCCACTTTTCATAGCAGTGCCGGGTGGTTTTCCAGGCACGGCGGGATCCATGCCGGTGGCGAACCTCATCAGGTTCGTCACGCCATCTTTATGCGGCATGGCCGAGTCTGCCGCACTACCCGTGTTCCCGTAGGTGCCAAAGTGCTGCAACCGCCAGCTTTCCAACGCGGTCAATCCCAGACCAGTTAAGCTGATGTCGAAAGGATTTTGATCTTCATCATTGCTAGCGATTTGAAGAGCTGCCGAGTGTGCGCCCGCCGAAGCAGGACTAAATACAACCGTAAATGTAGTGGTGGCCGCAGGAACAAGAGTGGTCGTTGCCGGTTGAGTGATGCTGAAAGATGGCACGTCCGGATTTTCACTCACAACCAATCCCGTCAAATCCGCCCCACCGGTATTGCGAATAAGAAAGGTCTTCGTAGCGACATCACCCACACCTATGGAGCCAGCATCAAGTGCGATCTGGCTTCCATCAGTGAGGTTACCTATACCAGAGAGTTCCACCACGATCTCAGCATTGGCTGCCGTAGTGAATGTCATGTCTCTGGTGACTGAGGTGCCGGAGACACTGCTGGCCTTCAGCCGGTAATGGTAGGTAGTATTCGGCGAGAGACCGCTCAGAGCAGCGCTCACATTTTGTGCTGTGGAACTTTCAGGGCCGCTCAGCACTACTGGCGCCGTGCCACCATAACTGCTGGTCAGTCCAACTTCAAATTCCGCACTAGTGACTTGTTGGTTCGGGTTAACCACTCCGTACAGAGTTGCCGCGGTCTGAGTGGGAGGAACTTGAGCTCGCAACGTCGTCGATGGAGGCAGGGGAATGAGCCCGACAGTCATGTAATAGCCGGCATCAACATTGTTGATGTTTTGCAAGTTAGCTGGCGGATTTTGCAGATCATAAGTGGCCACGCCCCATGTGATCGGTCCAGCCGCGGTGACGGCCACACTGTGTGCGATGCCCGCCGCAATGGCCCTCACCCCCGTCAATCCCGCAGGAACAGTAGACTGACCGTCTGTGTTCCGGCCCCAGGCAACTACGGTGCCGTCGCTCTTCAAGGCCATGCAATGGTGGTTCCCTGCCGAGATGGCGATTACCCCGCTTAGCCCCGCAGGCACAGTCGCCTGCCCATCAGTATTCGTACCCCAAGCCACCACAGTCCCATCACTTTTTAAAGCCATGATATGAACGCTGCCCGCAGAGATGGCGGTAACGCCACTCAAGCTTGCGGGCACCGTCTTTACGCCACCGGGATTGCCGCCCCAGACGAAAACAGTGCCACCAGCTCTTAAGCCAACCGAAAAACCTATGCCCGCGGCTGTGGCGACCACCCCCTCATCGATATACCCGGACGCCTCTGAATTGGTGTTATTGCCCCATCCACTCACGTCACCATTGGGTAATACGGCCAGGGAATGGTTCGCGCCTGCCTCGATGCCTACCACCGTGCCGAGCCAGGAGGGCGCAATTCCCTGGCCCACGTGATTCTGCCCCCAGTTAAAGATAGTGCCGTCCCCACGAAGCGCGATCGTGTTATAACCACCGCACGAGATATTCGTATACCCGCTTTCTTCTCGCGGCGCATACACATCACCAAAAGTATTGTCTCCCCAGACTACGGCGCTGCCATCATTCTTCAATGCGACCGTGTGACTGCCGCCTGCCGCGACAGACGCGACTTCGCTCAAACCAGTGGGCATAGTTCCGGCTCCTCCGTAGTAACTACCCCATGCTACCACCGTCCCATCCTGCTTTAAGGCCACAACATGAAAAGTGCCCGACGCAATAGCCTTCACTCCTGAAAGATTGGCCGGAACCGTTGTCTGCCCAATAGTGTTACTACCCCAGGCCGCCACTTTACCATTGTTATAAATAGCCACCGAATGGCGATCTCCCGCAGCAATGGCGCTCACATTGGTAACGGTCCCGGGCACCGTGGACTGACCATAGACATTGCTGCCCCAGCAGACGACTGAACCATCACTTTTAAGCGCAAGCGAGTGATCCCGCCCTGCTGCGACGGCCACTACACCACTGAGACCTGCGGGCACATTGATTTGACCAAATTCATTCCGGCCCCACGCCACTACCGTGCCATCCCTTTTCAAAGCCAGCACATGGTAGGTCCCAGCCGTAATGGCAACCACATCTGCCAAGTCACCAGGCACGTCTGTTTGACCATAGAGATTGTATCCCCATGCGACAACGGTGCCATCACTCTTCAGCGCCGCCGCAAAGGAACCGCCCCCAGCGATCGCCACAACTCCAGAAAGACCACTAGGCACATTGCAGATCCCAAATTGGTTGCTTCCCCATAAGACCAAACTGCCGTCATATCTTAGACCTATGGTCGAGCTGGAGCCGGCAGCCACTTTTTGGAAGGGGCCCACGCAAGTCCGCGGATCAAAGTTGTTCGATCCCCAGGTGATGGGTGCCATTCCGGCCCATTGCAGGACGAGGTCATTGCCACTGCCTCCGTAATAGTTTGCGGAAAAATTGTAGGACAAACCGCCATAGGTCAGGACTAGTTTTTGTGCCTGAGCGAGATTACTGAAAGCTCCGTTGATGCGCATCGCACTCGTGCACTTGACCACCATCAAATTCGTTCCGGGAGCCGGGACAAAGTTGAGAGTCACCGCTAGCGTGTTTCCACTTGCCGAGTAGGTGGATGCTGTGCTGATGGGCACATCGCTGGCGCTGCTAAACGCGACTGGGATGTTCGCGGCGTGCGCTGAAGTAGCCGTCCCAAGGAATAGGATGATAGCCGAGGCAACATTCAGTACGAATGCACGGCTGAAAGTTCGAGAAAGTCTCATCGGGGGGTCGAAGCAATCGTGGCAGAGACCACCCTTTTTTCAGCATGGCTGTAATACGGAGACCTCCTAGGTATTTTGCTCTGCCGTTATAAAGGAAAAGCCGGAACAATGTCAACACACGTCACGGATTCTCCAAACAAAGCTTCGAAATGGCGGAGAGGGTGGGATTTGAACCCACGGTAGAGTTGCCCCTACGTCTGATTTCGAATCAGGTAAAAACGAGAATCAACTCGCTTCAATCCGACCCATATCCCCTTGATTACGACCATTATTTACGTATTGATACGGCATGACTCAACTTGAATCACCGAAAAAAGGGTCAATAAAGGGGTTAATAAATCAAAAGTTCACGACTGCCAATAAGCGTCCGACGCAGGCTTTTACCCGCAAAGGCAATCGCGTATACCGGCACTGCACCAAACGCGGAGACAACCCGAAGTTTTCCGAGTGCTACACCTTTCGCCAAAAGAAAAATGGACGGCAGCACTATTTCAATTTGGGCTCAGATTTGGACACAGCTAAAAAGCTAGCCGACCAAATCGGGGCTTTCCTTTCGATACGAGATCATCAAGTTGCCGATGTCTACAGCCATCCCTCGTTTACCAGCCTTCGCTCTCCTCGATCGGGAAGCGATCTACGGCGCCACGCTGTTTCGACACCCACAAAACATGTGCCTACGATCGGAGAGTTTTGTAGAAAGTATGAGACTGCGGCCTCCGGCTTGAGCCGAAAAACAGTGACTGTGGCCATCAGTTCGCTTGAACGGATTGCCGCGTTTGAGCTGGGGTTACCACCTTTGGGAAAGTCCGTGAAAGCTGCGGATCGACTAAAGTGGAGGAACAAAGTAGAGAATTGCTTTCTTGACCGGATCACCCAATCGGTCATCGAGCGGTTTCGGGACGATATGATCCGACGTGCAGGCAACCATCAGCTTCAGAAATCCTGCTCCGTTACATCTGCCAACACCTACATTCGTTGCGCAGGTACCATGTATTCCTCCAAGTGGGCCGTTCACTACGAGAATTTCGAAATGCCTGACCCGAACCCTTTCAAATTGATCCGCAGGCATCCAGAAGCCGCTCACCGCTATGTATCCACAATGAACCCGGTAACGCTCTACGAGTCGGCTAGGGCCGAACTTGAGACTGCATCGCCACCGGTCTTCGTAGTTTTCATTCTAGCCCTATGGGCAGGCATGCGACGTGCGGAGATTGATCGTCTTACTTGGGACCAGGTTGATCTGGTTAAGGGACACATTTGGATTCGAACTACCGAATTTTTTAGGCCAAAAGCAAAAAACTCAGAGAGTCGCATCGATATTCCGGAAGAAATTGTGACTGTGTTAGCGCATTTTAAGGAAAGCAAAGCTCCTTCTATTTTCGTAGTGCCGGGCTCCACCCGCGTAAGTGTTCAGATCCGGTGCTCCGGGACTTTCAAACGCCTCATTAAGTGGCTCCGCTTAAAAGGTGTTTCGCAAACGACCGCTCTCCACACGCTCCGCAAGGAAGCTGGCTCGTTGATCTATCATCGCACTGGTTCTGTTGATTCGGCCGCAGATTTCCTCCGGAACGATCCTAGGGTCGCGCGGGAGCATTACTTGGGCCGCAAAGGGCGTTTGGAACTGACGCTTCAGTGATGTAGCCAGCCGCAATGGCTGTCGCTTTTGTGTCATATAAATATGACGACCTCGAAGTCGTCCTATCCCATGGCTAAACCAAGTCACTACGTCCCGACAATCAGAAAAGAGATTGTCTGTGCCCTCTACCACGAAGCGCGCATTCGGCAAATGCCAATGACACGCTTGGTGAACCACCTCTTGACCGAGTCGCTTCAGACGGGCGCTGGATGGCATATCGCTCACGCGAAGACATCCCCATCTACAGGACACCCTGCGACTAGCTGCGGTTCACCGCAGTGAGGTCACCTTAACCTCTTACCCCACCGGGAAGCCCGGACTCGCCAAGAGTCCGGGCTTCTTCGTTTACGGGCGAGAGGAGCACACCAGAAACAAGAACAATACCGAAAGGAATCCGCCTTATGGCAGTCAAACTATCCGCCAACTACAGCAAAAAACTCGGGCTGCCTGCTTACAGCAGCCACAACTTCAGTGTCTCACTCGAACTCGAACTCACCGATCTTTCCCAAGTCGAAACCGAATGCCAGAAGCTCTACTCGCTTCTCCAGCAATCGGTGGACCGGGAAATTCAGCAGGTAGGATTCATCCCGGATCCTACTCGCTACGGCCTCAATGGCGCCCACCCTGAGAGCCAGGGAACGAACGGACACCGACGCAACGGCTCCTACACCAACGGAGATGCTGCTCCTCGGAGTGGCGCTCACGGCGAGCGCTGGGCATGCACCGACGGACAGCGGGGGTTCATCCTCCGCATCGTTAACGAGAACAACCTCAGCAAGGAGGACGTCGAGGATCTGGCCCAGCTACTCTTCAGTGCCGGGGTCCGGCATCTGAACAAGATGCAGGCTTCCCAGCTCATTGATGAACTCCTTGCCAAAGCCGGGAAGCCCCGGCAGCAACGCTGGCAACGGCCTCAACCCACTACTGCATCATGATCGCCGCTCTACCACCCTCCACCACTCCTGCGCTAGCGCCGCCGGAGATCACGGAACGCAAGACCATCAGCACGCTGCAGCAGACGGTGTCAGCTTCCCGGCTGACCCTGTTTCTACAGTGCCGCCTGAAGTTCTACTTCCGCTACGTGCTGGCTCTACCCAAACCCAAGACCCCAGCCCTTCATGTCGGCAACGCTGTGCATGAGGTGCTGAAGGCCTGGCACAAGGCCCGGTGGCTCGGTCGTCCTCTTTCCCTGAAGCAGACCCACGAGGCTTTCGAGCTGTCGTGGCAACCTCTGCCAGAAGGGGAAGAGAACCAAGCCATTGACTGGCAGGGACAGGAAGCCGACGCCAAGCTCACTGCCTGGCGTCTTTGCGAGACCTACCTGAGAGAATCCGCCACCACCGCCTTGAGCGCAAAGCCAGAGGCGGTGGAAGTCCCGGTGGAAGCCGTCATGGACAACCATGGGTTACCCCGGCTCATCGGCATCCTGGACCTCGTGCAATGTGGTCACATCATCGACTACAAGACTACCTCCAGCACCCCTAATGCGGAGAAGGTAGGGCACCTCCATGAGGTGCAGACGTCCATCTATGCAGTTCTCTACCGCCACAATACCGGGCGGCAGGAGGAAGGCATAGAACTGCATCACCTGGTCAAGCTGAAGCATCCCAAGCTCGTCATCACAACCCTGCCTCCGATGGACGATCGCCAGCAACGGCGATTGTTTCGTCTCCTGGAAGGGTATGTGGAAGGCCTCGACCGCTCGGACTTCGTTCCTTCTCCCGGTCTGCAGTGTCAGAGCTGTGAGTTCTTCAACGAGTGTCGGCTTTGGCAGTAGATGAGCGGCAGGCGGCGTCCAGCGCCGCCTGCTACCGGCCCGCTAGGGCCGCAACACCACTGGGATACTGCGCTCATTGACCGAGAAGGAATCGGTATCCCCTTGTCAGACTGGGAACCCTGCACGGAAGTGAATGCATCGCGATCCGCATCCCGGTCATCAGCAACAAGGGTGCACGCGCTCTTCCCGAGGCCTGACCGGCATGGGCGAAATCAGAAACATTCAACCTGCATGCCGCTAAGCGTGTCGCCTGGCCTGTTAGCCACCTAACCACCCCCCAGATTCTGAATTCAGCCTACCGCCGCTCCTCATAGCGGCACCAATCCCCACAAACACAGTAGAAGGCCGGGCTCACCAGAGCACCGGCCTTCTCATTTCACCCCTAACCCTAATCTGCCTATGAAAACACCACTCATCATCCTGTTAGCCACAGCGTTTGCCTGCTCCTCCTGTTCTGAAGCTCCCGCCCCTCCACCCCCAGTGGACCAGCTAGCCCGCAGCCGCGTCGCTGAACTGGAAAACCAACTGCAGATGCAACGCCGCTACGCCGAACTCGGCGACCGCGCTGACGCCGAGCGAGGCGCCACGGATTATTGGAAGACCGTCGCCGTATCCCTCGGGATCGGCTGCACGGTCATGCTCATCA
This sequence comes from Phragmitibacter sp., assembly GCA_965284365.1. Taxonomy (GTDB): domain Bacteria; phylum Verrucomicrobiota; class Verrucomicrobiia; order Verrucomicrobiales; family Verrucomicrobiaceae; genus Phragmitibacter. Next base: position 6,403,279 of record OZ260079.1, read on the forward strand.
TTGGAACCGCCCTTGGATCGAGGACTCGCCATGACACCCGCCTCTCCTGACTCCCGGTGGCCCGACGAGGACGACTGGGAAGACCATGGATTGCACCATCCACCTGAGCCCGGGGGTGATAACGATAACATCTCCCGGCAAAGTCTGACCAAGAAACCCTGGCATCCTGCCGCCCTGCTTCCACCCCAAGTGGACACCGAGTTTGAATTGCTTGGTCCTGTTGAACGCTCCGCCGAGGTCCTTTGTTATCAATGCCGCAAAGCGGAATACTGGATCTCGCCCGGCGGCTGGCTTCGGGAATGGATCCGACTCAACTTGCGAGTCGCCCTATTCCTGGCTATCCCGGCTATCACCGTCGGTCCTCTCATGACCTTCATGTTAGAAGGTGTCAGTTCGTGGGTGGTTCATTGCCGTACCATCCAAGCTACCCTCCTGCAGTCGCCCTTCGCCACATTGCTGCTGATCAGCGCCTGCTTGGCGGTGGCGTGGGTCATCCGCGCCTTCCGCAGCGTAGATGGCCGCAACCCATGGTCACGATAGCCCGGTAACAGCCGCGCTGTCAGACAGGCCTTCCTGAAGCCGGGTGCCCTCCTCAAGAGGACACCCGGCTTCTTCATGTAACCCCGAACCCCAAGAAATAAACCTATGGAACAAACGACTCTATACTACCGCCAGGGCGGATCGGACAAGGTGTATGCCGCGTTCATTGAGCCTTGCCAAGACGGACACATTGTCCGCTTCCAGTTCGGACGGCGTGGCGCTGCCACGCAATCCGGCCAGAAAACTACAGCTCCCGTCAGTTATGCTGACGCCCGGAAAGTCTATGATAAACTCATCCGTGAAAAGCTCTCCAAAGGCTACCAGGCCGGCGAGAGCCAGACCGCATACCAAGCACCGCCAAACGTCCCGGCTTCACCCGGGCTCCTACCTCAATTGCTCAATTCGGTGGAGGACGAAGAGGCTAAGCAGCTGATCCAACACCCGCACTACTGGATGCAGGAAAAGCTCGATGGCCGCCGACTCCTGTTGTGCCTTGCCGGTTCGGTGGTTACCGGGCTCAACCGGCAAGGCAAGCCTGTGGCAATCCCTCAATGCTTCGTCCAGTCCGCCCATCGCTGTCCGACTGACTTCGTCCTGGATGGAGAACAGGTGGGCGACACGCTTCATGTATTCGACCTCCTGCAGATTGGTAAGGAAAATGTGCAGGCTCGTCCCTATCATGAGCGCCATTCGCTGCTGTGCCAGGTGTTGGAAGAGATCACCACTGGCAACAACCCCATCATCCCGGTGCCCACCTATAAGGGACGCCGTGACAAACTCGCCGCTGTTGAAACCATCCGCGCCGCCAACAAGGAAGGTGTGGTCTTCAAGGATCGCAACGCCCCCTACACTCCGGGTCGCCCCGCCTCAGGCGGCCCCCAGCTCAAATGGAAGTTCTGGGAAAGCGCTTCGTTCATCGTCACCGCTCATAACCGCCAGCGCAGCGTCGTGCTGGGACTCTACCGTGGCGGCGAACCTGTCCCAGCCGGCAATGTCACCATTCCGCCCAACCATGCCATCCCAAACGTTGGCGAGGTAGTGGAGTGCCGCTACCTCTACGCGTTCCCGGAAAGCGGGATCATCTATCAGCCCACCTACCAGGGCACCCGGGACGACATCCCCGTAGAACACTGCACCCCCTCGCAGCTCAAATACAAATCCGGCTAATATCGGGATTTAACCACGCTACTGACCCCTGCAGCCCATGCGCCGTCCCGGTGCATGGGCTGTCTGCTTTCAACCCTATATCCGAAAGGAACCAATACCCTATGCATGCCATTACCCTGCCCATCGCAGAACTCAAACCGGCCCTCACCGGCCTCGCCAAAGTCATCAACCGCCAGGCAGCCTTGCCGGCTTTGCAATGCCTCCGCGTGGAACGCACTTCCGAAGGCTGGATCTGCCTGACTGGCTGTGATCTCAATTCATTCGTGACCGTGCGTTTCGAGCAACCCGCCTCCGGATCGCCCTGCGCCATGCTGGTCAATCTGGAGGAACTTACCCGCCTTGCCAAAAACTTTGGCAAAGGCGAGTGCCTGGAACTCATCCTCTCTGACAACGGAGATGTTGCCGCCCGCTTCCCGTTGGCAGGTCAAGCCAATGAAGTGGAGATCAAGCCGCATAGCCTCGCGGACTTCCCGGTCATTCCCCGGCTGAAACAACCTTCCACCAAACTACCGGATCCGGTGCGAACCTCTTTGCAGCAAGCACTGGCCTGTTCCAGCAACGATCCGGGACGCGTTGTGTTGATGGGAGCTTACCTTGATGCCAGCAAACCGAATGCTCATTATCTGGTCGGCACCGATGGCCGCCACCTCTACAGCAGCAATTCGTTTTCGCTGCCGCTGAAGGAATCGTTGATCATCCCGAAACACAAGTTCCTGCGATGGCGCGACTTCAATCTCGACGGTGAATGGCAACTGCGTGCCGGGAATGCAGAAGGCCTCGACCAGACTTACGTGCAGTTCAGCAGCCGCCGCTGGCGGTTCATTAGTAAAACCGTAGACGGCAAATACCCCGACTGGAGGAACGTCGTGCCGAACCCGCAACAGGAACAGACGTGCCTCACGCTTGATCCGTCTGCATCCGGTGCGGTGGACCGGGCTGTTGGTCTGCTGCCCTGCCACGAAGAAACCTACCGGACCATGGGACTGGAGTGCCGCCAAGGCCAACTGCACCTCATGGGCAAAGCGACTGGAGACGTCCCCTGGCTGCGCACCTTCATCCAGGGAGCCAGTTACACCGGCCCGGATATCACCGTCTACCTGGACCGCCGGTTGTTCCTGAAAGCCTTGGAGTTCGGCCTGCTCAAGATTGGCATCATTGACCCGCTGTCACCTCTGCGGTTCAGCCACGAGAGTCGTCAGATGATCGTGATGCCGGTTAGGATCCATGATCAAACAGAACCTCCAGCTCAGGTGCCACCACCCGCCCCAGCCATTCCGCCAGCGCGTTCCCCGCACACCGGCCTTGCCGCACCTCAGCGTCGCTACTGCGAGCCCCCACAAACCAATGAATCAGTTGGTTCTCCCACTTTGAGCGAGCCCTCCGTCGAGGAAGCGCTTCAAGTCGTAGAGGAACTCCGCGGCACGTTCGGAAGCGGACTAAACCGGCTCCGCGATCTGTCTGCCAAACTGCGGCAGATCCAGCGTGGCCAGAAGACCAATGACCGTGAACTGCGGTCCGTACGCCAGACACTCAAGGTACTCCAGGGCGTCCGCCTCTGACATAGGACAGATGCCTATCCCAGGGAGGGCCTGAGCACCGTGCCAAGCGGTGCTCAGGCTCTCCGATAATCAAACCCACTCGTCACTAAATCCAATTATCAAAAGCCATGAACACTCTATTTGAATCTCCTGCCAGACGCAAAACTCCCAACCTGATCCTGCACTGCGGCGCACGCGTTGCTTCGATGGATGAGGTAAGGGCTGCCTCCACGCCATCTCCCACCGAGAGTTGGTGCCCCATCCCTCATTGGTCGCTGATCAACACAATTCAGCGGACCCTGACCACCACCAATCTGCGCATCGGCACCCAGGCCCATGCGCTCAGTCATGAAGGCCAACGGTACTTCGGCTTGATGGAAATCCAGGGTCGCCACACGGATGGTGACTATTGCTGGGTGCTCGGACTCAGGAACAGTCATGACAAGACGTTCCCTGCCGGGATCGTAGCTGGAGCCTCGGTCCTGTGCTGTGACAACTTGAGCTTTTCGGGTGAAGTGAATCTCGCCCGGAAACACACTCGGTTCATCCTGCGGGATCTTCCGATGATCACGGAGCGCGCCATCGGCCAATTGATGGCCAAATGGCATGACCAGGATAAACGCATTGCCGCCTACAAGGACGCTGATCTTGCAGATGAGATTGCTCACGACCTCATCATCAGAGCTACGGATGTCGGCGTCTGTAGCAACCGCTACATCCCTGGCGTTCTGCACGAATGGCGGGAACCTCGTCACGAGGCATTCACCACCCGCAACGTCTGGAGCCTGTTCAACGCGTTTACGGAGACGCTGAAGGATGGCAACCTGGCAGAACTGCCGAAGCGCACGCAGGCCCTTCATGGGCTGCTGGACACTCATGTTGGGCTTGGGCTCAACTGAGGTGTCCTTTGGAAAAGTCGTCCTTAAACAGGACGGCTTTTCTTTAGCTATCAGATCCGTCCTGTCGGCAAAGTTTACTGAAATTGCATTCTTTGAGGGGTAGCACAGGCACCGGTGTTTAACTTTATGAATGCAATAAACCGCATTCACCAAACCAAGCCAGAATTAGTGAAAAGCAAGCTTCTCATTATGCCTCCATTTTCGCATTCGCCGCAACCATGGCGGATGGGAGACCAACTCTTTGCGGCTTTTGCAAAGCTCACACATCCCAAGAGTGCACCGGCTCTGTTCACCAGATCGGCACAATCTGTAGTCGCGCCTTGGGTTTCAACGCGAGAAGCTCCGAGCCGAGCAACTTAGAGACACAAACGACAACCATTTGCGTTGCGTGCATCCAAAAAGACATGCTTCATCCGTTTTCTAGATCGTGAACCTCCGCGCCGCCCTCCTTCTCATCCTGCTGCTGCTTAATCAGGCGGCAAGCGGTGCGTCGGCGTGCGATCTGACTGCGAAAACATGCGCGGGCGCTATGGCCTCCGCACATTCGTGTTGCGCTGGGGCAGACCCCGATGCCTGCCCCTGTCTTGTAGCGCCGGAGGCACCCCGCCATCCTGCGCCAGCCATTCCTCTGCCCTCATCAAGCCGTGAGATGGTAACGCACCTGATGTTGCCATTGCTGTTCGAGATCTTGCTTCCCCCCGAATCGGATGTCGCTTCGTCCGCAGGCAATCAGCGGCTTGAGACACTAAGACTGCTGGCACAGCCGCACTTCCGGCTCACAGTGCTGTTTTGCTCCTTCCTGACCTGAATCGGCGTCTTTGATAGAAGTATTGTGCCCACGCATCGCGGCCCCTCAGGGACGTGACGTGGGCTGGGTTTCCGCCGTGAACCTCAAACGATTCAGTGTCCCCATGAAAATTTACATTCTTTTTTGCTGCGCCGTACTGATCGCGCCAGCCGCCGTGCTTGCCTGTGATACCTGTAAAGTCTCTCAGCCCTCCCCCGGCCAGCGCGTCGTGGAATACGACCTTCGCATCGTCGAGCGTCAGCTCAGTCCTGCTGGGAAGAAAGTCCGCGTGCTTGCCATTAATGGAGGCATTCCCGGCCCGACGCTCCACTTTCGTGAGGGCGACTTCGCTCGCATTCGCGTCCACAATGACCTGCCTAATGAGGAGACCTCCACGCACTGGCATGGGATCTTACTGCCAAATCCGCAGGATGGCGTGCCGCACGTAACCACGCCGCCGATCTTACCTGGCACGACGCACACATTTAACTTCACGCTGCGGCACAGCGGCACTTACTGGTATCACTCTCACACACACCTTCAGGAGCAGAGCGGCGTTTATGGTGCCATTGTTGTTACTCCTCGGGGCGGCGAGCGGGTGAAGGCTGACCGGGAGGATGCGCTAGTGCTCTCCGACTGGACCAACATTGATCCCCACGAAGTCCAACGAATGCTCATGCGTGGCACCGACTACTTCGCGCTCAAGCGCGGCAATGCACAGTCACTGCTCGGGGCCGCCCAAAAGGGAATGCTAAAACCATACATCCAGAGTCAATGGGACCGCATGATGCCCATGGACCTCTCCGACGTGGGCTATGACGCCTTCCTCGTCAATGGACAACGCAGCATCCGGACCGCAGGCAAGCCGGGTGAGCGGCTACGCTTGCGGATCGTCAATGCAGCGTCGGCGACGAACTTCTACCTGCACTCCTCTGCCGGGCCCATGACCATCGTCGCCGCTGATGGCCCGCCTGTGGAGCCCGTCAAACTCGACCGATTCCTCGTGGCCGTCGCCGAGACCTATGATGTGATTGTCACGGTCCCCCCGAATGGACAGTATGAGCTGCGAGCCACCGCACAGGATGGCAGCGGTCATGCCTCCGCGTTGTTTGGTGTCGGCAAGCTTCATCCTGCCGCCGATCCACCGAAGCCGAACGTTTATGATATGGACGAGATGCTGAATTTGGCGTTGGAGGAGAAGGAGGACGATCCGCGTGCTTCTCTGGTCTTGCCGCGCCCCGGCTCGCCCTATCGCCTGCTACGGGCGCCGGAATCCACCGCTTTGCCTGCGAAGCTCCCCCGCAGGAAGATCACCCTGCATCTCACCGGCGACATGAACCGCTACATCTGGTCCTTCGACGGCAAGACCATCGCGGAAGCCCCCTATGTCATGCTTAAGCGCGGCGAGGTCATCGAGCTGGAATTGGTGAACGACACCATGATGCACCACCCCATCCATCTTCACGGGCACTTCTTTCGCCTGCTCATGGGCCAAGGCGCGCGCTCACCACTGAAGCACACGGTGGATGTCCCGCCCATGACCTCACGAACCGTCGAGTTCGAGGCCAATGAAGCGCACGACTGGTTGTTTCACTGTCACATCCTCTATCACATGATGAGCGGCATGGGTCGCGTCTTTCGGTATGAAGACGAGGCAAAGCCTAGCCTGCCACAGCCCGCTTCATCACCCCATGTCGGTGGCCTCGGGGAGCATGAGCACGACCTTAGCTACGTCTGGGGCGCGGCCTCCCTCCAGAGCAACATGAGCGAGGGCCTCCTCACCTGGATGAATCCGAAAAACGACCTCCAACTCGCTTGGGAAGTCGGCTGGCAGGGCGTGGACGATCCACAATATGAGATCGACGCCATCTACCAGCGCTACTTCAACCCCAACTTCCAAGCGTTCATCGGCGGACGATTCACCAACGACGAGGATGCCCAAGACCGCGCTATCGCTGGCATCAACTACCGCTTGCCTCTCATGGTCTGGGCCAATCTCAGTCTCGACAGCGAAGGCGACGCCCGCCTCACACTCGCCAAGCGCATCCAGTTAACCTCGCGGCTCGGCATCTTTGGTGAGGTTTTCTACGACACCGGCACCGAGTGGGAATGGAGCGCCGGAGCCGACTACACCCTCACGCGCCGCGCCTCTCTCACCGCCTCTTACCACAGCGACTACGGCCTCGGAGCCGGCGTCCTTATCCGCTTCTGATGACCCTCGCGTCGTCGAAAAACCCAAACTAACAAACCCCAAAGAATATCATGAAAACGACACTACGCAGCCTGTTCACCACCGCCCTGCTGGGCCTTAGCCTTGCCGTCTGCATCGCCCCCGAATCCGTCAAAGCCGCTGAAAAGGCCAAGCCTTACACGCTCAAAACCTGCCTTGTCAGCGACAACGACCTCGACAGCATGGGCGGTGAGATCACCAAGGTCTATGACGGCCAACAGGTCAAGTTCTGCTGCAAACCCTGCATCAAGAAATTTGAGGCCAACCAGGCCAAATATCGCGCTAAGCTGCCCAAGTAAAGCGTCCACCCCTCATCTGCCGTGTAGGCTTCTCGCGAAGTCCTGCACGATAGATCGTGTTAGCTACCAACATGAAATATTTCCGTCTCTCATTTTTGCTTCTACCACTTGCCATGCACGCGCAGGTGGAGGTTCAGCCACTCCCGCAGGCAGGCATCCAGCCGCAAGTTGTCGTCACGCCCGCAGGCCTCGTGCATCTCGTCTATCTCAAAGGCGATCCCAAGGCTTGTGACATTCGCTACACGTCACGTCGGGTGGAAGGTGGTGAATGGAGCACACCCATCACCGTGAACAGTGAAGCGCGTTCCGCCATCGCCGCAGGCACCATACGCGGCGCGCAAATCGCGCTGGGTAGAGACGGCAGCGTGCAGGTCATCTGGAACGGCAACACGGGTGGCAAAAGGGAAATGATGATGCGCGCACCGCTCCTTTATGCCCGGCTTGCGTCAGGCTCGAAGGCTTTCACCCCACAGCAAAACCTGATGGGCGATACCACCGCGCTGGATGGCGGTGCCTCCATCGCCGCCAATGAAAAAGGCCACGTCAGCATCGTCTGGCACGCCGCGCCTGCTGGAACCACAGCTGAAGCCAAGCGCCTTGTCTATGTGCGCTATTCCACCGATGACGGCGGCACTTTCTCGGCGCCCACGCCGTTGAATGACGGGCAACCCGGCGTCTGCGCTTGCTGCTCCCTCCGCGCGCATCTAGCCGTCGATGACACCCTCAACGTGCTCTATCGCGTTGCTGCTACGCCCACTGAGCGCGGCATGACATTGATCACAAGCAAGGCTGGGGTTAGCACTCTGACTAAGCTCGACGTCTGGCGCGTCGCCATGTGCCCCATGAGCAGCGCCAGCCTCATGCCAACCGCGCAGACTTTGCGTGCCGCCTGGGAAAATGACGGCCAGATCGTCACCGGTCTGATGGGTGCTGCCGCCAGTGACGCGCAGAAAATCGGTCCGCAGAAAGCCAAACATCCCGTCCTTGCTCAGAACGCGGAAGGCCAGACGCTCATCGCCAGTGTCATCGGCTCCGGCTGGGGCAAGGCGGGCAGTCTGCATTGGGATGTCATGGATGCGCAGGGCCACGTTACCGCATCCGGCGATGGCGAAAAGCTGCCCGGCTCTAGCTACGCCGCTGCGTATGCCAAGCCCGATGGCAGCTTTGTCCTTTTGCAATGATTTGCCACGACCTCCATCACCATGAGCACTCGGCAAACCCTTCCCGTCACCGGCTTGACCTGCGGCAACTGCGTCGCCAAGGTGCAAGAGCGCCTCGACGAACATGCCGACATCGAATTCGTCACCGTCATCTTGCAGCCGCAGGATGAGGTGCAGGCGAAACGAGCCTTTTCGAGCGACGACTGCGGAATCAGCGTCGCACTCCCGAGGCTGATGTCGCTTTGCCCGCCAACGACTCCACCACTCAGCGCCCGCTAGTCATCCTGCTCGTCTGCCTTATCGCGGTCACCGCCAGTGGCCTCATCGCTGCAGGCGGCTAGGATACCATGATCGCTATCGCGTGTTTATGGGGGGCAGCGCCGTCGTGATGGACGTGAGTCGCTGAAGAAAGAGCAATACCAAGCCACTTTCAGTCACCCACCGATATCGGCTGAATTTGCGTGGGCAGACAGAATCCTGAAATATGCGCAGTGATTCTGAAGCCCTGCGGAGCTTTGGAGGCGTCGGGGTGGTAATCTGATCCTAATGTTATCACCCATAGTTCAGGCTACGGCCGTCGATGCTTTAGGCATCAAACAGACGTTTCGTGCGGACCGCTTGATGCTCGACTGCGGAACCGGAAAGATTGAGATTCGCGCAGGCCATTCAATTATGCTCGTCGGTTTCGTCTCGTTTTTCGT